>NZ_JARBHJ010000032.1 GCF_028864145.1 Actinotignum schaalii | reverse complement strand
AGGAAATTATTGCTTGACCTGTGTCTGATATCCAGTCCTTATTAGTATCGAAACCAGACAATGACAATCATGATTCGAGAACACAGATACACCACTAACCAGGACTTGACCCTCAAGAAGTGAACCTTGAGGGTCATTATCGGTGACGTGTTCCCAGGTGTAGAGGGGGAATTGCTGACCATTAGGCATGAGCTGAACATCAGGCAAGGTATCCGACATATAAACCGCGAACTCTTTAGACATCCCGGTTCCGTTTAGTCCCACCGTCAGATTCGGTTGGGCCGGTGTGGGGAAAATATGCGGAAGCTGGTAGATCATGTCATTCATTGACCGATCAAAGTAAACCGCCTGTTTGCAGAAGGGACGGTAGATAGCAGAACGTACCGATTCTGAACGGAAAATATGCAACTTACGTTTATCCAAGTCCCTGTACAACTGCCGGTTCCATGAGATGCGCGTTGGGTCTCCGTTAGCATCTCCTGAAGTTCTAGATTCCTGAACCTCGGTGTTGTAGTTAGAGATCATGCGCTGCATATTCTCAGCGACGGCGGGCTTCGAGAAGTTGTAGCACCATGCGTCCCGGGCAGTGGCAAGACCACGCGAATACTGGATGAACAAGCCAAGCGTATCTGTTTTGCCCTTAGTGACTTTGTCTCCAATCGGCTGGTAAGTAAGGTACCTATCGTCACGCTGGTTGATCCAGTCGCCGTGACTATTCGGGGTAATGACCTCGAAATCGGTGCCAGCAATCGAGTTCTCTTCGCTCAAGACATCGAGTTTTTCTTGCCGGGCCAGATAATCAGCAATCTCGGCATAATGAATCTTGCACGGGCCGGACTTATCGGAAGTTTTGACGAGAACAGTAATAGCGACCCCGGTTCTCGATCCGCTACCAAAAATCTTTCCGCCTTCCTGGCGAGAGCGCTCCCCTTGAGTACGTTGATTCCCCTTCAGGTTATAAACGTAAATATCAGAGAACTCCTCAACCAAACTCAGACGTACTCCGTCCGCGGTATTGCCGTCGATAAAACTGGAGTTTGAAACAAAAGCGATGACACCCTCGGGGCCGATACGGTCAGTTGCCCACCGCAAAGCCCGGTAGTAGGAGTCATAGAGGCTGTTTTTATTGGTTCCCGTTGATCTAGCGGCATACGAGCTTTCGATCTGCTTATCCAAGAATGCATATTTCAGGTTTTGGTTGTTATCGTTCGCGCTCTTCTGCCCGGCAGAGTAAGGCGGGTTCATCACCACAACGCGTATTTTCGCTTCTTTTTGGCGCGCGACGCGCTCCATATTGGCAGCGAAGTCCCCCACCTCGTCAAATCGGTTTTCTTCTTCGTGAATTTGGAACGTGTCCGTCAAGCTGAGGCCAGGGAATTCCACGTACTCATCCCCCGCACCTTGCTCAATCCGAATCTGGCGATAGACCTCTTCGATATTGATAGAAGCAATGTAGTAGCTGAGCAGCACGATTTCGTTAGCGAAAATTTCCCGCAAGTACTTACGTTCCAACTGCTCAGGCTTAATGAGGCCAGATTGCAGGAGCCTGGTTATGAAGGTACCCGTACCCAGGAAGGGTTCGATAATGGAGATCCCCTCATCCCCTAAACTTTTCCCTAGATGACGGCGCAGTGCCACGTCAGCCGAGCGCAAGATATAGTCCACCACCGGGACAGGCGTGAAGACGATGCCCAGGCGGTCTTGCATAGACGGGAATGCTTTCGCGAAGAACTTGTCGTAAAGGGTACGCATGATCTCCTGCTTGCCGTCAAGCGTTGTGACAGCACGGATCTTTTGCGTCATTGCGTCATAAAACTTAGCCAACGGCTCGCGCTCAGTCTCGAACACCTTATTGGTGGCGAGCCGGTCCAAAATGTTCTGCATGGCCTGGCTCACCGGGTTCTGGGAAGTGAATTCCTGAGAGGGGAACATCGCGTCGAACAAAGGCTTCGTGATCAGATGCTGAGCTAGCATTTCAACCGCCTGCGCCCCGTCCACTGCCGGATTGAGGGTTTTCTGCAGGGCCGTAACGAAAGACGTGAAGTAATCCTGATTGATCGGGTCTTCCAGAAGCTGTTCGATTAGGTTGATATAGCGGCTTGCAATATCACCGATATCCTTGCTCCAGTCGTCCCAATACAGCCGGTCCCCAACCTTCTTCACGATTTTCGAGTAGACAGCATCCTTCCATTCGTTGGCCTGGAGGAAGAGCTCCAACTGCATTTGACGGCTATCGGATTCGCCCCCGGGCCCGGAGCCCGAACCACCATCAATAACTTCAGTGTCATCGCCTCCAGCGCTTCCAGAGAACGGATCAACCTTTGGTGCGGGTTTGAGGTCAACGTAGTCAACGATGATGTTTTCCGGGAGCGTGCCGTTGTATTGGCTAGCGTTCAGCTTGGCTTCAAAATCTTCATCGTGGGCGCGGATAGCTTGGAGTACCTGCCATACAACCGCGTAACGCTGGTTATCGCTGAGGGAATCCTCCGGTGTCGTCCCAGCAGGAACCGCAACGGGGAGGATAATATACCCGAATTCTTTTCCTTCAGCCTTACGCATGACCCGGCCAACGGCCTGGATCACATCCACTTGAGAGCGGCGCGGATTCAAGAACAACACCGCGTCCAAGGTCGGCACGTCTACCCCCTCGGAAAGGCAGCGCGCGTTAGTGAGAATCCGGCAGACCGGATGTTCACTCTCCACATCTGTTTTCAGCCAATCAAGAGCTTCCCCGCGCTCAATGGCATTCATCGTTCCATCAACATGACGGCACTGAACACCCAGGTCATCACTGACCTCATTATTCATGAGGTTTCGCAAATGCTTATTGACGAGCTCCGGGAACTCAGATGCGATCTGCTTGGAGGTTTTAATATCCTTCGCGAAGGCAACCGCCCGGTGCATCGGCGTCGTATCACTTCCGTACTGGATGTCCGTGAAACCGCTTTTACGTTTAGCAAGCGCGTTCCAACATCCCACCAGTTTCGCTGTCTCAGGTAGCGGAAGCTCCCCGTAGGTGGCGCCCTGTTGGTAGATCGGGGTGACTTGGTCTTCTGGGATCGCCAGAACAACAACTTTGTAATCGGTGAGCAGACCCAAGCTCACCGCAGTTCCGAACCCGAGGCGGTGGAAGACCGGGCCGAACAACGCGACATCGTCCATAGAGGCGAGGACTGCATCTTTTTCTTTCGCCGCGTCTTTAACTTTCGGATTAAAAATCTTCGGGGTGGCGGTCATATACAAGCGTTTATCAGCCCGCAGGTAGTCGTTATTGTGAACGCGGGTGAAATAGGATTCATCTTCCCCGGTGAGGGTGACGCCGGTGGTGCGGTGGGCTTCATCGCAAATAATCAGATCGAAATCACGCCAATCATTACCGGCCAACTCTTGGGCCTGGTGAACGATATCAATGCTCTGATACGTCGCGAAGATTACCTGGAGTCCACCCCCCCCCCGCGTGCTTAATCAAGGATGCGGCAAGGGTGGCCGGCTTGGTTGTTGGCGGAGTTTTCAAGTCCACCATCGCGATATCCGCCACGTCCTGGCGCTCCTGGCGTTTCCGGTTCACTTTCGTATCTGAGCACACACTCCAGGCGGAGAACGGAACTTGAACTTCAGCAGCCCACTCATTCAAGGTCTGGCTCATCAGCGCGAGGGAGGGAACCATGAACATGATCCGGGCGCTCCCGCCCAAATCATCGGTGAGCCGTTCGGCTATTTTCAGAGCCGTAAATGTTTTACCCGTTCCACAAGCCATAACCAAAGTTCCGCGATCATGATCCTGGAAGCCGGTAAACACATCACGAATCGCGTTGACCTGATGGTCCCGCAGCGTTTTACGCGGCTTGAGCTGCGGAGTTTCGGAAGGTTTCGCGAAAGAATATGTGCTCCAGTCAATATCGGAGTTACGCAAATCGGTAAGGCCGATACGAGTGACGGGTTTGCTCTGGCCTCGGATCGCATCTTCTGCATTAGCTCCCCAGGGCACACCCGTGGTTTCCACGAAAATCCGGCGCTTGAAGGGTTCTTTACCCGAGTCCGCAAGGAAAGAATCAAGCTGGGCCTTACTGATGGTACGGCCCTGCTCGTAGAACTTACATTGGATAGCTACGGCCGGTGTATGCGCGTCTGGTTCGCTGCCATCTTCGGGCATGTCTTCGATATCGATTGCAACCAGATCAATGCCGGTATCGGGCCGTCCGGCCCGCCCGGGCCAGTCACGCCACAGATACACCGCGCCAAATTGGCGGCTCATCTGCGAGTCTTTGAGAAGATATGAGCGGATGAGTTGCTCAAACAAGTTGCCTTGCGCACGTACCGAATCGGATAAATCCCGGTATTCGGCGAGCAGCTCATCGAAAGCGTTTACGCTGCGCGTTGATTCTCGCTGAGCATCCAAAGCATTCGATTCCACCGGAATATCCTGGCCAGATACCTGGACTTTGCTCTCCACGCTTCTCTGAACAGTAGTGAGATTATCGTTTGGGTGCATCTGAGTGCTCATCACATTCCCTTTCCGGGTATCTCGCCAGCAACGATCAACTTCCCTAAGCCTACTGGCAGAACGGAAAACTCATCCACTATTGGCACGTCAATACCGTGGGTTTCGGCTTGACCACGAAAAAGCGGCCCGGGTGGGCCGCTGGTGGTGAGATCGAAGAGAAGCTAGGCGATATTTTCGCGTTCGTCTTGAATCTCAAGGGCATCTTCACGCAGCTTATCGAGGTGCTGGGAAGCATGATGGCCGCAGAAGAAAAGTTCTCCATAAGGCAGGCGTACCCGAACGTAAGCCTGGGCTCCGCAGGCATCGCAACGATCCTGCGCGGTCAAGGGAGCTAATTCAGTCAATGTAGTACTCACATACCTATCAAAGCATAAAAGGGCGCGCTTATTCCTGAGGAGAAGATCACCCCGGGCCCGTGCTCTCGGTAAGCTGAACGCATGGGTGTTTCTCAGGCGCACGGTATTTCTTCTGGCTACGCTGCCCTCGATCTGGAAACCACCGGTTTAGATGCGCGCGCTGACCGGATTGTAGAGATCGGGGTGGTGCTTCTAGATGAGCAAGGCAAGCCGGAGCGCGAATGGGAAAGCCTGGTGAACCCGCTGCGGCCCATGGGAGCTACGGAGATTCACGGAGTACACGCTGCGGAAGTGGCACAGGCGCCGTCGTTCTCACAACTGCTCCCCCACGTGGAACGGTTGCTGCGCGGGCGTATTCTCGTGGCGCATAATGCCCGCTTTGACCTGGGTTTCCTTAACGAGGCTTTTCGCCGCGCCGGAAGCCCGCTACGTATCCCGCTCAGCGCCGCAGTGTGCACGATGGATCTTTCGCGCATTTACGTTCCTGAGGGGCGCCATTCCCTTATGGCCGTGGCCCAGCGTGCGGGAATAGAGATAGAAGAACATCACCGCGCCATCACGGATGCGCGCATGTGCGGGCGGCTCCTGGCGGAATATCTGCGCCGGGAGGCACGCGGAGAGCGCTACGCCACCCATGCTTACAGCCGAGACGGGCGGGAAATAACAGCAGCGGCGTGGGACGATGCTCGCCTCCACGCCGCTGAGATTATTTGGCCCACCCCGCTATTTGAGGTGGAGTTTCCCGGTGTGCGCCGCGCGCGCCGGGAACCTGCCGCGCCTGGTTTTACTCCAGATAGTCGCGCAGCACCTGCGAACGGCTCGGGTGGCGCAGCTTAGACATGGTCTTGGATTCGATCTGGCGAATGCGTTCGCGGGTAACCCCGTAAACCTTGCCGATTTCGTCCAGGGTTTTCGGCTGGCCGTCGGTGAGGCCAAAGCGCATCGAAACCACCCCGGCTTCCCGTTCGGACAGGGTATCGAGAACACGATGGAGCTGCTCTTGGAGCAGGGTGAAGCCGACGGCATCCGCCGGGACCACCGCTTCGGAATCCTCAATGAGGTCACCGAATTCGGAATCGCCATCTTCACCGAGCGGGGTGTGCAGGGAAATGGGTTCCCGGCCGTACTTTTGAACTTCGACGACCTTTTCTTCGGTCATATCCAGTTCTTTCGCCAGTTCCTCGGTGGTTGGTTCCCGCCCGAGTTCCTGGAGCATTTGGCGCTGAACCCGCGCGAGCTTGTTGATGACTTCGACCATATGCACCGGAATGCGGATGGTACGAGCCTGGTCTGCCATAGCACGGGTAATGGCCTGGCGAATCCACCAGGTAGCGTAGGTGGAGAACTTGTAGCCCTTGGCGTAGTCAAACTTTTCGACGGCGCGCACCAGCCCCAAATTCCCTTCCTGAATAAGATCAAGGAAGAGCATCCCGCGGCCCGTGTAGCGCTTAGCCAGGGAAACTACCAGGCGAAGATTCGCTTCGAGCAGGTGGTTCTTGGCGTGCTTGCCATCGCGGGCGATAATCCGCAGTTCACGAATATAGGCGTGATCCTTCTCCTTATCGAGATTGCCCTGATCAAGCAGGTGCTGGGCGTAGAGACCGGCCTCGATCCGCTTGGCGAGTTCCACTTCTTCCGCAGCGTTGAGCAGGGGAACTTTACCGATCTGCTTGAGGTAGTCCTTGACCGGATCCGCGGTGGCACCGGCAACGTGAACGCGCACCGCCGGTTCATCCGAATCATCGGAGTCCTTAACGGTGAACCCACCTCGGGAATTACGCCCGGTTGTTTCTGTTTTAGCGACGCTATCCGTTTCCTTATCGGCTTCGTCCTCTTCTTCTTCCTCGGGCTCCTCTTCGGCGTCCTCAGAATCGTGCTCGGGATCCTCATCATCCTCGAGATCGTCGTCTAGATCCTCGGCATCAACATCTTCAGCATCGACATCGAAATCTTCATCCTCGAGATCCTCATGTTCTTCAGGATCTTCCGGTTCTTCCTGCTTAGCGGTGGCGCGCTTCGAGGTAGCTTTCTTCGCGGTGGAAGCCGTCTTGGATTCGGAGGCCTTCGAAGTTGTCTTCTTCGTAGACGCCTTGCGAGTGGCCGGCTTCTTAGAAGCAGGCTTATCCTCCGTAGCTTCCGTTGCGGCCGCGCTCGCCTCCGCGGCGGACGGTGCCGTTTCCAATGCCTCGCTTTCAGCGACTGCCTTCTTCGCGGACGGTTTCTTCGCCGCGGTGGACTTTGAGGCTGCAGACTTCGCCGCAGCCGACTTCGCGGTGGTGGCCTTCTTCGTGGAAGATGCCGAAGAAGCGGCCTTGGATTCGGAGGCCTTCGATTCGCTTGCCTTAGAGGTGGTCTGCTTAGTGCCCGCCTTCTTGGTAGTGGTGGCCTTGGCTGTACCGGCCTTCTTGGCCGCCGGCTTCTTCGCAGCCGTTGTGCTTTCAGAAGCGGTAGCTGCCGAGGTGGCCGATGCCGTGCGACTGGAGGAGCGAGAGGCCGCCTTCTTCTTCGTACCCGAAGCGGATGCGGAGACCGCGGTGTCCTTTTCCACGGCAGCGGTTTCTTGTGCACTGGCAGACTTTGTGGCCACGTGAGACCTTTCCCTAGTGTTATCAACGAATGCCGAAAACCGGCACGGGGTATCCACCCCAAAGAGCTACTTAGCGGAACGCACCCCACCCACTTTTTGTTCCCCACCCTCCCTAAGGTGCCGATCATCACACGGCATTCTTATCCTCGGCGACTATAGTTGTCCCACTTCCACGCCTGCGTGAACTTCCGCTGCCGCGAACTCCCCCACCGGTGCACATACCTACTTCACGCACCCAGCCACTTAGGCTGCTTGCCTGCCAGGTCCGTACCGGTCCATAGTTTCCGGCTCTCGGTCCAGAGCTTCCGACTCAATATCCTCCGAACCGCACGGTGTAGCCGCTTCACCATGCCCGTCACCATCCGCGTTTCCAGGACCGCCCCTATCCACTTCCGCCTCATCGCTACCACCAGCTTTGGCGCGCGAGCACCTCCCGCCCTCATTCGCGCCTACCAACCAGGGAGGCAATGCGTTCCATTCGGCCGCATCTTTGAGCATGCGCGCCAGGCGCGAGCCTGAATTTATCTCCAGCGCTTCCTGAGCGCGCAGCGCGGTCATGGAATTTTGCCCCACCCACCAGGCTAAATAGGCCGAGCACGCATAGGGGACCTCCACTCCTTCCGGAGCCAGCCGAGCCAATTCATCCAGAAGCGCCATCATCCCTAAAGCCCGCACAATATTGGGACGCTCCCCCACCCCGGTAGCAAAACCCACCGCGGGATCAACGGAAGACATCGGTAACAGCGGATCATGCTCAAGGGAGACCTGCAAGATTTTGTCCCGAATAGGGATGCGTAAGAGCCCGGCCAAGGCTCGCCCCGCTTCGCGGGTGGTGATGCGCGGTGGGCCGGCTTGGCGGCGGCGCACCACCCGAGCAAGGAGCATATCCCAGTGCTCTTCCAGTGCTGTGTCTTCCTCCCCGCGCGCTTCTTCCAAGACTATGGCGGTATTACGCATTCGAGTGGGGCTGGCCTTGACGATATCCCGGCGCGGTTCTTCTTCCAGAGGTGCCGACCCCTTGTAAACGAGAGCAGCCGCCGCCTCGGTAGATTCCAATTCTTCCCAGCGGCAAAATGTTTCTTCTCCCATATCCATAAACCCTTCGTTATCGGCAATAAAAAAATCACAGCTCCACGCATCGCGAGTGCCCGGGTCACCGTCCCAGAGTCGGGAAAGAGCAGCGCAGAGCAGCTCAAGGAGGGCCAGCACCGAAGCAAATTCACGGGTGTGAGCGAAGCGAATAAAACTTGGACAGTAGACCACCGCCACGCAGCTGAACATGCGGCAGGCAGCTACCGTGTCAGTTATTTGCCGGGCAACATAGGGCGAGATAGGGCCGGCACGCAGATCTACCCGAATGAGTGGCGTTTCACCCCCGGCCACGGCAACTTCCGGACGCTGCGAAGATTCCAGCGAACCGAACCATTGCGGTAGTTCCTCACCTTCCGGGCCCAGACCCCGATGCAATTCCGGGCTTCCCCCGAAGAGTACGAAGTGGTGGCGCGGGTGATAGCCCAGCAGATGGGGAATAACAGCGAGGGCATCGCGCGGATGATGAAGTGTGATTGTGTCCATAGGGCTAGATAACCAGCTTCGGCAACCGCGTGCTCGCGAGTGCCGGTACCCTGTGGATGGGGCGCGCACCTCACGGATCTGTGGATAAAAGAAGCGGAGCAGGAGCAATGGAGTGGAGCACTCGCGATTTCACCAACGGGGTTGATAGCCGTATCGAGGCGCGTTTGGATTCCTTGCGTCGCTGGAATCAGCCCGAGGTGGAGGATTTCATCAATACGGTTACCGCACTTGCGGCCGGGGGTAAGCGGACCCGGGCGCGGTTGGTGCGGGCCGGGATGCTGGCCACTCTCCCGGAGCCTACTTGCCCGGATATGGTGGCGGCGGTGCGTTTGGGCGCGGCCGTGGAGCTTTTCCAGCTCGCGGCCCTTATTCACGACGATATTATCGACGCTTCTGCCACCCGCCGCGGGGTCCCCACGGTACATGCGGAGCTGGAGAATTATCACCGCGTATCCGGTTGGGATGGTTCCCCCGAGCGCTACGGTTTCCGCTCCGGTTTGATTGTGGGCGATGCCGTGCTAGCGCTGGCTTCCCAGGAAGCGGTGAGTGCCGGGCGTAGTGCTCCCCTCGAGCCGTTTTTCACCATGTGCGAGGACGTGGGCATCGGCCAATTCCTCGATATCCGCTGCGAATACACCCGCGCGGCTACCCGGGAGGATATCAGCGCGATTATCACGCATAAAACGGTGTCGTATTCCGCACTCTTCCCCCTGCTCATCGGGGCGGCGCTCGCCGAGCCGCCCGAGCCGGAAACAATCGCAGATTTGCGGGCTTTTGCCACGCCTTTCGGTGAGGCCTTCCAATTGCGCGATGACATCCTCGGGATTTTCGGGGATCCAGCTATCACGGGTAAACCTGCCGGTGATGACCTCACCGAAGGGAAAAACACCTTCCTCTTCCTCGAAACGCTGGAGCGGGTCAGCGAGGTGGATGCCCGGTGGCTGCGGTCCTTACGCGGGAAACGGTTGGAGGGCGACGACGTCGCTCGTGCTCAGGCCCTCATGGAGGACTCTGGAGCGCGGGCTCACGTGGAAAACATGATTCGCCACCGTGAAGATCGTGCACGGGCTATCTTGCCGCGCCTGAACGAGGCCGCCCGCGACAGCTTAGGGGAACTCCTCCAGCGCCTGCGTTCACGCACCCACTAGAAGGCCAGGCCGGCGATGACGCGCCGCACCGCGTGGGTGTGCCCGGCAATGAGTGCACCCAGCGGGGTGTCACGTAGTTCCGGTTCGAAGCGCCGCAACCATTCTTGGGCTTCGTCATCGTTATACCCGGCATCGCGCAGGGAAATAATGGTGCCGCGCAGCGAGGGTAGCGGCACGCGCTGCCCGTCTTTCATCACGAATTGTCCCGCGTCGGCGTAGAGGGCGTTATTTTCCCCGCGCCGCACCGCCAGGAAACGGGCATCGCGCAGCTGGGAGCGTACCGTACGCAGATCGGTCTTGAGGTAATCGGCCAGCTCCGGAAGGCTCAACCACGTCACAGTTGTATTCTCTTTTTCCACGCTTCCCATCTTAATGCCGCGGCCGCGCAGGCGCGCAGGTGGGCGAGGGCGCGGCGTCGTCGCCATTACAAAATCGTCACATTCTGGTGACATTTTCACAACAGTGCACTATTGTCACAAGTGGAACAGCGGCCGGGGCGCAATCGAATGTCCCCCGCACCGGCCAGGAAGTGAGAAATGGTGGGATCGAAGGCGAATCTGGCGCGTTTGCGGGCGCAGGTACCGGCCCCGCGCTACGAACTTTCGCACGCGGAAATCGCGGCGCGTTTGAATGCGATTATCGCCCCGAGCCGGGCGGAAACGCAGAAGATGGTGCGTGATACGGCGGCGCTTATGGGCGTCAATCCTCGACTTGCAATGGCGCATGCCTATATCGAATCCGGTTTCAATTCCCGCGCGCTCTCCCCCAGCGGGGCGGCGGGTGTGATGCAGCTGATTCCCGCGGCTTCGCGATGGGCGGGGCGGATGGTCGGCCGGGATCTGGACTGGCTTATTCCCGCGGATAATATCACCGCAGGCGTTGCGATTATCCGCTATTTGCAGCGCCACACCGCCAGTACGCATGAGGCTATTGCCGCCTACTACCAGGGTTTGGCGCGCCTGCGGGAGGCGGGGCCGTACCCGTCTACCCAAAAGTACGTGCTGCGGATCTTGCGCGCAGCTAAGAGTTTCTAAACGCGGCGTTTTGAGGCGGCGCGCTACCCTAGGTGTGTGACTATTCCTTCCCTGCCGTCCGGGTGGCTTGAGGGCCGCTACCGTCTCGACGCCCCGGTGGCGCGCGGCGGGATGGCCACGGTGTACCGCGGCTACGATACGAAGCTCGATCGCGTGGTGGCGATCAAGATTATGCACCCCGACCTAGCGGCCCTTGATGATTTCACCCGGCTCTTCCGGCGGGAAGCCCGGGCGGTCGCCGCGCTGAGTAGCCCGCATATCGTCACCATTTACGACCGTGGGATGTGGAACGACGGCGCAACCGAGCGTGCCTACCTCGTCATGGAATACGTCCCCGGGCCCACGCTGCGCCACGAGCTGGAGCGCCTGGGATCCTTCCAGCTCGGCACCGCCCTGGAGATTTGCGATCAGGTCCTCCAGGGTCTGGCCGCTGCCCACCGGGCCGGCATTATTCACCGGGATATCAAGCCGGAAAATATTTTATTCGACGACGCCTGCCCGCAACCCTCCCCCATTAGCCTTCCCCAGCTCGCCGTGACGGTCACCGATTTCGGACTCGCCCATGCGGTGAGCGCATCCTCGGGGGCGCTGCCGCGCTGGGGAACCCTGGCTTATACCGCACCGGAAATTCTGGAGCAGCGGGCGGCGAGCCCGGCTAGCGATGTTTACGCCACCGGCCTGGTGCTCTTTGAGTTACTTGCCGGGCGCCTGCCCTGGGCCGGATACTCAGCCGCCCAGCTCGCGGCGGCACAAGCGCGGGAAGATTTACCGCGCCTTGCGGGGGATAATCCGTGGTTGCCGGCGGAGGTGGATTCTTTTATCGGGGTGCTCACCGCGAAAAATCCGGCGGATCGCCCGGCAAGCGCCGGAGAGGCCCGCGAATTGCTGCGGGGGCTGCGGGCTAGCATCGCTGATGATGCCGCGCTACGGCGCATTCCGGTCACGCCGCGCCGCCCGCAGCCGGTGCACCGTGAGGATGTGGCTGGCGGTGTTGGTGGCGCTGAACTGGAGACCGCGGCTGCCGCAAGCACGGAGCGCGCCGCCACGCTCAATGCTGGCGCGGATGCAACCGTTCCGGTGCACGCACCTGCGCACCGTGCCCCGTCAGTCCTCCGCCCCACCCGGAAATTAAAGGTGAGCCAGGCTGGCTCGCAACAAGGTACGGCCCGACCGCAGCGCGGCGCGGGAAAACCACGGCAGCGTAGCGCTGGGCGGCGGCGCGCCCGCGCGTGGCGGATTGCCGCCTGGGTATGCGCAATCGCGTTGCTTGCTGGGGCAGGCGGCGCGACGTGGGCTCTCACGGCGGGCCCGTGGGCACGGGTGACGATTCCCGAACTTGCCACCGGGCTCACCCAAACGCGTGGCCAGATGGAGGCCCTCGGGCTAACAGTGGAGACGGAGGTGCGGGGCGGGAGCGGGGCGCTACCGGGTACCGTGCTGGGTAGCGATCCGGAGGCAGGTAGCCGAGTGCGCCCGGGGAGCACGGTTCAACTTCTTATTGCCGGCGCAACCCGTGATGCAGCCGTTCCCGACGTGGCGGATATGGCGGAGGCAGAGGCGCGTGCCGTGCTAGAAAAAGCGGGGTTCCAGGTGCAGGTGCGCTACCGGGAAACCCGGGCGGCCGCGCCGGGCACCGTGTTGCGCCAGGATCCCGGACCGGGAGTGAGTGCTGCCTCCGGGCAGCACATCACCCTCATAATTGCGGCGCGGTAGCCAGGCCGCACTCGCGCTGGCACCCGGTCATTCAGTCACGGGACGCACCCAAGCAGGGCCACTGCGATCCCAGGCTGCGGCGCGCCCCGTTTTACAGGTGGACGTCGCGCAGCATTTCGGCCAGCTGGTAAGCCAGCTCGAGGGACTGCTGGTGGTTGAGACGCGGATCGACCAAGGATTCGTAGCGTTCGGTCAGGGTCTCTTCGAAGATTTCTTCCGAGCCACCCAGCACCTCTGTCACGTCATCCCCGGTCAGTTCCACGTGGATACCGCCCGGATGGCTACCTAAAGCTTCGTGGACCGCGAAGAACCCGCGGATTTCCGCCATGATATCGCTTAAGCGGCGGGTCTTAATTCCATTGGATGCTTTGATGGTATTTCCGTGCATGGGGTCCGAAACCCAGGTAACCGGGCGGCCATCACGCTGCACCGCTTCCACCAGGGGCGGCAGGGCTTCTTCCACGCGACCAGCCCCCATGCGAGTAATGAAGGTGAGTCGGCCCGGTTCGCCTTCCGGATTGAGTTTGTCGATAAGGGCGAGAGCGGTATCTGGCGTCGTCGTCGGACCTAATTTCACCCCGATCGGGTTACGTGCGTGGGAGAACATCTCCACGTGGGCACCGTTGACATCCCGGGTGCGTTCCCCGATCCACAGGAAGTGGGCGGAGGTGAGGTAAGGATCGTGGGTACGCGAATCGATGCGCATCATAATTTCCTCGAAGGGCAGCACCAGGCCTTCGTGGGAAGAATAAATTTGCGTTTCTGCCAGCTGCGCGCCGTCGACCCCGGCCGCGGTCACAAAACGCATAGCGCGATCAATCTCGCTCGCTGTTTTTTCGTACCGCACGTAAGCCGGATTGGCAATAAAACCGCGGTTCCAATCGTGAACCGAACGCAAGTCAGCGAAACCACCGCGCGTGAAAGCACGCATGAGGTTGAGGGTGGCCACCGAGTACAGGTACGCCTCCTCCAAACGGTGCGGATCATGGCGGCGCGCCGCGGCCGTGAATTCGTGCCCGTTAATGGAATCGCCCAAATAGGAGGGCAAGCTGGTATCACCAATAGTTTCGGTGGCCTGGGAGCGCGGCTTGGAGTATTGGCCGGCCATCCGCCCGATTTTCACTACCGGCACCGAAGCCCCGTAGGTCAAAATAACCGACATTTGCAGCAGGGTGCGAACCTTGGCACGGATGCGATCCGCGGTGATTTGCTCGAAAGATTCCGCGCAATCCCCACCCATGAGGACGAAAGCTTCGCCGCGTTGCGCGGCCGCGATACTTTCGCGGAGCCGATCGCATTCACCCGCAAAAACGAGGGGCGGCATTTTCGCCAGGCGCTGCATGACGGCAGCAAGCTCTGCTTCATCCTCGTAATGAGGTTGGTGCAGAGCAGGCTTATCGCGCCAGGCGTGGGCCAGCGCAGCAATTTTATGCGTATCGTCCTCAAACATAATCGAAATCTTAGCCCGGAACGGAGGCGCGGGCAGAATTGCGTCAACGCCATGAGACGCAGCCTGCACGCAAAGGCGCGCACCACACTAAAAATGATCTGCACACAAGCTCGCCCCGCACCAGATAACCGGTACGGGGCGAACATTCACGTGTGGATACGGGGCACCCGGGCAGCCCGGGCCCACGACGCAGCCGCATTAGGCGTGCGGGCGGACCTCCTGGCCGATGGCCTGCATGGTCTCCACGAACCAATCCTGGGTGATATCGAAGGCCTTGTGGCCCTTCACCCGCGGGAAAGCGATATTGGTGAGGACGTTACCGTTCTCCTCATCGTGCCCGATGAGGCCGGGCTTACCTTCCAGGGCGCACTGCACGGCCAGGTCCACCATGCCCTTGATGAGGCGCAGGTCCTCAGCGTTGGCGTGCCAGGCGCGGGAGAAGTACCCGGACTTTTGCACCATGACCTTTTCCGCGCCGAGCTTCTGCGCGAATTGCTCAGCGAACCAGCGGCCCGGATTGACCTTATCGAGCTGGACGTGTCCGAAGGGATCGCGCGGTACTTCCTGGCCGGCGGCCTCCATTTCGGCCACGATTTCATCCACGCCCGCACCCTCGGAAAGGAAGATATTGACGTTGCCGATCTCATCCATAATCTTCTTGAGGCGTTCGGCTTCCCCGCTGATATCCAAGGCCATTTCGGGCAGGAACACGGCGTGCACATCCCAGCGTTCCTTGGTCAAGCCCAGCGCCGGAGCCCATTCCTGCTCCTGGACCCAATCGTGGTAGTACTTGGAGGCCTGCGCGGTAAGGTAGCCGCAATTACGGCCCATGACTTCGTGAACGATGAGCATACGCGGGTTGGAGCGATGCTCACCAATAATATGCTGGGCGTAGAGCGAGGCTTCTTCCGCGGCGGTCCAGGCGCCCAGGGACTGGCGCACCGGAATAATGTCATTATCGATGGTCTTGGGAAGGCCCACCACCACGAGGTGATGCCCGTTTTCTTCCAGGTAGGCGGCCAGATCAGCCGCGGTGGTATTTGTATCATCACCGCCGATGGTGTGGAGCACATCCACGCCATCTTCCACGAGACGCTGGGCGGCGAATTCCAGCGGGTTCACGCCTTCTTCCACGAGGCCACGCTTGACCAGATCCTCGGTATTGGTCAGCTTGACGCGGGAGTTACCGATGGGTGAACCGCCGAAACGGTGCAGGATATGGGCTTGTTCGCGCCCTTCTTTATCGATGGTGATGTAATTCCCGGTGAGCAGCCCGTGGTAGCCATGCTGGTAGGCGATAATTTCCACATCGGGCGCAATTTCCGTATAGCGCTCAATGAGGCCACCCACGGCCGAGGACAAACACGGGGCGAAACCTCCGGCGGTCAAGAGCGCAACGCGGCGGACAGTCATCGTTAACCTTCCGTTTCTGATTGGGGGATTATTCCGCTGTTGATTATACCCGCAGCTATAGTGTCTTTCATGGGAGAAGGACCTACAGGCAGGCACTCGGATAATAGCTTCGATGCGCAATGGGACAAGATCGCGCGCGAGCTGGAAGCCGAGGGTGTGGGAGCGAATATCAATACCACCCGGGATAGTGATGCCGCGCTGCCGCCGGTGGATGTTTCCCCGCGCTACACCGATGCCGCGTGGGCGCTGGGTGGCGGGCGAGCGGCCGGTCCGCGCGATTGGTCCCCGGCGCCGGAAGATTCAGATTTTTCCGACGACGACGCCACTTTCAACCCGGCCTCCCGCGAAGAATATTATGTTCCCCAGGCCCCTGCCCACCGCTACGCGAGCCTCGCCTGGGTGGCCACCGGGGTGCTGGTTCTCATCAGTGCGCTCATGTTTATCGGCCTGCTGCCCGCCCCGCGCCTGACCGCGTTGATCCTGGCCGGTGGAGCCCTGGTGGGCGTTGTGGTCGCCATTATTTTGACGGCACCCGCCCGCGAAGATACCGATCCGTACGACGACGGCGCCCGCCTGTAGCGCGCTACTTCTCCGCGAATTCATGTCGTAGCTCCGCGCTAGGGTAAAAATCATGACAGCACGGCATATTCCGCGGCCCGGCACCCGGGTCGATACCGAACCTATTGAGGTGTATCGGTCCGGCCACATCTTGGCTCCCCGCCAGTTGGAATTTGCGGATCTGGGGACTCCTCTGGATGAGGTTACTTTCGTGGTGGTAGATGTGGAAACCACCGGAGGGAGGCCCGGGGCGCATGCGCTCACCGAAATTGGTGCGGTGAAAGTGTGCGGAGGGGAGGTGGTGCAAGAGTTTTCCTCACTCGTCAATCCCGGGGTCCCCATCCCGGCCCAGATCACCGTGCTCACCGGAATCACCACCGCGATGACGGTGAGCGCTCCCCCGCTGCATGAAGTTCTCCCCGCTTTTCTCAATTTCCTTGGCCCCACCGCCCCGGTGCTCGTGGCGCATAATGCCCGCTTCGATATGTCCCATTTGCGCGGAGCTTGCGAAGCGATAGATATGGCGTGGCCGCGGCTGCGCGTCCTCGATACCCTCGGACTGGCGCGGCGCCTTTTCAGCCGCGATGAAGTTCCCAATCACAAACTAAGCACCCTGGCGGGATACTGCCGGGCCGCGGTGCAACCAAGCCATCGTGCCCTCGATGATGCGCGGGCTACCGTGGATGTGCTCCACGCGATGATCGGGCGGCTCGGCCCGCTCGGTGTCACACATATCGAGGACCTGCTCACCGCCTCCAACCCGGTTCCGGCCCGCCGGCGCCGCCGCGCCGTACTCGCCGATCAGGTACCGCACAGCCCGGGCAGCTACCGTTTCATCGGCCCGAATAACGAAGTACTGTACGTGGGCAGCTCCGGGAATATGTACCGGCGGGTACGCCAATATTTCACCGCCGCGGAAAAACGCCACCGCATGGCGGAGATGGTGGACCTGGCCACCCGGGTAGAAAGCACCCCAACCGCCACTCTCCTCGAGGCACGGGTGGTGGAGCTGCGCGATATTACTCGCTTCGATCCGCCCTATAATCGCCGCTCACGCCGCCCCCACACCCGCACCTGGATCAGCCTCGATACCACGCCCGTGGCACGCCTGAAAACTACGCGCAGCTGTTCGGCAACGGAGGTGGCAAACTCACTAGGGCCTTTCGGCTCCCGCACCGCCGCCCGGCGCGCCGCCGAACTCATCGGCGATGAAGCCGGGCTCAACCCTGCCGGCCTCAACGTGCCACGCAAGGCCGATCTGAGCGATTGCCCGTGCCACTTCGTTTCCCACGCACCTTGCGCGTTGGCCCCGCGGGGCACCGTCAATACCGGGCCAGTAGCCCTCGCTCGCGCCCGACGGCTGTTAGCTGGTTCCCTTGCCGAAGTATGGGACCACCAGATGGCCCGCATTGCCCGCCTGGCCGCCCAGGAGCGTTTCGAAGAAGCGATGGTGGAGCGCGACCGGCTTTTGGCGCTTCTCACCGCAGCCCAGCGGCGGGACTTGCTGGTTCCGCTGTGGCGGGCACGCTGCGTCGTCGCCGCGTCTAAGCGTGAGGATCACTGGGAAATCATCCTCGCGAGTTACGGCAGACTGCTTGGTACCGCAACTGTCAGCGAAGCCCGCGATGTTCCCGAACATGCCGCAGAGCTCCGCAATGCAACTCCCCTGCTTGCGGCTCCCGCCCGCGCCGCCGAGCACGCGCACCCGGAGGAAACCCAGCTCCTTGCCGCCTGGCTTACCGATCCGCGCTCGCGAGTACTCGCCGTCGAGGGCGAGATTCCCCTCGCGGTGCCCCTCACCTCAGCCCATCGTTTCCCGACTTCCTTCCCGGGCGGGGAAGAATCGCCCGGCTTGGCTGAGCGCTAAACCTCCCCCATTCTCGCCACCTATGTGCCGGACACCACATATACTGATGATATTCGCATTCAATTACTGTTCGGAGATTCCGAACATATCTAAGCGGGGTGGCACCGCGATGCCGCCCAGAATTGGAGTATGAGAATGGCAACCTACACCCTCCCCGATCTTCCCTACGATTACGCGGCACTCGAACCGCATATTTCCGCAAAGATCATGGAGCTCCACCACGATAAACACCACAAGACCTACGTTGACGGGGCCAATAAAGCCCTGGAGAACCTTCGCGAGGCTCGCGAGAAGGGCGATTTCGCGGCAGTGAACCAGTACACGAAGGATTTTTCCTTCAACCTGGGCGGCCATATTAACCACTCGATTTTCTGGACCCTGCTCTCCCCCAACGGCGGCGGACAACCGGAAGGCGAGCTTGCCGAAGCAATCAAGGATTCCTTCGGTGATTTCGCTACCTTCCAGAAGCAGTTCACGGCCGTGGCCACCGGCATCCAAGGCTCGGGCTGGGCGGTGCTCGGCTACGATTCCGTGGCCGGCAAACTGGTGATCTACCAAATGTACGACCAGGCCAATAATGTGCCTGCCGGGGTGCTGCCCGTTTTCCAGCTCGATATGTGGGAGCACGCCTTCTACCTTGACTACCTCAATGTCAAGGCCGATTACGTCAAGGCGATCTGGAATATTGTCAATTGGGATGAAGCCGGGCAGCGTTTGGCCACCGCCCAGGAGCAAGCCACCGGCCTCCTCATTCGCAAATAACTCACGCACACACCGCGCCGGCGCTATTCATAGATACGCGCGACATCCTTCCTAGATAGCACGAAGGGCGAGGCTCCTCTACTGAGGTACCTCGCCCTTACGCTATCCGGGCCATTTTGGCCCTATCCGAAACCGCCGGTGACCACCCGGTAGCTATCCGGCAACTACCCGCTAGCTACCCGGTAATCACCCGCTAGCTACACCGCCGAAAGAATGTCCACTACCACGGCGATGGCCTGGGCCGGATTATCCTTATTCGGCACGCTCAGCAGAACTCGTGAGCCAACCGGCACCCCGGCCAGAGGTGCGAAAATCTGCTGGGTGGAAGGAACCGAGCGCGGCCCGGCCGGGTAGTTCGCAGTTGTGGGAACCCAGGTATTTTCCGCGTGGGCGTTATCCCATTGGGCGGCCGCGAACTGGAGCACATAGGTGCCCTTCTCCGGGAGCGGAGCCCCGCTACCCCGGGCAATAACCGTGGCCTTGAGCTCCGCGGGAGCTTCTGCCCCTTCTTTCACCCGGATCTCGGTAATGGGCTGGCCCAGCTCACCCGTGTATTCCACCGGGAGCGCATCTGCGGGTGTTTCCACCGTGGCACCGGCCTCGCCCGTGCTCTTAGCATTCCAGGCATCCAGAATTTCCACGTAGAAAGCAATGGTATCGGTTGCTCCGATGGACCCATCCTGGGTACCGCCCGAGGGGCCGTACCCCCACTTGGCCGGGATGGACAAAATCAGCTTGTCCCCCACGTGGGCCTTGGCCAGAGTGTGACTCCAGCCCGGGATCACCTGGGCGAGCGGGAAGGTAGCCGGGGCGTTACGCGAGTAGGAAGAATCAAAAGGCTCGTTCTTCCCCCACACTTGGCCCACGTAATTGACCTTGGCTACCGCATCAGCGCCCAATTCCGCGCCGCTACCCTGTTCCAGCACCCGCACCCGCACATCCGCGGGAGCTTCCCCCTTCGGGAACTCCAGCAGCGGTGCCTGCGCCGTACCACCCAGGGACGGCATGCCCTCCTCCGAATACACAATCTCAGGTGTTTCCCCGGGGGCGGGGCTTTCTACCGTACCGCTTGCCTCAGCGCTCGCGGATTCCGAAGCAGCCGGTGTTGAGCTAGCTGCGCCGTCGTTCCCACCCGAACATGCCGTAAGGCCGCACGCGAGCAAGGCTGCCGTGCATCCCGCAAGAATTTTCTTTCCCATCAATGTCACTTTCTTCGTCCCGTCCGCGCCGTTCGAGCACGCCACGGCCTTCGCGTACCCGCGCTTAGCGGCTTTCGCCCTGACCCAGCTTTTCCAGGAGAAGCGCCTCCGCCAGAATAGCGTTGCGCCAATCACCCAGATGCAGAGATTCGTTATGAGCGTGAGCGCGTGCATCCGGATCTTCCACGCCGGTCACCAAAATCTCCGCCTCCGGGAATACCTCCGCGAGGTCAGAAATGAAGGGAATGGATCCACCCGTTCCGATATCCACCGATTCGTGACCGAAGGCTTCGCTGAGCGCTTCGCGGGCCAGATGCATGATGGGGGTATCCTCCCCGGCCTTGAAACCGGAACCTGCTTCCGCAACTTCGGTGACCACAGTGGCCCCGAAGGGTGCCTGCGCTTCGATGTATTCGGCCAGCAGTTCGCCGGCGCGCTGCGGATCCTGACCGGGGGCCACGCGCATGGACAGGAAGGCCCGCGCGGAGGGAATCACAGTATTGGAGGCTTCTGCGGTGGAGGTAACATCCATGCCGATAACGGCGATGGAGGGTTTCGTCCACATGCGCGAATTGAAGGATCCGGTTCCTAGCAGCTGCATGCCGGGCAGAATCGCGGCATCGCGGCGCAGGTGCTCTTCTTCGTAATCGACGTCGGCGTCGTCCCAGGCATCCAAACCGGGAACCGCAACGTCACCGTTCTCGTCGTGCAAAGTCGCGATAATCCGCGCGAGGGCGGTCACCGCATCGAGGGTGGGCCCGCCGTACTGGCCCGAATGCACGCCGTGAGTAAGGGTGGATACTTCCACGCCCAGGCGCACAACGCCGCGCAAGGAGGTGGTCAGGGAGGGCACCCCCACCTTCCAGTTACCCGAATCGGCCACCACAATAGCATCAGCCTGGAGGCGATCACGGTAGGTTTCCAGGAAAGCGTGGAAGGTAGGCGAACCGATTTCTTCTTCACCTTCAATAAAGAGGGTGACGTTCACGGCCAGGTCATCACCGAGGGCCGAGATCGCCGCCATGTGGACAAGCACACCCGCTTTGTCGTCAGCGGTGCCCCGCCCGTACAGCCGCCCGTTCTTTTCTACCGGCTCAAAGGGATCGGATTCCCATCCCTCCAAGGTTCCCTGCGGCTGCACATCGTGGTGCGCGTAGAGAAGAATGGTGGGCTTATCATCCCCAACGTGCTTATGGGCGAGAATTGCCGGACGGCCCTTCCCCTGGGGCGTTTCCAATTCAATAATATCGACGTCGAAGCCGCGTTCGCGGGCCATGCGCGCCACGAATTCCGCAGATTCACGCACTTTAGCCTGGTCAAAAGCGTCAGCGGAGACGGAGGGGATACGGACAAGGTCCTCAAGCAAAGCGCGATGGACGGGCAAGGCCTCATCTACGCGCGCAACAAGATCACTACTCATACGTCCTAGGGTACCGGGTTCGCGCCCGCGCCCGCGCGGGCGGGTGCTGAACGACGACGGCGCCGGCCGTGCGCATGCGGCAAACGGAGCGGCCGCGGGCCGTGCACGCGCACGTAATGGACAGGACGGTCGCGCGCGAACGGTTAGACTATTCTCGTTCAAGGCATAGTTGGCGACGACGCAGGAGTTGAGATGGCATTCGGCCGCAAGAAAGAGGCACTAGAACAGGCGCAAGAACAGGCAGCCCCCGCCCCTACTCATCCCAAGGGATACACACCGGGCAAGGGAGTTCCCACCCCGAAGCGCAAGGACGTGGAGGCACGCCACCGCCGGCCGATTATTTCTGACAAATCCTCCATGACGCGCGAGGAAAAGAAGGCCCGCAAGGCCGAGGAACGCGCCCGCTCGTCCGAACGTTGGGAACGCGAACAAACCGCGATGAAAACGGGGGATATTCGGAATATGCCCCTCGCCCACGCGGGTGTGCAGCGAGCTTTCGCGCGCGATGCGCTTGATTCGCGTTTCCAGTTCTCCTCGCTCATGCTTGGCCTCGCCATCATTATGATCGTGGGCGTGTTCACCCTCACCCGCTATCCGCTGGTCTTCAATGTATTTGTTATTACCTGCTACGCGGTCCTGGTGCTCATGGCCTTGGAGGCGTGGTGGCGCGCCCGCCAGGTTCGCACCCTGGTGGAATACAAATTCGGGGAAGATAAAACTCCGGATCGTCTGGTCGGGCAGATGATGTCACGCGGCTTCACCCCGCGGCGTTGGCGTATGCCCCGCCCCATGGTGAAATTCGGTGAGTATCCCGAGGGCGGCACTCCCGCTGACCTGAAGAAGGCGCGGGAAGCGAAGAAAGAAACCAAGCGCGCCGCTAAGAGCTAGGCCCGTAACTCAAAAATTAGACCTCGGTGCCGGGGCCCAGGTGCGGGCGCAGGGGCGCGGGCGAAAATCTAAAGATTGCAACGAAAGCTCTAAAGATTGCGCTGGGCGATGCTGGCTGGCCGCGACCACATGATCCAGGCCAGCCCGGCAATGGCCCCGAGGGTAGGAAGGTAATAATAGGTGGCTCCGGCCTGGTACCAGGGGCTCACCTGGTGGAAAAGATCAGGAATCACCACGCCCACCACGGCCATCACAATATTGGCACTCCAGCAAGTGGTGGCCACCCAGCGCATCCGCCGCCCGTTGTGGAGTGAGCCAGCGCAGGCAAGCACCCAGACGAGCGCTGCAACCAGCGTGGTAGCCATGCGCCCGGGATAGCCCAGTTGAAAATCTTCGGTGCCCGCGACGATGGCACGCCACACGAAAATAGCGGCCCCCAGGCTCAGCGCAATGAGGAGGAAGAGAGGCCAGCCCACGGCGGTGCGCCTCTCGTCTCGAATCATTTCACTAGTCACCTGGCTCCTCCCAGAATCCTGCACTGGCTGTGCGTCTCCTTCGCGGGATCGACCGCGGAGACGACGTACCATCATAAACCTTTAAGCGCGCCGGTGCTCCGCATTCCAACGACGTACCGACTCGGGGTAGCCGGTGCGGTTAATTTCGTAGAAAGGTATGCCCAGTTCCCGAGCAAGTTGCGCTCCTGCCGCCAGATCGGGCACCCGCCGGCGGGTCCACTCCCCCGTGCGAGCAACGAGAAGAAGAGCTGCTGGCTCACGCGGAGTTTCCACCTCAAAATAGGCTTCCACCCCCGCGCGAGTCTCGATGAAATCGGCGAAGTGTTTCGCCGTCGTCGAACGGCGAACACCGCCGTGAGCAGCACGGGAACGGGAGCGACGCGAAAAAAGACCCATACGGTGATTTTAGCGACCCTCGCTGGGAGCGTGATGCGTTCCAGATAACACCTCGGCATGGCAGAATATAGGTATAGCGGCTCTTGTACCGCATTCCAAAATGTTGTATTGCGAAGGGAAATCCTGTGGCAGAAACGAAAGAGTACGACGTCGTCATCCTCGGTGGCGGCAGCGGCGGCTACGCGGCCGCGCTTCGTGCCGGTCAGCTGGGCCTGACCGTTGCTCTCATTGAGGCTGACAAACTCGGCGGTACCTGTTTGCACCGCGGGTGCATCCCCACCAAAGCACTGCTGCACGCCGCTGATGTTGCCGATGAAATGCGCGAAGGCCCCTCCATCGGTGTGAAGGGCTCTTTTGAGGGCATCGATATGCCTACCTTGCAGGCTTACAAGAATGGCGTTATCGAAAAGATGTTCAAGGGCTTGACCGGCCTGGTCTCCTCGCGCGGAGTTGAGATTGTGCAGGGCTGGGGCAGGCTTGTTGCGAAAGACACCATCGCCGTTGATGGCGTGCACTACCGCGGCAAGCACGTGGTGCTTGCCTCCGGCTCCTATTCGAAGACCATCGGCCAGGAGATCACCGGCCGTGTGCTCACCTCCACCGAAGCACTGGAGCTGGGTGAAGCCCCCGGATCTGTGATCGTGCTGGGCGGCGGAGTCATCGGGGTGGAATTCGCCTCCGCGTGGCGCTCCTACGGGGCAGAAGTCCAGATTATTGAGGGCCTGCCGCACCTGGTCCCCAATGAGGATCCGGAAGTTTCCAAGAATCTGGAACGCCAGTTCCGCAAGCGCGGAATTAAATTCGCCACCGGAACCATGTTTGATCACCTCGAACAGACCGATCATTCCGTCAAGGTTTTCACCCAGGACGGCAAGGAATTCGAGGCGGATTATCTACTCATCGCTATCGGGCGCGGTCCGGCCACCGCGAACCTCGGCTACGAAGAAGTCGGGGTAAAGATGGATCGTGGTTTCGTCCTCACTGATGAGCGGCTGCGCACCAACATTGATGGAGTCTACGCGGTGGGCGATATTGTGCCCGGCCTCCAGCTGGCACACCGCGGTTTCCTCCAGGGTATTTTCGTTGCGGAAGATATTGCGGGTCTCAACCCCAAGGTGATTGACGAAACGAAGATTCCGCGCGTGACTTTCTGCACCCCGGAAATCGCCTCGGTCGGCCTCAATCAGGACAAGGCCGAGGAACAATACGGCAAGGAAAATATCACCACCGCCACCTTCAACCTCACCGGTAATGGCAAGTCCCAGATGCTGGGTGCGGCCGGTTTCGTTAAGCTGGTCGCGGTCAAGGACGGCCCCATCGTGGGCTTCCACGCCATCGGGGCACGTATGTCCGAACAGATCGGTGAAGGTGAACTCATGGTGGCCTGGGAAGCTTACGCGCAGGACTTCGATGGTCTTATCCACGCCCACCCCACCCAGAACGAAGCAATCGGCGAAGCGGCACTGGTCCTCGCGGGCAAGCCGCTCCACAACCACTAAATCGAGGGAGAAAACTCTATGTCTGAACCGTTGAAGATGCCCGCCCTGGGCGAATCCGTCACCACCGGTACCGTGACCGCCTGGCTCAAGCAGGTGGGCGATACCGTGTCGCTCGATGAGCCGATTGTCGAAGTGTCCACAGACAAGGTCGATTCGGAAGTTCCCTCTCCCGCGGAAGGTGTTATCGAACAGATCCTCGTCCAGGAAGACGAAGAAGTTGAAGTAGGTGCCATCCTCGCCTATATCGGTGATGGCTCCGGCGTGGCTGCTCCGGCGGCTCCCGCCAGCAACGCGGCCCACGCGGAAGAAGCGGCCCCGGCTGCTGCTCCGGCGGCACCGGCCCCCGCTCCGAGCGCTCCTGCACCAGCAGCTCCCGCCCCGCAGCAGGGCGGCTCGGCTACCACCGGTGTGGAAGTGAAAATGCCGGCCCTGGGTGAATCGGTTAGTGAAGGAACCGTCACCTCGTGGCTGGTGGCCGAAGGTGAGGAAGTCGAAGCCGGCCAGCCCATCGTGGAAGTCTCCACCGATAAGGTCGATTCGGAAGTTCCGGCCCCGGCCGCTGGCACCATTCAGAAGATTGTGGTCCAGGAAGATGAAACGGTTGCGGTGGGTACCGTGATCGCTTATATCGGCGACGGCGCAGCCGCGCCCGCTCCCGCGGCTCCCGCCGCCGGCGCGGCCCCGGCTGAAGCACCGGCCGGTGTGGCAGCGGTCCAAGAACCGGCTTCCGGTACCCCGCAGCACGGCACCCCTGCCCAGCAGGAAAACCAGGCGCATACGCCGGATCTGGATTCGGCTGCTGCCGGTACCGGATTCTCCGAACCCGATGCTTATATCACCCCGATCGTGCGGAAGCTGGCCAAGGACTTGAACGTGGATCTCTCCGCGGTCAAGGGCTCCGGCGTGGGTGGGCGTATTCGCCGCCAGGATGTGGAAGAGGCAGCCGCTGCCGCACAGAAGGCCGCGGAAGAAGCCGCGCGTGCCCAGGCTGCCGCTTCTCAGCCGGCCCCGGCCGCAGCTGCGGCCCCCGCCCCGGCAAAGAAGGCCACGCCGAGCGCGCCTTCCGCTGAGGCGGCTCAGCTGCGTGGTACCACCGCGAAGATGACGCGCCTGCGCCAGACCATCGCCAAGCGCATGGTGGAATCCCTCCAGATTTCGGCGCAGCTGACCACCGTTATCAAGGTGGATGTCACGAAGATCGTCAAGCTTCGGGAAGCCAATAAGGCTGCTTTCGCAGAACGTGAAGGCACCAAGCTGACCTACCTACCCTTCTTCGTCAAGGCTGCTGTCGATACCCTGAAGAACCACCCGAAGCTCAACGCCACCATCAAGGACAACGAAGTGGAGTACTTCGATTACGAGAACATCGGCATCGCGGTGGATACCCCCAAGGGCCTGTTCGTCCCGGTGATCAAGAACGCCGGTGATCTCAATATCGCGGGCCTGGCACGCGCCATTAACACCGGTGCCGCCAAGGTACGCAATGGCGAAGCCGCGGTTGATGACCTCACCGGCGGTACCTTCACCATTACGAATACCGGCTCTAACGGCGTCATGTTTGACACCCCGGTCATCAACCAGCCGGAGGTAGCCATTCTGGGGATCGGTGCGATTATGCGCGAACCTGGCATCGTCAAGGATGCGGACGGCAACGAATCCATCGGTATTCGTTCCTACCTCTACCCCGCCATCACGTACGATCACCGTTTGGTCGACGGTGCAGATGCGGGCCGCTTCCTCAAGGAGTTCAAGGCTCGCCTGGAAGAAGCCGATTTCGAGGGTGCGTTCTAAGGAACTCGGTTAGTGGGCTACTCAGCACCTGGGTAGCAAAGTAGCTTACTAACACAACCTCGGCCGCACGCGTGACCGCGCGTGAAGATGCTCCCCGGTTTCGATAGTGCTCATGGGCATTATCGGAACCGGGGAGCTTTCGGGTTAATAGACGGGTTAATAGGGTTAATAGACAGTCGGAGCTGCACGAACCGTGCCCGGAAACAAAGTCCGAGGGAGAGCACCCTTTCGGGATGGTTTCGTGTCCTTTACGCGCATCCTGTGGGAGGCGATGTCCCGCACTCGCACTTTACCTAGCCGGGCTGCCTGGCTGACCCGCGAATCTGGAGCACTGCACCGGACCACCGCGCCTGAGCATTGCGCTGTATCACCGCGCTGAAACGCTGATTGGGGCCTGTGCCACCCACCGCCTTGCCTCGCCGCCCGCCGCGCCGCCTGCTGCCTTGCCTCGCCGCCCACCGCCTGCCGCGCCGGCGGGGAGGGGGTGTTTTCCCGGGATGTACTGCGCATGTACGACAAGCGCAGTACAGTTATGAAAACAGAGCCCCCTCCCCAGAGGCCGGTGTGACTATTGAAGTTCGTGAAACCCATGAGACTCTCGCGGGAAGGCAGCCGCGTTTGCCCGAAATCAAAATGCAACGGCAGCTACATTAAGAAATTGTTTTGATGTCGTGGGGTTGCTTTTTGTGGGGCGCACTGTCGTGGGGTTGCATCCTGTGGGACCCACTGTCGTGGGGTTGCATTCTGAAGAGCTGCCCGTCGAGATGTTGCTTTTTATGGGGCCCACTGTCGTGAGGTTGCTTTTTGTGGGGGCCTCCTGCCGGGAGGGCGCATCCTGGGGGCTTCACTGTTGGCGCGTTGCTATTTATGGGTATTACCGCTCGCATCGTCCACGCTTGCCCATGTCGAGCGAGTGACCACGGCAGGGCCAGCTAACAGTATGCACGTGGGTAACAGTTTTTTCTGCGGTTCTATATCCGTGACCTACATTCTGCGTCCCTAACACTCCACAACGCACCGGCCCTGGATGCGACTAACCCGCCCTGGATGCGACTAACCCGCCCCGGTATCGCTACCGCAAACCTGTTGTTGCTAAGCCTGTACTTGGGGTGTCGTTTAATCTTACGAACACGCCTGGTGATGTTAGTAACCGGTCAATTGTCTCGGCGGTGATAAACACAGGCGGCCCGCTTACAAACACGGGTGAACCGCCACAATCCGCCACGGCTGTGGACTCAGCTGCCACCGCGCACACCGCTCCGGTTGCGGCCCGACAGTTTCCCCGTTGGCAAGCACGAGGCGCCGCTGCACGGTGATGACCTCAAGGAGATCCTCCCCCACCCACGCCGCTTTCCGCACCTCGGTTTCCACCTTCGCAATCGGAGAGGTTTCCAATGCGCTGCGCAACTGTGCATCTACTGCCGCCGCGGCGCCCTCCGGAACGCTCAAGCTACTCAAAGAAGCGGTATCACCAGCAGTGAGTGCAGCATCGCGAGCCGCTACCAGCTGGCGGGCCACCGCCAGCGCTTCCGGCTCCCGACCGCCGCGAAGCTCCGCATTGGCCGCCTGCTGCGGGCCGGTGCGCGCCTCCTTCATACCGGGAACAAGAGCACCGAGAACCATTCCCGCGAGTATGCCCGCGACCATCCCGAAAACGCATAATCGCACCAGGAGAGCCACCGGCTTCGTCTTCCCTTCCCCGGACATAGGGACAGTTCACCACCACCGCCCCATCCCGTCCAGGGACCATCCACAGGCGAGCTTGCCGCGGCGTCGTTTTCCACAAGTCGCACGGGTCAGCGGCGCTCCTCAAGCTGCCCACAGGCGTGAGATTGGGCCCGGTGCTCAACAAAGCCGGCGCTATCGTCTAGAATCGACGGGGACTATCGAGAAGGATTTAAAAGGAATCAGATGGCACAGGATAAGAACAAGGGCGCGAAGAAGAAGCCGGGCTTTTTCAAGACTCTGCGTGACGCATTCACCATCGCGAAGCGTACCTACCGGCATCTAGGCTGGTGGCTTGCCCTGGCCGGGCTCGCGGGCCTGGGGATCGGCATTCTCCTCGGCTTCCTTACGAAGAGCTGGATCGCGTGGACCGTTTTCGGTATTCTCCTCATGCTCCTGCTCCCCATGCTGCTTCTCACCCGGGCGGTGCGGTCGGCCAGCTACGCGCAGCTAGATGGCATGCCGGGGGCAACCTCCGCGATTCTCGATTCGTTGCGCGGCTCGTGGGTCAAGCAAACCGAACCGGTACGTTTCAACGCGCGCCACCAAGATTTCGTTTTCCGGCTCATCGGGCGGCCCGGCGTGGTTCTCGTCGCCGAAGGCCCTATCTCACGCACCCGCAAGCTCATTGATGATGAGCGCCGCGCTATTCGCCGGGTAGCACCGAATGCCCCGGTGCACGCTATTTTCATGGGTAATGGCGAAGGCCAGGTTCCGCTCGCCAAGCTCGAGCGGGCTATTAAGAAGCTTAAGAAGGAAATTTCCGCCCAGGAAGTTTCGGCCCTGTCCCAGCGCCTCGACGCATTGGGGAATAAGGCGCTCAATATCCCCAAGGGCATTGATCCCACTAATATTCGCGCTAATCGGCGGGCCCTGGGCGGCCAGTAGGCCGCGCCGCCGTCGTACATATTCAACGCAATTTTCGCTATCCGCCCGGGGAATTCCACACGAGTTCCGCCGGGCGGAGGCGTGTCCGCAGGTTTTTGAGCAGGGCGTAGCGCGCTAAAATACATGGGGTAAACCGCACCGCTAGCCGAGCCGCGCGCCGGGAGGAGTCCACCATGTTCACAAGTGTCGCCGAAGCTGCCGAGTTTATCGCGGAGCACGAAATCCAGTTCCTCGATATTCGTTTTTGCGACCTGCCCGGCGTTATGCAACATTTCACGGTGCCCGCCACCCAGGCAACCGCGGAAAAAATGAACGAGGGCTACATGTTTGATGGCTCCTCTATCCGCGGATTCACCTCGATTCACGAATCGGATATGAAACTGCTCCCGGATGTGTCCACCGCTTTCGTGGATCCTTTCCGCGCGGAGCCCACCCTCATCATGAATTTCAACGTGGTGGATCCCTATACGGATGAGCCCTTTGCGCGCGATCCGCGCAATGTTGCCGAACGTGCCGAAGCCTACCTGCGTTCCACGGGAATTGCGGACACGATTTCAGTGGGTGCGGAAGCAGAGTTTTATTTATTCGACGACGTACGCTATGACACCGCGGTCAATCATTCTATGTACGTCATCGATTCCAATGAGGGATCGTGGAATTCGAGCCGGCCGGAGCCGGGCGGGAATACCGGCTACAAGATTCCGCACCAGCAGGGTTATTTCCCGGTGGCACCGGTGGATGCCAATGAGGATGTACGCGATGTCATGTGCCAATATTTGGCGCAGGTGGGCCTGGATGTGGAACGCGCCCATCACGAAGTGGGTGCGGGCGGCCAGCAGGAAATTAACTACCGTTTCAATTCCCTGCGCGCCGCGGCAGATGACCTCATGAAATTCAAGTACGTGATTCGCCGGGCCGCCGATGAATGCGGGAAAACTGCCACATTCATGCCCAAGCCGCTTTTTGATTCAGCCGGCTCGGGGATGCACTGCCATATGTCGCTCTGGAAGGATGGCCAGCCGCTTTTCCATGATCCGCGCGGCTACGGCCAGCTTTCGGACCTGGCCCGCTGGTACGTGGGCGGCCTGCTGGCGCACGGGAAGGCACTCGCGGCCTTCACCAACCCCTCCGTGAACTCGTACCGGCGCCTGGTTCCCGGTTTCGAAGCTCCCATTAATTTGGTCTATTCGGCGCGCAACCGCTCAGCCGCGATCCGGATTCCGCTCAGCGGAAATTCTCCGGCCTCCAAGCGTATTGAATTCCGGGTTCCCGATCCCACCGCTAATCCCTATCTGGCTTTCTCCGCCGAGCTCATGGCGGGCCTGGACGGCATCCGTAACCGGATCGAACCGCCCGCCCCCATCGACAAGGATATTTACGAGCTACCTCCGGAAGAATACGCGGATATCGAGACGATCCCCGCCTCCCTCGATGAGGCTTTGGCCGAGCTGGAAGCCGATCACGATTTCCTTCTCGAAGGGGATGTCTTTACGGAGGATTTCATCGCCACCTGGATTAAGTACAAGATGGATGCGGAAGTCACGCCCCTGCGCGCCCGCCCGCACCCTTACGAATTCGAGCTGTACTACACGCTCTAAACGGGCTACCCGCTCTCAAGGGGCGCGGGCTACGTATCCCGCCCGTAAAAAACATGTTCCACGGCGGTGCGGGCATGGCGTGCGGCCCGGGCGCGCCGGTCGAGGACATCGGCGGCGTGCCCGGCGCCCAGGATCGCGGCCATACGTTCGCGTTCGCGCGGATCACGCGGAATGACCTGGGCGGCACTCCCGGTCCGGCCGGTAGCCACAAAGGCGGCCTGGCGGAGTGCACTGGCAGCCCGCCAGCCTTCCAGCAGGGCATTTTCCTGCGCCGCGGTGATGAGCCCGGCGGCACCCGCCGCCCGCAGCGCCTCCCCCGTTCCGGTCACCCGAAGCTGCGGATAGGCCGCCGCGTGCTCAAGCTGAAGGAGCTGCGCGGTCCACTCCACATCCGCACTCCCACCCGGGCCTAGTTTGAGATGAGAAGCCGGGGCCACTCCCCCGGGGATTCGTTCCTTTTCCACCCGCACTTTCATGAGCCGGATAGCGGTACGCCGCGCCTCATCCCAGTGTGCCGGGTAGCGCAGCGGGGCGATCATCTCCACGAAACGTTCCCCGAGCGCGCGATCCCCACCCACCGGGCGGGCCCGCAGCAAAGCCTGGAATTCCCAGGGCTCGGCCCAGGCCCGGTAGTACTCCGCGTAGGAATCCAGGCGCCGGGCCAGCGGCCCGCTCCGGCCCTCCGGGCGCATATCCGCGTCCACGGCTAACGGCGGTACCCCGCCCGTTTCCTGTTCCACGCGCATGAAGGCCCGGGCCAGCGCATCGGCATATCCCGCGGCCGCCTCGGGTCCATCCCAGACGAACATCACATCAGCATCGGAGGTATAGCCACATTCGCGTCCGCCCAGGCTCCCCAAACCGATCACCGCAAAAGAAACCTCGGGCTGGCTATCCGCCGCACTATTTTCTGCGACGACGGCGCACTTGGCCGCGCGCACTCCGGCTTCCACCGCGCATTCCACAGCGTTACTCACCGCGCCCGCCACCTCATCGGGCCCGAGCAGCCCGAGAGCCTGGGCCATGGCGGTGCGCAGCACCTCGCGCCAGCGCAACCACCGGCCCGCCCCGGCGATCTCCTTAGGGCTGCTGCGCCGCTCAAGAAGCGCGTCCAGCTCCCCGGGGGGGGGGGGGGGGGGGGGGGGGGGGGGGGGGGGGGGGGGGGGGGGGCCCCCGCGGGGGGCGGGCGGCGTCGGGGTGTTAGGGGGCTGGCTCTGCGGCACGCG
>NZ_JARBHJ010000031.1 GCF_028864145.1 Actinotignum schaalii | reverse complement strand
CGGGGGGGGGGGGGGCGATCCGGGCGGGGAGGCGTATTCACCCCCGGCGGGGGCGCGTTTTTAACCCCGGGCGCGGGGGGGGGGCCGGGGACTGGGCCGCGGCCCCCACCTGTTTCCCTCGCCCGCGGGCAACCTCGGCTCACAAAGGCGTGGAATAATGAGGCACGATATGGATAAGTCTCAGGAACCCGCAGCGCCCTCCGGCAAGGGCGAGGCAAACCGCCACGCCCGCACCCACCAGCGCAACGGTGATGGCTCGACCGGCCGGCAGGAAAGTGGCGCTTTGCGCCGTCGTCGTTCCAAGCGCGGTACCCACAACAGCCGCAACGCCGGCGGCAACCGCAACCCGCGCAACCCGCGCGGCCCGCGGCCGTTCACCCCGGCGCAACTCGAAGCGCGCCGAGCGGCCGTTCCGCACATCACCTACCCGGAAACCCTGCCCGTTTCCGCCCGGCGCGCGGAGATCCGCGCGGCCATCGCCGCGAACCAGGTGGTTATTATCGCCGGGGAAACCGGTTCCGGGAAAACCACCCAGCTGCCGAAAATCTGCCTGGAGCTGGGCCGGGGCATCACCGGGCTTATCGGGCACACGCAGCCGCGGCGCATCGCGGCCCGCTCGGTTGCCGAACGCATCGCGGCCGAACTGGGGCAAAAAGTTGGCGGCGCCGTCGGCTATCAGGTGCGTTTCACCGAAGAAGTGGGCCCCACCACGCTCGTCAAACTCATGACGGACGGTATCCTCCTCGCGGAAATTCAATCCGATCCGCAACTGCTGCGCTACGACACCCTCATTATCGACGAAGCGCACGAACGTTCCCTCAATATCGACTTCATCCTCGGCTACCTCGCGCGCCTCCTCCCCGCCCGTCCCGACCTCAAAGTCATCATCACCTCCGCAACCATCGATACCGAGCGATTCGCCGCGCATTTCGGCGAGCACCGCGCGGGCGGGCGCCCCGGCGACACCGCGCCGATTATCGAGGTATCCGGACGCACGTACCCGGTGGAAATCCGGTACCGTCCACTCGATGAGGAGCAGGACACGGAACACGAGGAGCAGTACGACGACGCCGGTGCGCAGCGCGTAACCGCGCCGCGCACCCCGGGCCGGGCCGCGGCACTTGATCAGGTGAGTGGAATCGTGGCGGCTGCCGAGGAGCTCATGGCGGAAGGTGAGGGAGATATTCTGGTCTTCCTCTCCGGGGAGGGCGAGATTCGGGATACCGCGAAGGCCCTCGATGATGAGCTCGGGGCAAGATATGTGGCCCCCGGGGGGAGGTCCAGTGCTCCGGGAGCCGTGGAGGTCCTGCCGCTTTTTTCGCGTCTTTCCGCGGCAGAACAGCACCGCATTTTCCAGCACGGGCCCTACCGGCGCATTATTTTGGCCACGAATATTGCCGAGACCTCGCTGACGGTACCCGGAATTAGGTACGTGATTGACCCGGGCACGGCCCGTATTTCGCGCTACTCGAATAAAACGAAGGTGCAGCGCCTGCCCATTGAACCGATTTCGCAGGCCAGCGCCAATCAGCGCTCGGGGAGGTGCGGGCGTGTTATGGACGGGGTGGCGATTCGGCTCTATTCCGAGGATGATTTCCTGGCTCGGCCCGAATTCACCCAGCCCGAGATTCAGCGCACGTCCCTGGCCGCGGTTATTTTGCAGATGCTCGCGCTCGGGCTGGGCGCCGTCGATGATTTTCCCTTTATTGACCCGCCGGAGGCACGTGCGGTGCGGGCCGGCACCCAGCTTCTCGAAGAAATCGGGGCGATTAGTTACGAGGGTGGTTTCGGGGCCGCGAGCGCGTTTGGGGCGGACAACCGCCACGCCCCGCGCTTGACCGCCATCGGGCGCCAGCTCGCGCGCCTTCCCATCGACCCGCGGCTGGGCCGCATGCTTATCGAAGCGCAGCGCAACGGGTGCGCTTCCGAAGTGCTGGTGCTGGTGGCGGCGCTGTCGGTGCAGGATGTGCGCGAGCGCCCCACCGAGAAACGCGCCCAGGCCGACCAATTCCACGCGCGTTTCACAGCCGGGTCGTCGGATTTCCTCGCCTATCTGACGCTGTGGCGCTATCTGCGCACCCAGGCGCGCGAGCTGTCCGGTTCGGCGTTCCGGCGCATGTGCCGGGCGGAATTCCTCAACTACCTGCGTTATCGCGAGTGGGCGGACGTGGTGGCACAGCTTGAGCAGATGGCGCGACCGCTGGAGCTAACGATCCGCCGCCTGGCGCTGCCCAGCCCGAAGCAGATCCGCGCCGCGGCCGAGGCGGGGGCACCTCAGCTGGGCGGAGCTCCGAATTCCGGGGCGGTAGCCCACGCCTGCCGCGAGCTTGGGCGCGGTTCGGATACCCCGGAGTCGGGGGCGATTCACCGGTCGCTGCTGGTGGGGCTGCTGTCCAATATCGGCAATTATTCCCCGCGCAGCCGTGATTACCTGGGTGCGCGCGGCACCCATTTCGTGATCTGGCCCGGTTCCGGCCTGCACCGGCGCACCCCCGAGTGGGTCATGGCCGCCGAGCTGGTGGAAACTTCCCGGCTATTTGCCCGCACCGTGGCCGCGATCCAGCCGGAGTGGATCGAGCCGCTGGCGAAGAAGCTGGTGCGGCGTTCCTATTCGGAACCGTATTGGTCGGCGAAGAACGGCGCGGCGATGGTCCACGAAAAGGTGACGCTCTACGGGGTGACCCTGGTGGCGGACCGCCCCGTGCTGCTGGCCACTTCCGGTTCGGATGCGGCGCGCGAGCTAGCCCGCGAGATGTTTATTCGCCACGGCCTGGTTGAGGGCGAGTGGCGCACGCACCACGAGTTCCTGGCACGCAACCGCGCGGCCCTCGAGGAGGCGGGCCGCACCGAAGATAAGCTGCGCCGCCACGGCCTGGTGGCTGATAATGATGCGCTGACCGCGTTTTACGAGGAGCGCATCCCGGAGAGCGTGGTCTCCGGACGGCATTTCGATTCCTGGTGGAAGAAGGAACGGCAAGCCCGGCCCGAGCTGCTCGATTTCACGCAGGATTTCTTGCTGGGTGGCGCTGGCGGCGCCGGCGAAGAGGACTTCCCCACCGAATGGCACCAGGGCGATATCACCCTGCCCATTACCTACACTTTCGCGCCAGGCTCCTTCAACGACGGCATCACCGTGGACGTGCCCATCGCCCTGCTGCCGCGGCTACGCCCGGAAGGTTTCGACTGGCTGGTGCCCGGAATGCTTGATGAACTGGTGGTCGCCACGATTCGTGCGCTGCCCAAACGCGTACGCCGCAACCTGGTGCCTGCCCCCGACGTGGCCCGCGATATCCGCGCGGTGCTGCCCGGTTGGGAGCAGGCGGTGCACGGAACGGAACCGATTTCTTTCGAGGACGCTTTTCGCGCGGCTACGGCCCGCGTGCGGGGTATTGAGATCGACGACGCCGCATGGCAGGAGGTACATCTCCCCGCGCATCTGACTGTGAATTTCCGGGTGCGTTCGGAGCGGGGCGCGGTGCTTGAGGAATCGACGTCGCTCGAGTATGTGCAGCGCAGTCTTGCCCCGCAAACCAAGGAAGCGGTGGAAAACGTGGTGGCCGGGGCGGTGGCCCAAGCCCTTGATGAGGCGCGGGCGCGGTTGCGCAAGCCGAGCTCGGCGAAACAGGGCACGGAGCACTCCGCGGGCGCACAGTCTGCGGGCGCCCCATCCGCCGGTACGCCAGCTGCACGTTCGGCCAGCACCACCAGTTCGGAAGGGGCGGCCGCCGCCGAACTCGCATCCGGGGATGCTTTGACCGGCTGGCCCGAGGTAGAGCAGGGGATTATCCCGGCGGTTATTGAAACTGAGGGCCCGGCCGGGACGGTTCGTGCTTACCCTGCGCTTGCTGACCGCGCCGGAAAGGTTGTGCTGGATGTAGTGGCGGAGCCGGGCGAGCAGGTGCGGGTGCATCGCGGCGGCGTGATTCGGTTACTCGCGGATGCGCTGGCGCTGCCCGAGGGCCGGATTACCTCGCGCTGGGATGGCGAGCTGGCTTTGCAGCTGGCGGGTAGCCCGGCGCCTTCTACGGCGGCGCTGGTGGCTGATGTGCAGTGGGCGGCGGCGCGGAATCTTGCCGACCGCTGGGGTGCGGCTAATGATGCTAGCCCGGAGGAGCTGCGTTCCGGGCGTGAATTCGAGGAGTTGCAGGCTTGGGCTCGCGATGAGTTCGAGGACGAGGTGTTCCTGATTGCGCAGGGTGCGGGCAAGGCTGCGGCTGCGTGGGCGGAAGTGGAGCAGCTGGTGCGGGATAACCGCTCGGTGGCGCTGCTTGCCACCATGAGCGACGAGCGCGCTCATCTGGATGCGCTCATGCCCGCCGATTTTGTGCGGGCCACGCCGGTAGCACGCTTCTGGGATCTGCCGCGTTATCTTCAGGCCGCGAAGCTGCGTATCGAGAAGGCCGCGGTGAATCCGGCAGCCGATGATTCACTCGCTTGGCAGGTGCAAACCGCGGCGGACGCGGTGGAGAGTGCCCGTGAAGAAGCCAGCTACGCGGCTTTCGATCCGGGCCGCGCCCGGGTGCTTGACCACGCCCGCTGGCTCCTGGAAGAACTGCGCGTCTCGCTTTTTGCCCAGCAATTGGGCACCAAGGAAAAGGTTTCCGTCAAGCGCATCCAGAAGCTATTGGCTAGCTAAACTCCATAAGAGCCGCGTGCATCTCAGAATTCACACCAGTCACAAGAATCCCAGCGGGGGCGCTATGTGTTGTGAGAGCTGTACTTCATTTGTCGCACATGCGAAGTACACCTCGGAAAAACACCCCGCCCCGCCGGAGCGGAATGCGTCGTCGTACTTCTTGTAATTACAGGAGGCTGACGATGCCCATGATGACGGCGGCGAGCAGCGCGCCGGCAATCATTCCGCCCCACCATTCCAGCTGGTCCCCGGTGGTGACACGGTCGAGGGACTGCGGCTTGAACGGGAGCACCGGCGCGGTATTGGGCAGCAGCTTGGGGCGCTGTTCCAAGGAGCGCATGAGGGCTTCTTGTTCCGGGCTGGCTTGCTCCACGTTGGCGAGCCCGCCGTAGCCCTTTTCGGTTTGTCGCAGCGGGAGCAGGGTGCCGGGCTTGCTCTCCGCGAAGCCGGCCTGCTCGGCGCCATGCACCGCGATAACGGTGCGGAAATCCGCGGATTTATCCACCGGGCGAACCACCACCGGCACCATGAGAGCCTGCTTGCGCCGGCTATTGCCGACCGTGCGCATGCGCCGGCTTTCGTCGGTCCCCAGCACCCGAGCAACCACATCCACGCCGGGAGCAGCCGGCGTTTTATCGCGGATCAGCCAGGGCAGCGCCAGCAGGAAAGCCACCACCGCGAAGGCCGGGATTAGGTAGAGCGCACGCGAACCGACCAGGGCATTCGGGAACGCAATAAGTCCGAGCACCACACCCGCGCCCAGGCCCCACAGGGTGCCGGTGCATGCCCGCCGGGCGTGATCGATAGGCCGCGCCGCCGGGAGGTTGCCTTCCCGCCAAATCTCAGCCACAACGTTGGTGCTCATACGTCCTTCCTCTTCCCTCGCATAATTAGTCGCCAGCAGTTATCCGCTCGCCGTTGCTTGCAGGCGGTTTCTGGTACCTCGCTATTCGCGGGCGCTCCGGCCGCGCTGCGTGCCGGCAGCCCCTTTGCGGGTCAATCCGCGCTTTCCATGGTAACCCGGGCTAGCGCAGGCTTTCACTTTCCAGCACCACATCCCCGTTCTCCACCCGGAAGCGAACCGTATGCTCCCGCTCGAAAACCCGCGCGGTATCCGAACGTTTCTCCCAGCTCAGCGGGGCAACAAGCCGCCACTCATAGCTGCGCTCCAGCGTGCCTCCCCGCACGCTCACTGTTCCACCCAGCCCTTCCACAGCCGTGCTCACCTGCGGCTTCTCTTTCCAGCTCAGCTTCTCTTTACGGGTGTCCCCGAAAGTGCGATCCTTGCGGAAAGCGGCCGGGCAGCCAGCTGGCGGCATCGTCGTACCATCACCGCGCACGCAACTTTCCACGAGGCGTTCCACCAGTTCCACCGCGCGTTCGCCCGCGGCCGGGGTGGCCTGGGCGCTGAGACGCGCGGTCGCGGTCTGGCCGGGCCGCACCGTGGCGGTGGCGCCGGCACCGAAGGTGAGGTAGCGCGAATCGCCGGGCGCCGCCACGGTGTAATCACCGGGGAAAGCCGGGGCGGATTCCTGCGGCGAGAGGGCGACGGGTACGTCGTTGATGCTGGTGAGAGCGGGAGGAGTGGAGGCTGTGCCGGCGGAGGCCGGTGATTCGCTGCCGGTAATGTGCGTGGTGCCGTTACCGGAAGCTTGATCGGCATCGCGCTCCACGCGCAACTGCCCGAGGGCACCCTCGCTCACCTGCCAGCGCGGACTCAGGATCGCGGTGGTGCCGCGGCGCACCAGAGTGATGCTCAAGGGTTCTTGAGTCCCGTTGTAACTGACAACGCCGTCCACGCGCACGGCGGTTTCGGTTTCGATACGGCGGGTTTCGCGCACCTGAAAATCAGCGGGCCGGCCCGGGACAGCGCGATAGACTTCGTCGCTCAGCAGGGCGAGGGAGCCGGAAAGTGCGCCGGGATCGGTAAGGCCCAGCGCATCGCGAGCGCGGCCGTCTTCGAGGGCATTCATGTAACGGCTGGCCACGGCCGCGGGCGAATAGTAGGTGGCCGCGAGGAGCTGGCGCACGGCCAGCACAGCCACGGCAATCAGCACCACCGCGAGTGCGCCGAACAATACGCCCCGCCGCCGCATAACTATACGGGTGCGCGCCGCGGGCTGAGGGCTCACTGCGGGCTGAGCGCTCACCGCGCTGCGGGCAGGTTACCGCGCAGCAGCTCCACCAGGCGCTCAGAGCCGGCTTCTACGCAGGCGAGCGTCGCTTCGAATTCGCGCGCCGAACCGCCCCACGGATCGGGCACATCGTACTCGCCAGATGAATAATAAAAATCGGAAGAATGCTGGCGGCCCGAGGCACGCCCGGCATCGTCGGAAAGAACCCCGCCGTGCCCGAATACGCCCTCCGGCGCGATCCCCACCTCCGGCAGCGCGAACTCGGTCCACAGGTGAATATTGGTCAGGGAAAGCGACAGGGAGCGGCACAGCCGGCGCACCGCCCGGGCGTGGCCGGTGGTCATAGCCAGAATCAGGCCGGCGTTTTCCAGTTCATCGGAGGTGACGCGGTGGGCCCGGTGGTGATCGGGCAGGTCATAGCCGTGTTCGGTGAGGGTGCGTTGGGCGGGCGGGTAAATCGGATTACCGGATTCCTCATTCGAAACCCCCGCGGAGGCCACCGCAATATCAATACCGGCCTCGCGCAACCGCTGGCGCAGCACGATTTCCCCCATGGGAGATCGGCAAATATTCCCGGTACAGACAACAAGAATGCGGGGCCGTTCCGCCAGCGCGCGAACGACGCCCGCACCGGGGTAGGCAGCGGGAGTGGCACTTTCCGTCATGCTGGCAAGTCTAGGCACCGCGCCTGAAAAGTTTTGAGCAGTAGGTCTCATCGAGTGCATACTACGCTGAAAGTATGCAGAATCCCGGGATAGAAACGCCCGAGCGCCTCCGGGCGTGCGCCCCGCATCACCCGTGTTGAACTGCGGAAAAGTCACATCCGGGCAGTTAGGCGCCGCGATTACGCATAATCGCAGCTGAAAGCACGTGATTTTCGCCACGATATGCGCGGGGTACGTTTCATACACGGCTTAGTTTTTGCGTCATTTATCTACAACGACGACGCAGGGCCGGGGCGCGGCGCGCCCCGGCCCTGGGAATCAGGCCACTGTCTTAGCTGCCCAGCATCGCCTCAGTAATGCCGGTGCCAGCCCCGGGCTAGTTGATGCGGGTGCCGTCCCCGGCGTGGAATACATGGATAGCATCCAGATTCGGGGTGGCATACACGGTGTCACCCACCGCGGGGGCCTTGAACGGTGGAATTCGCACAACCACCTGGGAGGAGCCATCGCCCGAGCCGAAACCGGACTTCTCCACGCCGGCGATCTCGCCATAAACGTAGTTATCCGAACCCAGGTTCTCCACCATATCCACCACGATCGGCACCGAGCTTTCCCCGGGTTCACGCGTGAGCTCCGTGAAGGATTCGGGGCGCACGCCCAGGATCACCTTGCCCTTGTCATCCGGAGTGATTGCGTCGATCACCGCACGGGGAAGGCGAATGCGCGCTTGGCCGAGAACTGCGTCGTCGCCCTCAATATTAAAGGTGCCGAGGTTCATGGCCGGCGAGCCAATGAAGCCCGCCACGAAAGCATTTTGCGGCCGGTTGTACAGCTCATCCGGGCTGCCCACCTGCTGCAAGACCCCAAAGTTAAGCACGGCGATGCGGTCGCCCATGGTCAGCGCTTCGGTTTGGTCGTGGGTAACGTACACCGTGGTAGTGCCCAGGCGGCGCTGCAAAGTCGCGATCTGGGTGCGGGTTTGTACCCGGAGTTTCGCGTCCAAGTTGGAGAGCGGTTCGTCCATGAGGAAGACCTGCGGGTTACGCACAATCGCGCGGCCCATCGCCACGCGCTGGCGCTGCCCACCAGAAAGCGCCTTCGGCTTGCGATCCAGGTACTCGGTCAGGTCGAGAATCTGGGCGGCTTCCTTGACGCGCTTATCGATTTCTTCCTTCGGGGTGCGCGCAATCTTCAGCGCGAAGCCCATATTCTCCGCCACCGACATGTGGGGGTAGAGAGCGTAATTCTGGAACACCATCGCAATATCGCGATCCTTAGGCGAAACATTGGTAACATCACGGTCCCCAATGTAGATACGCCCGTCATTAATATCTTCCAGGCCGGCCAGCATGCGCAGCGACGTTGATTTACCGCAGCCGGACGGGCCCACAAGAACAAGGAATTCCCCGTCAGCAATCTCGAGGTTGAGCTGGTTGACAGCCGGGGTATCCGACCCCGGGTAGATACGCGATGCGTTCTCAAATGTTACAGATGCCATTACTGGTCCCTTCACCGGCAGGTACGTGCCGGACGATCCGAGTGAAGAGTGCCGTGATGGGCACCCGAAGCTCCAGCAGTTGCGGGGCGACGACGCCCATCCGGCTTGCGCAACCCGTTCGGTACCAGCGCACCCAAAGGCCGCCAATCCCCTGAGACCACGAAGCCATTAACAGGCCACAATGCCCCCGCACCCGGAATACCCGGGCCATGTACAAATGCTGTGACTTCAGAGTGTCCACTCTGACACAGTCGCCCTGTGCGACATACTCAATTTTGCCAGGAGTGGGCGCGGATTTCCAGCTCTGCTGCCATTTTTTGCGCAAAGCTTCCAGGTTTTTCTCGGGTTCGGAGCTAGCTGGTATTCCCGGCGTCACCCTTTTGCGGCTGTAGGGAACGCACCCCCGCAGGTAGCGGAATCGCCAGAATAAGATCACGCAGATACTGCCCAATCGGAGTTACGGGCACCGCGGTATTCACCATCACCGCCACTTCCCGCCCGTAATCTCCCGCAATGGGAATGGCGCGCAGCCCCTCGTGATCGCAGCTCCGGAATGCCAGCAAGTTAATGACCGGGGTGAGGAGCCCCGCCTTGCACATATTCAGGAGGGTTTGCGGCTGCTCGGTGCGGAAATCCGCGATGCGCGGTTCCAGCTGCCACACATCAAAAGCGGCGCGCATTTCCGGGTCAATACTCAGGCCCGGCGCCCCGGTCAATCCCAGGGTTATCTCCGCGAGATCACCGGGATTCACAACCTCAACACCCTGAAAATCCGGGGAATTCTTGCGAACCACCGCAACATAAGGCTCCCACCACAGCCGCTGCGAATCCGGAATAGAGGGAAGGGAGCTAAACTGCGAAATAATGGCAAGCTGCGCACCTCCGGCAGTTACCTTATCCAATAATTCAGCCGAGGTACGCTCTAGCAAATTAACGGAAATACCCGGCTCCTCCAGCTGTAATTGCGCCAGCATTCCCGGGCAGAGCACCGCGGACACCGAGGGAATCACCCCCAAAGTCACCGAGCCAACCAAGCGCCCCGATTCGGTGTGGAGTTCCTCCACCGCATCACGCAACTTCACCAGGATTTCTTCGGCGCGCGGCAGGAAAATTTCTCCCTTCGCGGTGAGAGTACAGGGTACGTGGCTACGGTCCACCAGCGTGTGACCCGTTGCGCGCTCCAAATTCGCAACATGGAGCGATACCCGCGACTGACTGCTGTGGAGCAAACGAGACGCCCGCGAAAAGGACGATAATGTCGCAACAGCAACGAAAGACTCCAACCATTCAAGTCGGTCGATGCGCATAAAACCCTCCACGACTGTGTGGCACCAACTCGGTCTCCGATAATTTACATGTCTTTCAACAAGTCTCCCGCGTGGCGAGTCGGATCCCCCGGTGGTGCGCGGCTGCGCACCACCGGGCGGCGTCGTCGTTCCACCGCAGCCGCACCCACCCGGGAAGGCGACTTATCCGCGTAATCTCGCGGAGTTTCGCGTACGCCAGTGCTGCGCTGTGACTACCGCGAGCGCCCCGCTCACACCCCGTTGGCGTATCGCTATTCGAAATCTGCATATGACATATCGAAATATCGCCGCCTCGCGCGCGTGATTTTGGCGTATTCCCGCCGCGATACTGAAACCATCGGAGCTCGCTTATCCATCCGGCTATCCGCTCGGAAAGCAGCTTCTTATCAGTTAACACAACGAAGTGAAAGATGTGGAAGGCACCCGTCATGTCCAAACAACACCCGCCGGGGACTGTAACCGCCCCGGTGCCCACGCGCTCAACCTCCGACCTTGTCAAAGCCGCGGTTTCCGGTTGGCTCGGAACAGCTCTCGAATTCATGGACTTCCAGCTGTACTCCCTGGCCGCCGCGCTCGTCTTTAAAGACATTTTCTTCCCCGCTGGCCACCAGTCCATGGCCATCCTCGGGGCCATGGCCATTTACGGCGTGGGCTACGTGGCCCGCCCGCTCGGCGCCTGGTACTTCGGACGACTCGGCGACCGTATCGGCCGTACGAAAGTCCTCTTTATTACCATCGCCATGATGGGCGTAGCCACCACCCTTATCGGATTCCTCCCCACCTACCAGGTGGTTGGTATTTGGGCGCCGATCATGCTGGTGATCCTGCGGCTCATCCAAGGCTTCGGAGCGGGCGCGGAAATCGCCGGGGCCTCGGTGATGCTGGCCGAATACGCCCCGCGGGAACGGCGCGGCATTATTTCCTCGCTGGTGGCCCTCGGCACCAATACCGGCACCCTCGGAGCCGGCGCAATTTGGGCAATCATGCTCGCCACTATGGGAACGGATACCGTGGTTGCGTGGGGCTGGCGTATCCCCTTCATTGCCTCGGTTGTGCTCATGGGTCTGGCCGTGTTTATCCGGCTTCATCTCAAGGAGTCGCCCGTTTTCGAAGCGGCTACCAGCGGCGAAGTTTTGGACGACGCCGCACTCGTGGCCACCTACGACCAGCCACTTCCCTCGCGCGCCGAGCGGAAGGCCGCCGCGGCCGAAGCTGCCGAAGCTCGCGCGGCCGCAGCCTCCCAGCGTGAAGCTGCCGTGGAAGAACTCGCCAAGACCCCGAAGTCTTTCAAGGCTTTCATGGCGGCCTTCGCCCTGCGCTTCGGCCAGTCCGGCAACTCCGGCATGGTGCAGACCTACCTCATTACCTTCCTGACCGCCCAGATCCTGGTGGCCAAGGACGTTGCTTCCGCCGTGGTGGTCTACTCCTCGCTGGCCGGCTTCATTACCGTGCCGATTATCGGCTGGATCGGTGATCGCATCGGCCGCGAGCGCACCTACCGCCTGGTCACCGGCCTGGGAATTCTCCTCATTATTCCGTGCTTCCTGCTGATGGTCTCTCCGCGGTTCCTGGGCGAACTCAATGCGCCGGAGCTGGTGGACGGGCAGATGGTGGACCATTACGGTACTCCCACGCTGCTGTTCTTCATCGGATACATCGTGCTGCACAACATTACCGTGCTGGCCATGTTCTCCCTGGAAAACATCACCATGGCCGAATGCTTCGGCTCCGCGCACCGTTACGAGCAGCTGGCACTCGCCAAGGAAATCCCGAATATGATCACCGCCGGTTTCGGCCCGCTCATTGCGGCTGGCTTGGTGCAGCTCTTCGGCGGTTCCTGGATTGCCTGCGCGATTCTCATGTTCGTTTACACCGGGGTCACCCATATCACCGCGTGGCTCATGCCCGAAATCACCGGGCGCGACCTCACCGTCAAGGAGGATGCATTCTAATGAAGGCTGTACAAGTTCGTACCGATACCCCCAAGCAGATCCATATCACCGAAATTCCCGATCCGGTTGCCGGCGCTGGCGAAGTGCGCGTGCGCATGGAATGGGGCGGAATTTGCGGCTCCGACCTGTCCTACTGGAAGAACGGCGCCTCTGGAACCGCGATTATGCGCGAGCCGCTCATCCTCGGCCACGAAGTTGCCGGTGTGGTGGACCAGGTTGGCGAAGGTGTTGCTGGAGTTGAGGTGGGCCAGCGGGTGGCGATCTACCCGCCGACCCTCGTGGGCGAGCACGATATTCCAGAAAGTACCCGCGGGAAAGATAATCTCTGGCCGGAAGTCCGCTACTTTGGCTCCGCCGCTTTCTTCCCGCACGAACAGGGTGGTTTCTCCACTTACCGCGTGGTGCGCCCCGATCAGCTGCGTGTCTTGCCGGAGAACGTTTCAACCAAAGAAGGCGCCGTCGCCGAACCGCTGGCGGTGGCTATGCATGCCGTGACCTTAGCCGGGGATCTTTCCGGGAAGCGGGTGCTGGTCAATGGTGTGGGCCCGATCGGAGCACTAGCCGTGGCCGCCGTGAAATTCGCCGGCGCACGTGAGGTCATCGCTTCCGATGTGTCCGCGGAATCCCTGCGGGTTGCGAGCGCGATGGGCGCGACCCGCACGGTGAACCGCAGCGCCGGTGAGGTGCTTCCCGCCGACGTGGACGTGACCATCGAAGCCTCCGGTGCCGCCGTTGCTATCGGCGATTGCCTTATGGCTACCGTGCGTGGCGGCACCATGGTACAGGTGGGCAACCTGCCCGCCGGCGAAGTTTCCGTGGTGCTCGGGCAATTGGTCACCCGCGAAATCACGTACCGGGGTTCGTATCGGTTCAACCCGGAGTCCATGGATGCCGCGATTGATGCGATGGCGCGCGGACTGGACGTTTCGCCCGTGCTCACGCACGAATTTAAGATCGACGACGCCGCGGCTGCTTTCGCCACCGCCGATGACCGGTCCACGGGATCGTCCAAGGTGATGCTCCAGCTGAGCTAACCGGAGCAGGTCGGTTTGGCTGGGCGATGCACTCTCGCCCGGCCAATCCGGCCTTGTTACGAGGCGGCGAAGGGGCACGGACTTACGGGTCCGTGCCCCTTTTCCGTGCTCTTTTCTAGGGCTTTTTCCGAGCCCTTTCCGCAACCACAAAGCACAACCTCACGACAGCGAGCCGCGCAGGGTGCAACCTGATGACATCGAAACAATTTCTTACTGTAGTTGCCGTTGCACTTTGATTTCGAGAAGCCTCAGCGACCGGCCCGCGCGAATCTCACAGGCCTCACGAACCCCAATAGTCACACCAGCACCTGGGGAGGGGGCATGTGGTGTCCGAGCTGTAGTGCATATGTCGTACATGCGAAGTACACCTCGGAAAAACACACCTGCCTCCCGCCGGGGCGGTGAACCGGCGGGAGCCAAAGTGTGTATTCCAGACAGCGCATCCCGCGTAGTGTGCGTATGGAACACGAAATCGCTTCGAAACGGTGCTCTTACGCACACTTCATTTCGGGACCTCCGGGGCTAACCCGCTGTCACCAGCTGCTGCCCAGCAAAGTGGTACTCCACGACAGAAAATCGGGCGTTGGCTGTAGCTCCAGTACCACTTTGTTTTTGGGACTTCGACGGAGCGAAGAAAGCGGGGCGCGGGCCTGAGCCCGCGCCCCGTGGAGAGGGGCAGGATCGACACGCCCGATCCTGCCCGAGGGAGGCAGTGAACGCTTCCCGGCTTGTGGTGCTGCCGTGCCCGCACATACTTCCAACGTGGGCCATCGGCACGTTCCGGCGTGGGAACTCCCGGGCCCGGCATGGAACCCGATGCTTAGGAGTGGGAAATTTCCACTCCCTCGCGGACAACCGCCAGCGGGGTCATCGCCTCATTCCAGGCGACAAGATTGACCGGCTTGCCCGGGGTGAAGTCCACCGTGACTCCGGGAGCATCCCAGGCGCCACCGGCGTAGACCGGTCCGGCCACCGTGGCCCGCACCAGCTGCGGGAGCGTCAGCTTCCCGCGCCCGGCAAAGAGGGCCACCTGATCAGCCAGCACCGAAGCACCGCCAGCCAGAGTATCGGTACCTTCCAAGTAGCAGGCGCCATCGCGCACTTCCACCGCGAGCCCGCCCAGGGTGTACTTCCCGGGAGGCATGCCGGCCGCGGCCAAAGAATCCGTAACGAAGAAAGCCCCGGGAATACCCAGCTGGCCCGCGCCGGCACCCGCGGCGCCCGCCCCGTTTCCGGCACCGTGCACACCTGCGAACCCGGCCCCGAGATCCGGCTCATCAAGGTAGGCCACCACATCCTCAACAAGATCCGGATGCACGTGGTAGCCATCGGCAATCACTTCGGCGCTGATGAAACCGCGCCGCGCCGCCTGAATGTACTCACGGATCGGGCCAGGTGCCCGGTGCGTGAAAGCCGTCATCGCGTTGAAAAGATGTGTGACAGTTTGTGCGGCTTCCTGCCCGACGGCGCTACCGCTGCCATCACCCAGCGCCGCCAACGGCACATACCCGTACCGCCGCGCCACCTCCAGGGTGCGCGCAATTTCGGCCCGGGTAACCGCACCGTCCCCGTGGGAATGCCCCCAGGACGGCTTACCGCCGTACTCAAGCAGCAGCTCGGCAGCCCGCTGGGCCCCTTCCGCTTCCGGGGCAACGGTCATCGTCTTAATCCAGCCACGCCCGGCTTCCAGCCAGGAACGCAGCTCGGCCTCATCCACCGGGCGGATCACCTCGGGATTTTGCGCCCCGCACTTTTCCCGCGAAATGTACGGGCCTTCCAGGTGAATACCGGCTAGCTCCCCGCGTTCGCAAAATGGCACCAGAGCCTCAATCTGCGGCAGCGGATCAGCCAGCGAAACCAAGGAAGCGAACATCGCCGTGGTCCCCCCGCGCTGGTGGGTACGGATCGCGGTAGCGATCTCCTCTTCCGTATAGTTATCCGGGAACGCGAAACCGCCACCGCCGTGGCAGTGAATATCCACGAGACCGGGGGTAATAACATGTGCCCGGCACACGTGCGGGCTATCAGCGCCCAGCCCAAAAGCCTCCGCGGCCCGAGCTTCGATTCCGCGTGATTCCCGCTCCGCAGCCAGCCCCGCGGTTACCGCGGCGGCCTCCTCAGCGGTGAGAACCCGGGCCAGCGTACCGGCGTCGTCGGTCTCAATACCGTACCCAACCTCGCGGCCGTACCCGCTGAGAACGCGCCCCAGATAAAACACTTAGATCATCTCCCAACGCGCACGGTACAGGTCCGTCAGCTTGAGCTGCGCGGCGGCCTCTTCGTCCAGGAGCACGGTGACATCCGGGTGCATCTGAATAATCGTGGCGGGCCAGAAGGCGCTGATGGGGCCTTCGCACAGCTCGCGCACCGCATCGGCCTTATTGGCACCGAAGGCGAAGAGCACCAGCTTCTTCGCTTCCATAATGGTGCCCAGGCCCTGGGTGATGCAGCGGGTGGGGACGGCTGCTTCATCACCGTCGAAGAACCGCGCATTGTCCTTGATGGTCTGCGGGGCCAGCGCCTCCACGTGAGTGCGCGACACCAGCGAACCACCCGGCTCGTTGAAGCCGATATGCCCATCCGCGCCGATGCCAAGGATCTGCAAGTCCACGCCGGCCGCGCCGATCTTGGCGTCATAGTCGGCAGCTGCGGCCTGCGGATCCGGGTTCTGCGCATCGGGAGTATTGAGCCCCTCCTCGGTCAGGCCGGTCTTGTCATCCCCCACCAGGTTGCGGCGCAGCACATTGCGGTAAGATTCCGGATGCTCCGGATCCAGCCCCACGTATTCGTCCAGCGCGAAAGCTTTGGCGCCGGAAAGATCAAATTCGCCGGCCGCGTGGGCTTCGCGCAGCGCCGCGTAGAGGAGATCCGGCGTGGAACCGGTGGCCACCCCGAGTGTCGCCTTCGCGTTCCGCGCGAAAAGATCCTGGATAATACGTGCGCCCTCGCGGGAGGCTTCGTCCGCGGTGGCGAAAATTCCGATATGCATGAGATTCGTCCTTTCCCGGGCGCGTTTCACGTGAAACGCGGCAGTGGTCAGTGCTCGCGGGCCCCGCGTTTCAGTTACGCGCGGGAACCCAATTGAAGTTTTAGTTTTCGACGGCTTCGCGGAACCACGTGGTGATCGTGGTCGGGTGCGTAATAGCAGTTCCGACGACGGCCGCCCAGGCACCGGCTTCCATAACAGCGCGCGCCTGCTCCGGAGTGTGGATACGCCCTTCGCAGACCACCGGGATCTCCGGGAATTCTGCGACCATCTGGGCCAGCAGCTCAATATCGGGGCCGTCGGTCTTCGGGCGGTCCCCGGAGTAGCCCGCCAGGGTGGTTCCGAGGATATGGCAGCCGGCCTTCGCCGCGGCGCGGGCATCATCAATCGAGCCGCAGTCCGCCATGACGAGGGCGCCGTCGTCGAGAAGAGCAGCCACGGTTTCCGCGAAGCTCAAGCCATCCGGACGCGGGCGGGACGTGGCATCGAGCGCCACGATATCGGCGCCGGCGCTGATGCAGGCGCGGGCATGGCGCAGGGTCGGAGTGATGAAAACGCCTTCGTGGCCCTCTTTCCACAGGCCGATGACAGGCACTTCCACCTGGCCTTTAATCGCGGAAATATCCGCCAGGCCCTGGCAGCGAATCGCCGCCGCTCCCCCGCGCTCGGCGGCGAGGGCCATCTGCGCCATCGTTTCGGGGTGGCGCAGCGGTTCGCCCACGTACGCCTGGCAGGACACAACGAGGCGCCCGCGGAGAGATTCGATCATCGGATGCACGATAACTCCTAAGTTATAACGAGAAATGCAGAGTTGTAGTTATGTGGCGCGCTTCGTGCGGCCGGCGCTCCCAGCGCGGCCCGCGCAGCCCGCGGCAAGACAGTTCGGCGCTCCCAGCGCGCCACCCGCACGCCACGCTAACCGGCGGTGTGCAAGAAATGGACGGCCGCGCCGATAAGCGGGGCCTGCGATCCCAGGCTACCCTCCACAATCGGGGTGGCGGCGGTGCCCACCATGGCATCGCGCCGGTAGCCCTTACGCAGCGCCTCCATCCAAAACTCACCCACGTGAATAAGCGAGCCAGACAGGATAATAACGTCCGGGTCAAAGGAATTAGCCAGCCCGCCCAGGGTCTGCCCGAGTGCGAAAGCACCGTCCGTGAACACCTCGCGCGCGAACATATCGCCCGCGTCCACGAGGGCTTTCAGTTCTCGACCTCCCCGCACGACGACGGGGCGCTGCGCGCCCGGGGCCTTCCGGTAGGCACTTTCGGGAACATCGGCGATCCCGGTGAGGGAAGCCGCTGCCGCGGCAGCGTAACTCGCGCCCTCCACGTGCGCTTCGGCTTGGCGCTTGGCGTAGAGGCGGGCCGCCCCACTACCCGAGGCCACTGATTCCACGTGGCCATCGCGCCCGCAGGAGCACACCAATCCGGCGGCATAAGGATGGTGAATATGGCCGAAGTGGCCGGCCACCCCGTGCGAACCGAAAAGGATCCGGCCATCAATAACGGCCGCGCCGCCCAGCCCGGTTCCCACAGCGATAACAAGGGCGGTACGCGCGCCGGCGCCCGCCCCGTACGTTGCTTCCCCGAGGGCGTGCCCGTGCACGTCATTGAGGACCCGCACCGGCAAGCCGCAGCGTTCCGCAAGATGCGGGCCGAGGGGCTGACCGCCCCAGCCGGGCATGGTGTCCGTGGCGGAGGTAATGCACCCGGTCTCCACGTCCACCACTCCGGCGCTGGCGATAGCAATTCCACTCACCGGCGTTCCGGCGGCACTGGCTGCCGCGATCTGGCGTTCCGCGAAATCTGCGATATCCGCCAGCACCCGGGCTCCACCACGCCGCGCCTCGGTTGGAATACTGGCCTCGAGGGAGATGCGCGGGGCATCACCGCCCGGGGCGGTGGCCGCAAAGGTCACCACCGCCCCCGCGATTTTGGTTCCCCCGATATCCAGCCCGAGCAGCGAAAACTCGGAGCCGGGCTGGAACGGTGCTACCTTCATGAGTGCTCCTTAGAGCAGCCCGCAGCTGGCGAGCACGCCGCGAATAGCTTCGACGTTCTCACCTTCGAGGGCCTTGACGGGCCGCGGCATCTGGTTAGAGGCGATAACCCCCAGTTCCTTCATGGCCGCCTTGAAAGCGCCCACGCCAGCGGCGAAGCCCTGCACGCCCTTGGGCACCATGACGATGCGCATGAGATGGGCAAGCTCGTCCTGCAATTCAGCAACGCGCTTCCAGTCCCCGGCCTGCGCGGCATCCCACTGCTCCACGTAGGGGCGCGGTGCCACATTGGCCAGGCCCGGAACGGATCCGTCCGCCCCGCCCATGTAGGCGCCATCCACAACCACTTCGTGGCCCGTGAGGATATTGAGAGGGTTACCGGCGGCCTTGTTCTCCTCCAGCAGGAAGCGGAAGTTAACGTCGTCGCCAGAAGAATCCTTAACACCGGTCAGCACGCCTTCGCGCCCCAACCGCATGAGCAGGTCAATGGAGAGCTTCTTGTGCACGCACACCGGGATGTCGTAGGCGAAAAGCGGCAGGTCCACGGCATCGCGGATGTAGCGGAAGTTCGCTTCAATTTCCGCTTCCCCACCCAGCGCGTAGAAGGGCGCAGTTGCGACGATGCCGTCCACCCCGATGGCCTGGGCATCGCGCGCGTGCTCAATCATGCGCTCGGTTTGCATATCGATAATGCCGGCGAGCACCGGAACACGCCCGTTAGCGACTTCCACCGCGGTTTCGAGGATTTCACGACGCCGCGCATCGGTGCTGAACACCACCTCGGAGGTTGAGCCGAGCACGAACAGGCCGTGTACTCCGGCGTCGAGCATCCGGTTGAGCGAGCGTGCGAAAGACTCCTTATCGAGTTCGCGTTCTTCGGTCAGCGGCGTGACTGTCGGGGGGATAACGCCGCGGAAACGAGGATCTGACATGGGACTATGCCTCCAATTTCGGGTGAAGCAGCGAGGGCGCCGCTGCCAATAGGGTTCTCGTGTAGTCATTTTGCGGATTGTGGAGCACGTCCTTGGCGTCTCCCCATTCCACGATCTCTCCGTGATTCATCACCGCGATCTTGTCCGATACGTAACGCACCGTCTGAATATCGTGGGTGATGAAAACCATCGCCAGCCCCAGATCCCGCTTGAGATCGGTGAGCAGGTTGAGGATCTGGGCGCGCACGGACACGTCCAAGGCTGAGGTGGGTTCGTCCGCGATGATCGCGTCCGGGCCCACGGCCAGCGCACGGGCAATAGCCACACGCTGACGCTGTCCACCGGAGAGCTGCCCGGGCAGCGCGTCAAGCGCCGATTGGGGCAAGCCCACCATGCCGATAAGGTCTTCCACGCGGCCGTAGCGTTCCTCGCGAGTGCCGATCTTGTGGACCGTCATCGGGTCGAGGAGCTGGTCACGTACGGTCATACGCGAGTTAAGCGCCGTGGCCGGATCCTGGAACACCACCGAGACCACGCGGCCGATATGGCGGCGCTGGGCAGCGGTACGTTTCGTGACTTCTTCACCCTTGAAAAATACCTTGCCGCCGGTGGGGGACTGGAGTCCGCACATCACGTTCGCCGTCGTCGACTTACCGGAACCGGATTCGCCAACGAGACCGATGGTCTGGCCGGGCATCAGGGAAAGGTTGACGCCGCGCACGGCGCGCACCTTATTCGGATTGAAGATGGAACCGGTACGGGTGCGGAAGGTGACGTCAACGTCGCGCAACTCGATAATCGGTACATCGGAAAGGGTAGGCCGGTCCGCTACGGACGCACCGGCAGCGTGACGAGCTTCGGTATCCAGAGTTGTCATGATCTTTCCTCCTTCGTCACTTCTGGGCATCCGGGCCGGCTGCGCCATCGGCGGCTTCGCCAGCAGTGTGAGCTGCGGCGCCGGTAGCGGTCTCGGCAGCGCTGGACGCGCGCAGCGATTCCTTGGGCACCAGGTTGGTGGTGGCCGGGTCCGGAGCGTCGGGCTGGGCGGCGTAGAAGTGCCACGTCTCGCCCACACGTTTCATAATCGGGCGGGTGTCCAGGCCCACCGTCGGATGCGAGGACCGCGGGGCGAAACGATCGCCCTTCGGGAAGTCGCGCGGCGAGGGAACCGTGCCGGGCACCTGGTGGAGCCGGCCGGCGCCCGCTTCGATGGAAAGCACGGAACCGAGCAGACCGCGAGTGTATTCGTGGTGCGGGTCGGTGAGCAGTTCCTTCGTGGATGCCTGCTCCACAACCTGACCGGCGTACATGACGGTAATCGAGTGGGCCACTTCGGCAACGAGCGCCAGATCGTGGGACACGAAGACCATCGCGAAGCCGAGTTCCTTGCGCAGGCGGTTGAGAAGCTCCACCACCTGGGCCTGAACCGTCACGTCAAGCGCGGTGGTCGGTTCGTCCGCGATCACCAGCTTCGGGTCACGGGTGAGCGCCATGGCGATAAGCACGCGCTGGCGCTGGCCACCGGAAAGTTCGTGCGGGTAGGACTCCAGGGTCCGCTTGGGATCCAGGTCCACCAGCTCGAGGAGCTCTTCGGCGGTGCGGGTGCCCCCGCGGCTGGTCAGCTGCTTCATCTGTGCCTTGATGAGCATGGACGGGTTGAGGGAGGACAGGGCGTCCTGGTAAATCATCGCGATCTCATGCCCACGCAGCTCGTTGTGCTGCTTGGGGGTGAGCTCGAGGAGGTTCTGCCCGTTGAACATAATCTCACCGCTAATATCGGCGGACTTATCGAGCAGGCCCATAATCGCCAGGGAGGTAATGGACTTACCGCACCCGGATTCACCCACGAGACCCATCGTCTCACCGGCGCGCACATTGAAGGACACGTGGTCCACCACGTTGACATCGCCGTGGCGCGGGAACTTGATGCACAGGTCGCGCACTTCGATAACCGGGGCCTCCTGCGAGGTGGGTTCGAAGCGGTCGGTACGCCGTTCTTCTGCTTGGCGCAGTTCCTCCAGGCGCTGGACCAGTGCATCGTGCTGGGCGGCGTAAGCGGCCACCGGATCCACGAGGAGGCGGTCCTCTTCACGCTTGGCGTTCGCGTCCACGTTATCGGGAACGGCCGCGGCCTTGGGGGCCGCCACCATGGCGTCCGTGAGACCTTCGGAGAGGATGTTGAGGCAGAGCACCGTGATCATAATGGCCAGGCCCGGGAAGAGCGCCTGCCACCACCGGCCCAGGAGCACGCCGCCGCGAGCGTCGGCGAGGATATTACCCCAGGTGGGTGTGGGTTCGGCGATGCCGGCCTGGATGAAGGACAGCGAGGCTTCGAAAACAATAGCGTCGGCCACGAGCACGGTGGTGAACACCATGACCGGGGCGATACAGTTGCGCGCCACGTGCTTGATGAGGATCCAGGGAGCCCGCGCGCCGGAAACGATGACCGCGCGCACGTAATCTTCACCGTATTCGCTCATAACATTCGCGCGCACCACGCGGGTGATCTGCGGAATGTAGAGGAAGCCGATCGCCATGATGATGACGGGCAGGGTATTGCCGAATACCGAGACGAACACCGCGGCCAGCGCGATGCCGGGGAAGGACATGATGATGTCCATGCAGCGCATGATCACTTCGGAGATCCACTTGCGGGAGACCGCCGCCAGCGCACCGAAGATCGCACCGAAGAAGAGCGCGAAAGCGGTAGCGGCGAAGCCGATAACCAGCGAGTAGCGGGCACCGTAGATCATACGGGAGAGAATGTCACGGCCCTTTTCGTCAGTACCGAAGAGGAAATCACCATTCGGTGCCTGGCGGGCAACTTCAATTGCCTGCGGGTCGTGCGGAGAAATAAGGGGTGCGAAAACGGCCGCGAGGGCAATGAGCACCAGAACGACGACGCACAGCTGGGCGCCGCGGGTCATATTGCGGAAACGCTTGAACCGGACACCGGGGCGTTCCATCTTTTCCGTGAGTTTACGCCTCATGATTAGACCTCCCGGATACGCGGGTTGATCAGCACGTAAAGCATGTCAACCACAATATTGACGACGATGAAGGCCAAGGCCACCACGAGGACCACGCCCTGCACCAGGAGGGGGTAGTTCTGCTGGACGCCTTCGAGGATAGCCATACCCATGCCGCGCATGTTGAAGATAACTTCAATAACCACAGCGCCACCCATGAGGTAGCCGATACGTAGACCGAGCACGGTCACCGGGGAGATAAGGGCATTGCGCAGCACGTTGCGGGAAACCACCACGCGCTTGGGGATACCTGCACCGATAGCGGTACGCACGTAGTCCTTATCGAGTTCCTCCACCATCGAGGTACGAATAACACGGGTGAGGGAACCGGCCACCGGGACACCCAGGGCGATAGCCGGCAGCGCCATGCGCGCCAACCAACCGGCCGGGTCTTCACTGAAAGCCGGGAGCGCGCCGGATGCCGGAAGCAGAGGCATATTGACGGAGAACGCCAGGATCATAAGAACGGCCAGCCAGAAGGAAGGCGTTGCGATGAAAGCGATGGAGAAGACGCGGATGATCTTGTCGGGCCACTTGTCGCGGTAGAGCGCGGCAATGACACCGAAGACGAAAGCGAGAATAACGGCGATAATAAGGCCGAGGAAGGTCAACTGCATGGTGATGGGGAAAGCCTCACCCACGCGCTCGGCCACCGAAGCTTGGTTGGCGCCGTACGTGCCCAGGTCGCCCTGCACGAAGTTGACGAGGAAGTTCCAGAACTGAGCGAGCCAGGGATCATTGAGTCCCATGGCCTGACGGTAGGCTTCCAAAGCTTCTTCAGATGCCCCTTCACCGAGGGCCGAATAGGCCGGATCGATCTTAGAGAAGGACATCAGGAAGAAGACGAGGAAGGCAACGCCCAGAACCATGATCGGAAGCACCAACAGGCGGCGCCCGATGAGTCTGAGAAGGTTGTTCACTGCAATATCTCCTCGGGGCTGCGGCGCCCCGCGTTGACTATTTGAGGGAGTATTTGGGCAAAGCTCGGGCCGGGGGTGGGGTTTACACCACCCCCGGCCCTCGCATTACCGTGTGTTCTTTGAACCAGCGCCGCGCGTGTCGTCAGCGCTGAGTCACGCGATTATTTACTTTCCAGCCGCGGCGCCAGCGTTGATGAAATCAAGGCCGGTCGTCGAGATCGGGGAGAAGTTGGTGACCTTGTCCGGGTAGTACGCGGTCAGCATCTGACGGTGGAAGAGCGGGTAGAGCGGAACTTCTTCGGATACCAGATCGAAGGCCTTGTTCCATTCCTGCTGCTGGGCGTCGCCTTCAAGGGTGACAGCCTTATCCATGTACTGGTGCAGTTCCTTGAACTTCTCGGAGCCACCCCACTGGGTGCGCTTCTTGGTCCAGGTGTTATCGCCGTACCACCAGCTGAGCAGGAGGTCGGGGTCCTGACCGAAGACCGAGGGATCGCCGGGGGCGAGAGCAACATCGAAGGTCGGGTTATCGACGTCCAGGTTATTGGCGTAGAGCGCCGAGGAAGCCTGGGATTCGATGGTCGCGTTGATACCAACGGCAGCCAGATCGTTCTTGATCTGCGGAGCCAGTGCGGTGATCCACGGGTGATCGGTGGTCAGCAGCTTGATGTCGAGGTTCTCAACACCGGCCTCCTTGAGCAGTTCCTTGGCCTTCTCAGGGTTGTACTTGTAGACCGTGGAAGCTTCGTGGAAGTTCGTATGGCTCTCCGGGAGGAAGGACTTGGCGGCCTTCGCATTACCCGAGAGCGCGTTGGAGATCAGCTTCTCAGTATCAACAGCGTAGAAGAATGCCTGGCGCACCTTGTTGTTATCAAGCGGAGCCTTCTTGGTGTTGAAGAGCAGGAAGGGCAGGTTGAAGCCCTGAACCGCGTCAATCACACCGCCGGCACCCTTGATAAGAGCTTCGGCATCGGCCGGGGCCGCTTCGATAACATCCACGGTGCCCTGCTGGAAGGCGGTGGTACGAGCGGTATCGTCCTTGAGGATCTCCCACTGCATCGCTTCCGCGGTGGCCGGGAACTGCCCGTTGTAGTTCTCATTCGGGGAGAACTTGATGTGGGCGCTGGTGATCTCATCGTACTTCCACGGGCCGGTACCCACGGGCTTCGAGGTGAGCTCATCATCGCTCATCGAGGCGGGAACGATCTTGACGAGAGCCAGGCGCTCCTTAACCAGCGAGAAGGGATGCTTGAGGTTGATGGTGACAGTCTTGTCATCCTTCTTCTGCACGTTGTCAATGAAGCTGAGCATCGGCAGGTAGATATTGCCCTCAGCGGTGGACCGCTCGAAGGACTTGACCACGTCGTCTGTGGTTACCGGGGTACCATCCGAGAACTTCGCGCCATCACGCAGCGAAACTTCGTACTGGGTATCGGTCACCTTGGTGGGAGCATCTTCCTTGGCCAAGGCGCGGTAGGGCTTGTAATCGTGGTAATCCAGTTCGTACAGGCCCTCCACCACGTGCATATTCGCGCCGGTTGCCAGCGCGGACGAGGTGGACGAGGGATGGTAGTTATTGGATTCGTAGGCGGCCGCCGCGCGAATGGTGCCACCCTTTGCCGGCTGTCCCGAGGGAACTGCGGCCTTCTCGGGTGCATCTCCACCGCTCTTGCCGGTGTCAGATCCACCGCCACCGCAGCCGGACAGCGCCAGCACACCAGCGGCCAGCACGGCCGTGGCCTTGGCGCCCCACTTCATGCGTGTCATTGAAGTGTCCTCTCCTTTGAGTTCTTCCGGAAATTCACTGCCGAATTTCCGCTATTTTTTCGCGTGCGACAACCATCTTTAGCGTCGCGTACCTATGACTTTAGATTGTCTGACAACTTTGTGCAAGGCCGGCCGTTGCCTTGTGAGCAAACTGTGACCAATTTGTGATGAACCTGGAAAGCGGGAGGGGATCCGGGCGCCGGTGGCGGCGTCGTCGTGCCACCCCGCACATAACGAAAGCGCACGAAAACGGGCGTAACGTGACACAATTCAATATTCACACGCACATCTTTTGAAAACACCCATTTTCCGATACCTTAGGTGTCATGATGCCCGACGACGCGCAGTCACATGCCACGCAGGGCGCTATGCGGGCCACCGGCGGCCACACCCGTTCCGGCTCGGATCGCGCCGATTTGGTCATGGACGCTTTGAAACAGCGAATTATTGAAGAACGCCTGCAACCCGGCGCGAAGCTTCCCACCGAAGCAGAGCTGTGCCGGGAACTTGGAGTGTCACGCTCCTCGGTGCGCGAGGCGCTGTCGAAGCTGGCCGCGCTGGATATCGTCACCTCGCAGCGCGGGAAGGGCACCCAGGTGGCGAATATGTCCCTTTCCCCGCTGGTGGAGTCCTTGTTGCTGCGCTCCTCCGCGCGCGCCGGAGCGGGCACGGGCGCGGTGGAAAGCGTTGCTCAGCTGCGCGAATATCTGGATCTGGGGATGGCGGAAGGCGTGGTGCGGGCACTGTCGGGCACCCATCACGATAACCTGCACGAGATCGTGGCGCGGATGACCGAAAAAGCGCTGCGCGGGGAAAATTTCCAGCACGAAGATATTGAGTTCCACATTGCGATGACGTCCGCGCTTGATAACGAGGTGGCGCTAGAGATGGTGACGGCGCTGTGGGTGGTGCACTCTATTGCGCTGCGCGATTTAAACGACGACGTCGATGAACTTCTCCTCGAAACCGCTCAGGCGCATAAACGTATTATCCAGGCCGCCGAAGATGGCGATATTTTCGCGTATCGCGGGGCGGTCATTGACCACTACCGGCCCCTCAATATGATTATTGACCGCCATGAAGCAGCTCAGCAGCACGCGAATTCCGGGGGTTCCGGGGGTAGCGCGGAAAGCACGCCCGGGGAGTGCGGGGATCCGGAAGCGGCGCCGGCGGCGCTTACCGCTCAGGCCGCTGCCCAGCAGCGCGAGGCTGAGCGGGCCGTGCGGGCCGAGCGGGCTGCGGATATTGCCGCGCGGGCGCAGCGAGCCGCCTCCTTTGCCGATATTGCAGATCCAACGTCGCGGGTTTCCGGGGTGTTGTGAGGCGGGATTCGCATTTTGTCCACGGCTCCCAAAGCTGGCTAGAATATACATAATCGTTCAGCCCGCCTCGACTTCGGTCGAGGCGGGCTGGATCTCTGTTTGCGGCCAGTAGCCCGAGTGCCCTCCGCCCGCACGCTTTTATCCTTCAGTTCCAAACTAAAAATTATGGCGTGAGCCAGAATCATTGTTTCGGCATTCCCATCCCGATAGGCTTGTAGCGGAGCCCCGGTGGAGCGCTATCTGGCCATGTCGGATATTCTTACCGTGGCATTGAACTGCTTTGCGGAGCTACGTGCCGACTGCGCTGCGCCGTCGTACCGAAACGCGGAGAAATAGACCCGCCACGGCCGCGACATCCACCAAAACAACGTTCCACAGCATGACCACAACGTCGTTCTGCATGCCCGAAACGCTGTTTTATGCGGCCGGAACGCTGTTCCACTAGGCAGTGTTGTCTGACAATACTTTCCAAGCGCGGAGTTGCTGTGCTATTTTCGTTGTTGTCTGACAATAGCGTCAGACGAGACGATGATGTCTGCCAGAAAGGTAACAGCACAATGTCAACTCCTCGCGCCCGGCGTGGGTGGAGTGCATTCGTGGCACTGTCAGCCACGGTTGCTCTCACGGTCACGCCGTTGACAGCGTGGGCCAGCCCGGGGGAAACGCCCCCGCAGCCCGAACCTCAGGCAGCGGAAGTCCTCGAGACTGCGCAGCCGCCGGCCCTCACTGCTGACGAATTAGAATCAGGCACGTCAAGCGCTCTCGCCGCGGAGAGCACGCCAGAAAACAGCGAAACGGCAACCGACCCTACTAACAGAGCCGCCGAAAGCACCGCAGCTTCGGAGGCGGAAAATACCGCGAACGCCGCGAACTACATGTCGCTCACCCTTGAACGAACCGATGACAACGGGAATGAGCTCCGCATCGGCCAAAAGATGACGTTCGCAATTACCTACACGAACCACTCGAAGCGAAACATCACGGCGTTCCCGTACCAGTCGAATCTCAAGGGTGTTCTCACCAATGGAACACCGAATTGCCGCTGGGCCAATCTCAAGCCCGGCGAAACCAAAGGCTGCACGAAGGTTACCTACACGGTGACAGCCGAAGATGCAGCGACCGGCACCTTCACCCCCTTCGTGGAATTCCGCGCCACCGAAGATCGCAACGGCACAAAAGTCCTCCAGGAAGGTATCCGCCAGGAACTGGCCCCGGTAACCCTCATTAACGAGCAGGCCCCGAAGGAACCGGACCCGGCCACCATCCCCACCGAGCGCAAGGATATGGAGACCGTGCGCCTGGCACGCGCGGGCGATAAGGAAGACTACTGCTACCGTATTCCGGCTCTCACACAGGCGAATAACGGTTGGATCTTGGCCGCGTACGACGGCCGCCCCGGATCCTGCATGGACTCCCCCAACCCGAACCACATCACCCTGCGTATCTCCAAGGACAACGGGAAATCGTGGACCGAGCCGAAGGAAGTCCTCCAGGGCAAGGGCACCCTTTACAGCCGCGATAAGTACGGCTACTCCGATCCGTCCTTCGTGGTGAACGAAGAAACCGGCCGTATTTTCCTCTTCTCCGTCTTCTCCTATGACAAGCGTTTCCAGGATTCACGCCCGGGCACGGATCCCAAGGATCGCAATGTGCTGCACGCACAGGTGGTCTACTCGGATGACAATGGCGAGACCTGGTCTGAGCCCCGTATCATCACGAACGACATCACTTTCGATAAGGGCATTCGTTCCCGCTTCGCCGCTTCCGGCGCTGGTATCCAGCTCAAGTACGGCAAGCACAAGGGCCGCCTGGTTCAACAGTTCACGATGACCATGCCGAATAACCGCGGTTACGCGGCGGTTTCCGTGTACTCGGATAACAACGGCGAGACCTGGACCCCGGGCCAGCCTGTTTACGGCGGCATGGACGAAAACAAGGTCGTGGAGCTGTCCGACGGCACTCTCATGATTAACTCTCGTTCCTCGGATAATGTGTGGGCCCGCAAGATTGCGTATTCCACGGACGGCGGGGCGACTTACAGCCCCATGCAAATCGATTGGCAGCTGCCTGATCCGCATAACAACGCCTCGATTATCCGCGCCTTCCCGAACGCGCCGCAGGGCAGCGATAAGGCGAAGATTCTGCTTTACTCCTCGTCCTCCGCAGACGGGCGACACAACGGCCTCATCCGCGTTTCTTATGACGACGGCGAAAGCTGGTCGGTGGGCAAGCTCTTCAAGAAGGGCGCTATGGCCTACTCCACGATGTGGGCGATGAAAGATGGCCGCTACGGCATCTTCTTCGAGGGCGATAACAATGACATGCTCTATGCCCACTTTGGCTTCGATTGGCTGAACTCGGTACCGCTCTCCACCACCCCCGAGCGCGTGGTGGTCAACCGCGGTGAAGCGAAGGTGAAGATCAACGTATCTAATCTTGGTAGCACCGCCATCGAAAATCCGGTTATGGCGCCGCTGTGGCTGCCGCGCGGTTGGTCCGCTGAGCAGGTACAGATCGGAAAACTGGAGGCCGGCGAAACCCGTACGGTCTCTATTCCGGTCACCATCGGTAATGATGCTGTCGCGTACGACGACGATATCGGGCTTGACTTCGTTGTGAATGTGGAAGGCAAGGTCGGGGTGAACGCCAGCGCGATTGCCCGGCTGGAGGAACGCGAAGGGGAAACCCCCGCACCCCAGCAGTACATGACCGTGGACTTCGAGCGCACCGATGACGGTGGAGAACCGCTGCGCATCGGCCAGGAACTGACCTTCCGTGTCTCCTACACGAATACCTCAGATCGCACGATCACGGCTTTCCCCTACCAGTCCAACCTCAACCGCTTCCTGACCACCGGCACCCCGAATTGCCGCTGGGGTAATCTGGCGGCCGGAGATACCAAGGGCTGCAATACCATCACCTACAAGGTGACCGCCGAAGATGCCAAGCGTGGCACCTTCACCCCCTACGTGGTCTTCCGCGCCACGGAGGATCGCGAGGGCACGCGGGTGCTTCAGGATAATATCCGTGCCGAGCTGCCCGCCATCAAGGTGATCAACGAGGAGATTGGTAAGCGGCCCGATCCGGCCACTATCCCCACCGAACGTGGGGATATGGAAACCGTGCGCCTCGCGCGTGCCGGGGATAAGGACAACTACTGCTACCGTATTCCGGCCCTCGCCCAAGCGAATAACGGCTGGATCCTCGCGGCTTATGACGGCCGCCCGGATTCCTGCATGGACTCCCCCAACCCGAATCACATCACTCTCCGTATCTCCAAGGACAACGGAAAGTCGTGGACGGCACCGGAGGAAATCCTCCAGGGCAAGGGACATATCCGCGACGCCGATAAGTACGGCTTCTCGGATCCTTCCTTCGTGGTGAACGAAGAAACCGGGCGTATTTTCCTCTTCTCGGTGTTCTCCTACGATGTGCGTTTCCAGGATTCCCAGCCGGGCACCGATCCGGATAACCGGCGGGCCCTGCACGCGCAGGTGGTTTACTCCGATGACAACGGCCAGACCTGGTCGAAGCCGCGTCTCATCACCAAGGACATCACCTTCGATGAGAATATTCGCTCCCGCTTCGCGGCCTCCGGCGCTGGTATCCAGCTCAAGTACGGCCCGCATAAGGGCCGCCTCATCCAGCAGTTCACGATGACCATGCCGAACGGCAAGGGCTACGCCGCCGTCTCCGTCTACTCGGATGACAACGGCGCCACCTGGACCCCCGGCCAGCCGGTCTACGGGAACATGGACGAGAACAAGGTCGTGGAGCTTTCCGACGGCACCGTCATGCTCAACTCGCGGTCCTCGGACGGCATCATGGCCCGCAAGATCGCCTTCTCGAAGGACGGCGGCCAGACCTACACCCCGATGCAGGTTGAATGGCAGCTGCCCGACCCGCGCAATAACGCCTCGATTATCCGCGCGTTCCCGAACGCTCCGGAAGGCAGCGCGCAGGCGAAGATTTTGCTGTACTCCTCGTCGTCCGCGACCTCGCGTTCGAACGGCCTCGTGCGTATTTCGTACGACGACGGACGCACGTGGTCAGTTGGTAAGCAGTTCAAGCGCGGTGCCATGTCGTACTCCACGATGTGGGCCATGGATGACGGCCGGTACGGCATCTTCTACGAGGGCGATAACAACGACATGCTCTACGCGCATTTCACCCTGGATTGGCTGAACTCTCTGCCTGTTTCCGCGGTACCCGCGGAGAACGCCAAGGTGTATCGCGGTAAGTCCACGATTCCGCTATCGGTAACGAATATGGGCAGCGAGGATCTCGCTGGTGTGGTGGCCACCCCCGGTGAGCTGCCCGCCGGGTGGGAAGCCGAAGCCGTGGAGCTGGGCACCCTCAAGGCCGGGGAAACCCGCGTTGTTCAGGTGCCGGTAACCATTGGCGCGAAGGTACTGGCCGGTTCGGGTGATCAAACCATCCCGTTCCGTATTACTTCCGGTGACAAGGTGGCGGCCAATGGCTTCGCCGAGGTCACCCTCATCAATCGCAAGTGCGAATCGCGGCCGGTCTACGTGCCGGGCGTGAAGCTCGCGAATGAAGTGGCAGCAGAAACTACCCGCGAGGATAACGGCACCGATAACCTCTTCGATGGCGATCTCAATACCATCTGGCACAGCCCGTGGAGCTCCACGATCAAGCTGCCGTTGGATATTGATCTGGCACTGCCCCAGGCTGAGAATATCGGCCGGGTGGATGTGCACCCGCGCAGCTTCGGCGGGGATAACGGCCGCATCCGCTCCGCGGAACTGTGGGCCGGTAAGGACGCTGAGAGCGCGGTGAAGATTGCCGAAGGCACCTTCGAGAATTCGCCGGAGCCGGCAACCTTCTTCGTGGACACTAAGGACACCAAGTTCCTGCGCCTGCGCATTACCGGCACCTACGGGCGCACCGCCGATTCCCTGGCCTCCGCCGCAGAAATCGCGGTGTACAAGATGACCGAGGTTTCCGATACCTGCGTGGAGCCGAGCCCCGAACCCGAGCCGACTCCGGGCACCGATCCCACGCCGGGCACTCCCGATCCGAGCCCCAAGCCGGATCCGACGCCCGATAAGCCGGCACCTTCGCCAGAACCGACTCCGGGCACTGACCCGACGCCGGGCACTCCGGACCCGAGCCCCACTCCCAGCCCGGAACCGACACCGGAGCCGAGCGAACCCGCGGTTCCCGAATCGCACGGTAACGCCAACTACCTCTCGAACTCGTGGACATCCACAGTTGCTGACCTCGTCTTCTCCTATGGGCGTGCCGGCGACGAAGTCCTCGTGGGCGATTGGACCGGTGACGGCCGCAAGTCCGTTGCTGTGCGCCGCGGCAACCAGTTCTTCGTGAAGAACTCCCTGGGCGGCGGCAACGCCGACACCGTATTCTCGTACGGCAAGGCCGGCGATAAGGTTGTGGTGGGTGACTGGGATGGCGACGGCAAGGCCACCTTCGCGGTTATTCGCGGCAATAAGGTGTTCGTGAAGAACTCGCTGACCAGCGGCAATGCCGATAGCGTCATCGCTTACGGCAAGGCCAGCGATACCCTCATCTCCGGTGACTGGGATGGCGACGGCATCGCGACCTTCGCGGCGGTACGCGGCAACCAGTTCTTCGTGAAGAACTCCCTGGAATCCGGAAATGCGGACGCTGTCTTCAGCTTCGGCCGCGTGGGCGATGAGGTCATCGTGGGTGACTGGGATGGCGACGGCGTGGACACCGTTGGGGTGCGCCGCGGCAACATCATCTACACCGCCGATGCGCAGGGCAATACCGTGATGAGCGTCGCCTACGGCAAGCCCGGCGATCAGCTCCTCATTGGTGACTGGGATGGCGATGGCATCGACACGCCTGGCGTGCGGCGCTAAGCGCTCCCCATCTCGCTGAAAAAAGCACCTCGCGCTGAGAAGCACCTCGCGGCGCGATAAGCGAGATACAAACCGGGGCCGGGTGGGCTGGATTTCCAGCTCACCCGGCCCCGTTGCGTGGCGTGCCACGCGGCTACGTTTCCGGTTTAGTTAGCGCAGTTCCTCGCCCGGGATCAGGTCCAGGTAGAGCGAGTTCTCGCGTTCAAAAACGACGGCGAGGTTATCCGCGAGCCACACCGCGTCGGAGTAACCGAATTCGCCCGGGCCCAGGGAGCGGAGCAGGCGTCCGGCGTCGTCAATAATAGCGCCGTTCTCCCGCGCGGTATCCGAATGCGGATGGATGAGGACGGTGCCATCTCCGCAGGTGATGAGCTTGGCATTGCAACCCGGATCGGGGAAGTTCAGGGGCTGCGGTTCAGACCAGCTCAGGCCATCGCTCGAGCGTGCCACCACGCGCCCACCGCAACCCTGGAGGCGGATATTCGCGATGACCTCTCCCCCGCATACCTCGAGGGTGGTTTCGTCCAAGCCGGGGGTACCCACCGGGCGGATCGGCTCGGAAATCGCCACAATCTTGCCTGCGCGCACATGCACCACGTAGATAACCGCCTCCCCGCCGCGGTTCGTCACGTATGGGAGAAGCGCGGTATCGCCCAGCAGCGGGGTGGAGCCGGAGGTGGCGAAAAGACCATCGCAACGCAGCTCACTATAGAGCTCATCGTCCACCCGAGTATGGCTCAGAGAATCGAGGCTGGTCCCCCAGGCGATCCAAGCTTCCAGCCGCGGGCCATCAAAGCGGGAGCCGAAATAGCCGATTTCTTCCGAGGCGGCGTAGGCCAGGGTGATGCCGGCATCGTTCCCGGCGGCGGTTGGCGCTGCGGCATCCGCGCCCGTAGCACTGGCTACCGGAGCGCCGGCCACACACGGATCCCCGCACACCGCAGGAGTTCCCGGAACCGGGAGCGGAGCGGAAAATTCAAGGTCCTGCGCGCGCAGCGGCGTGCCCGGCGCGGGGAGCTTGGCGGTGATATAGCAAATACGGTTGGGATTAGGCAGGTCGGCAGCCATTGCCCCACCCAGGTTTTCCCAGTCAAAATCCCCGCTCGGATGCGGGCGTTCATCGAAGAAGACGGTCAGCTGGTTATCCCGATGCAGCACGGCCGGGATGCGGAAATCACGGTCGGCGGTACGGGTGACGAGCGCGCGGGCCGAACGGCCAGCCGCGGCGCCAGCGCTGGGCGCGGTGGCCTGCGCACGATCATTGTGCGGGTCCTTATGTAGAGAAGTCATGGCACCATCCTATGTGGTTGTCAGACTTAATGCCGCGGCCCGGCGCTGGGGCGCCGCCGCTCACGTTTCCGCGGGATAACAGGGCTGGTGGGCGGTAGGCGCGGCGTCGTCGCCCTTCATTCACGGCAGACACGTGCCGGTGGTGCACACCACGTTTTGACAGGGCCGCCGCGCTGTGTAAAATCCTGTGTGCAGCAAGCGAGGCCGGGCGGTACCACCCGCGTTTCCAGCTGTTCGCGTACAGCAACGATACCGATTCTTGACCGTTACTAGAGCTTGCACTGAAGACTTTTCTTGTTTTACGCTAGCGTTCAGCGGCCCATGACCGCGTGACACCCCCGGTGTTTCGTCCGGTACGACGACGCCACCCCCAACCCAACCTAACAGCAGCGCATATTTGCTTCATGCATGCCAAGCGCTGGCTAATTCCTGACCGAATTTCCCCTGTGGGACCGAGTTGCGGAGGACGACGACTCTCATGACCACTCAATTGACTCACCTGACCCGGTGCACGCGTGAGGATATCCCCACCCTCGCCACCATCCGCCGCACCATCGAAGAAACTATGGCCGCCGCAGGTAACAGCCAGTGGCCCCTCGGCTCGCTGCCGGTGTGGAAAATCGCCGAGCAGGTAGACGCCGGCGAATTCTGGGCTTTGCGCGCGGCCGATGGCACTATCACCGCCGCCGTGCGGGCCCTGCATTCCGACCCGCTCATCTGGTTCGATGACAGGCCCGCCCTCTACCTCCACACCCTCATGGCCAATCCGGCCGTTGAGGCGAAGGGCGCCGGGCGGGCGATCCTGGCCGCGATGGCCCAGCTGGCAGTCACCTACGGCTACGACCGGGTGCGCCTGGATTGCGTGGGCCCGCTGCGCGGCTTCTACGCTCGCCAGGGATTTGAGGACACCGGCATGACCCATTCCGGTAACCACTCGGCGGATATGGATGCGCATCTGATGGAGCGCATCCTGCTGCCGGAGTTCACGCCGGTGGGTGAGTTTGGGGCTGTGGGGCAGTTTGGCCCAGAACTTGACGTGGCGGTGCCGGCGGCGTAGGTGGTGGCGCTATAGATAGCACCGCAGCGCTGTTGCATTCCGATTTAGAATCCAGGCGGGTGTGGCAGCGCGCGAAACTAAGCTAAACTTGCCTTTTGCAGCCCGCGTGGGCGGCGCTGCCTGGAGAGTTGTCAGAGCGGCCGAATGAGACGGTCTTGAAAACCGTTGTGCGGCGACCCCGCACCAAGGGTTCGAATCCCTTACTCTCCGCATGCGATCTAACCCTCAGGTCGAGAAATCGGCCTGAGGGCTTAGTTTTTGTTGAGCTGGCGCGGGAAAGTCGGGGAATGGTGGGGCTTGGAACGCTCCCCCGTAGCCACTCTTGACCGGTCTTTAGGGGTACTTACGGGTACTTCGGGGGTACTTTGGGTTAATAGACAAAAATAGTTGCTAATGACGGCGTGTCGTTAGCTCCCGATCCGGCCTTTACGGATGTTTAGACCGTCTTCCCACGGGCGCTCCATGTTGATATGGGTAT
>NZ_JARBHJ010000030.1 GCF_028864145.1 Actinotignum schaalii | reverse complement strand
CACCCCCCCCCCCCCCCAGCGCCCCCCCCCCCCCCCCCCCCCCCCCCCCCGCGCCGCGCGCCCCCCCCCGCCCCCCCCCCCCCCCCCCCCCCCCCCCCCCCCCCCCCCCCCCCCCCGCGGCGGGAAGCAACCCGTGGCCGTAGGCATCACCTTTGATAACCGCCATGATTTTCTGGCCCGTGAGATGGGCCCGTACCCGGGTGAGGTTCTGTTCGAGCGCACCCAGGCTGATGGTAGCTCGGGAGGTGAAAACTGCGGGATCAAGGTTAAACATGGTGTTCTTCCTGTTGAGGCGCGGATAGGGATGCAGTGCGGGAGCTGGCGAGCTGCGGGCGCGCTGGTCGCCTACGGGCGAGCCGCGCTACGCGCTGCGGGCCGCGGCGCGGGGTGCGGGCGTGCCTGTATTCTACGCGCCGCCCAGAATCTGGCCGATGACCTCCGGGATACGCGCGGCGATCTGGGCTGCGGTGATAGGCCTGCCCGGCGCGGGCGCGGGCTCCCCGAGAGCACTCCGTGCCGGCGCTGCGAAAGGCGTTCCGGCCGCGAGCGCGGCAGCGCGGGCATGGATGTGCAGGGCAGCGGCCGCGATGCGGGCGGCAGGCTCGGTGAGTTCAGTGTGTCCGGCAACCTCCGTGGGCTCGGCAACCACGGCGTGCTGGGCGAGCATAGCGCCGATGAGCCCGGCCAGCACATCGCCAGCTCCGGCCACGGCCCGCCAGCTGGGCGCCCCGCCCTGGGCGTAGCACGGTCCGCTCGGGCTGGCCACCACATCAACGGATCCCTTGAGCACCACCGTCGCACCCAGCCGGGCCGCCAGGGCCCGCGCGGCCGCCACCGGGCAGGACTCAATGACCGCGCGGCTCAAAGGAGCACCGTCCGCGCTATGGAGGTCCAATTGGGCGGCCATCAAGGCAGCTTCCCCGGCATGCGGGGTGAGCACCACGTGTTCGCCGAACCGCGCGCCCTCCCGCGCCGCCATATCGGCGATGGCGGGCAGGGCCCCGGCATCCACGACCACCGGGGATCCGTCTTTGAGCGCGGCGTACAGCAGCGCCGGCGCCCCCGGCGGATCACCCGAACCAACCGCGAGGGCCTGGATGCGCCCCGGGGCCGCCACCACTTCCGGGTGCGCGGTGATGACCAGCTCCGCGACCTCATTCTCGCCGAGGTAACGTACCATCCCGGGTCCCGCCGCGAGAGCGGCCGTCGTCGTTAATAAACCCGCACCCGGGTACTGCACGGAACCGGCCACGATCCCCACCACGCCGCGGGTGTATTTGTGGTCGTCCGCGCCGGGCACCCGCCACAGGTCCGCCACATCGGCATCGCCCAGGTGCAGCACGGCCGGCTCACCCAGGTAGGGTGCGAAGCCGAGCTCCACCACCTCGATGCGCCCCGCGGCCCGGCGGGCCGGGTCCAGCACCAGCCCGGCCTTGGCCGCCCCCATGGTCACGGTGAGGTGGGCGGAGAGGTAGGGGCCGGGGAGGGCGCCGTCGTCCACACCAATGCCGGAGGGGGTATCCACCGCGACCACGAGCGGTTCCACCGGGCTGGCCAGGCGCTCGGATTCCAGCGCACCCAGCAGGGAAGCCAGCGGTTCACGCGCCGGACCGCGCGCCCCGATACCGAGCAGCCCATCCACCCAGACGGCGCTGCGCCGCGCCACCGCGACCGCCTGCGCCAGGCTTGCTTCCCGGATGAGGGTACCACCGGCCTTTTCCAAAGCCTGCGCCCCCGCCCGGTGGCATGCGGGCAGGGGCGCCACCGCCACCACGGCTGCCCCGCGCCGCGCCAGATATGCACCGGCGTAGAGGGCATCCCCGCCGTTATTACCCGCCCCGGCAAAAATAGCGATGCGGGTCCCGCTCACGCGGATGGAGCGGCGGCGCAGCTCCCAAATAATCGCATTCGCGAGCGCCCGGGCCGCCCGCGCCATAAGCGGCTCGCCGGCCGCCAAGAGAGGTTCTTCCGCGGCTCGCACGGCCTGGGCATCATAGGTACGCAACATACTGGTATGGTAACGCGCCCCCGCGGCCGTGGCACGGGGCCGCCAGCCTCTCTGAGCACGGCCGTGAGCTCCAGGCCGCGGATCCCCACCCGATGCGGCGGGGCTGGGCGCCCAGCTAGTAGGCTGGCCCCATGGAGTCCAACCGTCACCTCGTCACGTTCACGCACGACGAATGGAGCGCCCTCGCCAAAAACGCGCCCCTCCCCCTCACGCACACGGATGTGCGGCACCTGAAAGCCCTGGGCGACCCGATTGACCTGGCCGAAGCGGATGCTATTTACCGCCCGCTCTCCGCGCTGCTGCAAATGTACGCCCAGGAAATCGGGGATCTGCATCGCAAAACTTCCGATTTTTTGGGCTTGCGGGAACAGCGCACGCCTTTTGTGATCGGGATTGCCGGCTCGGTTGCGGTAGGAAAATCGACGACGGCGCGACTTCTCCAAGAGTTGCTTCGGCGCTGGCCCTATACTCCCCGCGTGGACCTGGTGACTACCGATGGCTTCCTCTACCCCAATGCGGTGCTGGAAGAGCGCGGACTCATGGACCGCAAAGGTTTCCCGGAATCCTACGATCACGCCGCGCTTCTTGATTTCCTGCGGCGGGTCAAATCCGGGGAGGACCGCGTGGAGGTGCCCCGCTACGATCACGTTATTTACGATATTGTGCCCGGTCAGCATCAGGTGGTGGCCCATCCCGATATCCTCATCCTGGAAGGGCTTAATGTGCTCCAACCGCCACTGCTGGCCGCCGGCGGGCGCCCCGGGGCTGGAAAATTGACCGGCTCCCGGGCACGTCTCACCCCCACGGATCCCGCTTTCTACACCGGGAACCTCACCGCGGTCTCAGATTTCTTCGACGTCTCGATTTACGTAGACGCCTCCCCGGAAGATCTAGAAACCTGGTACCTCTCGCGTATTTTCAAATTGCGCGACGTCGCTTTTCACCTGCCCGGCGCCTATTTCCACCAATTTGCGGATATGCCGGACGCCGAGCTGCGGGACCGTTCCCTCGAGATCTGGAATGCGATCAACCTGCCCAATCTGCTGGAGAATATTCAGCCCACGCGCGAGCGCGCCGATATCATGCTCTGCAAGGGAGCCGACCATCGAGTACAGCGCATTCACCTGCGCAAATTGTAGCCAGACTTCCAGAAGCCGAACCCCGGGAGTCACACCAGTATCTGCGGGGCACTATGGGTTTTCATGGGTGTACTTCGTATGTACGACATTCGCAGCACACCCATGAACATCCCTACCAGGTCCGGCAGCGCCCGCGCTGACCAGCAGCGCAAGCCGGCCAGCAGGGCATGCGGGATGAGGCACATGGCTAAGTGGCGGCGGCGTCGTAAAAATATCGAGCGACGCGCACCGCGAAAGTTACACCAAGAGTTATAACGCGAGGTTCGTGGCCACCACGTCTGCGAGTTCGTGGGCCACGGCGTCCGCTTCTTCCTGGGTGGCAGCCTCAACCATCACCCGCACCAGCGGCTCGGTGCCCGAGGGACGCAGCAGCACCCGGCCCGTCTCCCCCAAGCGTTCCTCGACCTCACGGACCGCGCGCTGGACCTGCTCGTTTGTGGAGGCCGCGGCTTTATCCACATTCGGCACATTGACGAGAATCTGCGGGAGGCGGGTAACCACGCTGGCGAGTTCGCGCAGGCTGCGCCCGGATGCCGCAACTTGCTGGGCGAGGAGCAGGCTGGTGAGTGAGCCATCGCCGGTGGTGGCTTTTTCGAGAGAAATGACGTGGCCGGATTGTTCGCCGCCCAGGCTGTAGCCCCCGCGGCGCATCTCCTCAAGGACGTAGCGGTCCCCCACCCCGGTTTGGACCGTGCGCACGCCGTGCTCCTTCATGGCGAGCAGCAGGCCCAGGTTGGACATGACCGTAACGACGAGGGTATTCTGCGCGAGTTTGCCGGCATCCTTGAGAGCAAGAGCGAGGATCGCCATGATTTGGTCGCCGTCCACGAGTTTGCCTTCGTGATCGACCGCCAGGCAGCGATCCGCGTCGCCATCAAAAGCCACCCCGAAATCGGCACCGTTATCCACGACGGCGCGCTGAAGAGCCTCCGGGTGAGTGGAACCGCAACCGTCGTTAATGTTGTAGCCAGAAGGATCAGCGTTAATAACAATAACCTTCGCTCCGGCGCGGCGCAGCGCCTCGGGCGCGATGGCGGAGGTGGCACCGTTTGCGCAATCGGTGACAATGGTGAGTCCATCCAGGCGGGTGGTAATCGCGGTGGTGAGGTGGTCCAGGTAGAGCCGGTCCCCAAATTCCGCGGTATCGCTAATACGGCCAATACCGGCGCCGGTGGGGCGGCCCCAATCCGTGCCGAGGAGTTCTTCGATTTCGTCCTCGAGGCTGTCTTCGAGTTTGAAACCTCCCTTGGCGAAGAATTTAATGCCGTTGTCCTGCATCGGGTTGTGGGAAGCGGAAATCATGACACCCAGGTCATAGCCGCCTTCCGCGGTGAGAAAAGCAATACCGGGAGTGGGAATAACGTCCACGTGTTCCACGTCCACTCCGGCACCGGCGAGCCCGGCAGCCACCGCCTGGGAAAGCATCCCGCCGGAAACACGCGAATCCTGACCAATAACCGCGCGCGGGCGGCCCTCCCCATCGAATTCGCGGGTGAGAACTCGCGCTGCGGCTTCCCCCAATTTCACCGCCAGATCCGCCGTCAGAGCTCGGTTTGCGAGTCCGCGGACGCCATCTGTTCCAAAAAGTCGTGGCATTACTCAGCCTTTCGCCAAGGCGCGGCCGGTGCCGCGCCGCATGTGCTTCCCTCTGTTCTTACTTCGCCCGCGAGATCCGGAACCGGAGGCGGCTGCGAAACTTATATCGAATCTGGCCGTCCTGGCTGGTACCGCGGGTGCGCTGTGTTCTACTGTAACGCGCACCGCCCGCTGGCGGAAAAAGGAACGCGGGGTGGACGCGCGCTAACCAAAGGGCGAACGGGGCACATGCAACAAGGGAGGCCCCGAATTGGGACCTCCCTTGTAAAAAATGAGCGATGCACCCAGATAGGCGCATAGCGCCGAAGCTTAACGCTTGGAGAACTGCGAAGCCTTGCGGGCCTTCTTCAGGCCGGCCTTCTTGCGTTCCACCGCGCGAGCATCGCGGGTGAGGTAGCCGGCCTTCTTGAGGGCCGGGCGATTCGCTTCGCGGTCAATTTCGTTGAGGGCGCGGGCGATGCCGAGACGCAGCGCACCGGCCTGGCCTGAGATGCCACCACCGTTGATACGGGCGATAACATCGAAACGGCCTTCGAGATCAAGCAGGGTGAAGGGGGACTTCACGAGCTGCTGATGGATCTTATTAGGGAAGTAATCGGCCAGGTCGCGGCCGTTCACCTTCCATTCCCCCGAGCCGGGGACGAGCCGGACGCGGGCAACGGCTTCCTTGCGGCGGCCGAGTGCCTGACCCGGGACAGCGGCGGATACACCCTGACCGACCTTGGGGGTTTCGGTCTCTGTGGTGTAGGAGCCGCTGAACTCCTCCTCCACCTGGGTGTCAACATGAGTTTCTGACATTGATGTAAATCCTGTTCCGAAAAAAGCGGCCGAACGCGACTCGCTTATTGGGCGATCTTCTTCAGCTCGTAAGGTTCGGGCTTCTGAGCTTCGTGAGGATGCTCAGCGCCGGCAAAAACCTTCAGCTTCTTCAGCTGCTGGCGTCCGAGAGACGTGTGCGGAAGCATGCCGCGCACCGCCTTAATAACGGCCTGCTCGGGATTCGAGGCAAGGAGTTCGGCATACGAGGTAGCCTTGAGGCCCCCCGGGTAACCGGAATGCCGGTAAGCCATCTTCTGCGTTGCCTTGCTTCCCGTGAGGGTCACCTTGCTCGCATTCGTGATAATAACGAAATCGCCGGTATCCATGTGAGGAGCAAAATTCGGTTTGTGCTTCCCACGGAGCAGGGCGGCAACCTGAGCTGCCAAACGCCCGAGGACAACATCGGTGGCGTCAATGATGTACCACTTCTTCTCAATGTCGCCGGGCTTAGGAGTGTACGTGCGCACGTGCGTAGCCTTCGTTTCTGATATTGGTTCCGAGCATCCGCCGTGGTGGCGGGCGAAACCGTAACGGTCAAAAGTTGGATGTGCCCTTCACAGCGCGCGACGAGTGGGAATAAGCATCGCGCCGATGGTATGGACAACAACGCTCTATCATACCCGTGGCGCCTACGCCGGTCAAAGCTTTGCCGGCGCTGTGAGGTACTCCACCGGCGCTTTTACAGGATGGGGGTGGGCAGATCCACCACGGGTTCGGCCCGGCCTTCTGTGACCCACAGGCGCACATGTGGCGCAGTGATCGCCAGCACCACCAACACCGAGATTCCGGCCGGGTACATGGCCGCGGTTTCCCCCGTGGTTGCCAACAAGAGATACAGCAGTGCAATACCCGCTTCGCAGGCAAGAAACAGCACCCAGGCCACCCGGGAATGGTTGGCCACCCCGAGCAGGAGCAGCAGCATGACCAGGTAGAGCACCACATCCACCGCGGAAGCCGGGAGCATATCGGTAACCAGCGCAGTTCCCAGCAGTACCGTGATCGCCACCGCGGAAAAGAGCAGAGCCCCGGGCGGGACGCGGTGTTCGGCCGCGGTGCGCGCGAGCTCGGTGGCCTTTTCTGCCATAGCACTGGAATTGCGCCACCCCGGCTTGCCCGCGGAGTCACTACGCAGATAACCCGAACGACGATGGCCTCCACCCGGACGGCCCGCACACGAGTAGTCAGAGTGCCCGCGCCCGAGGCGCGCCGTCGTTCCGCTACCGGAATCGCAGCGGCCGGAATACTCCTCAGTATCGAGGCCGCTCTCCTCCATACACGCACCCAGGCGCACGGCCGCGCCGGTGACATCGAGGATAGGAAGGTCACCGTCGGTTTGGATCTCATCCCCGCCGCCGTTGCGTGAGCTATAGGCGTTGAAATACTGTTCGATAACGCTCACGTGGCTTTCGGGATCGGCGTAGCGCACCGTGTTGATAATGAAATCCCGCTCCGCATCGATATTCGGGTCGATTTTGTGGGTGAATTGCCCGGTGAAAATGGATAGCCCCACGCTGCGATCAAAGGTTCCGGCGGCGAGCCAGGTGATGCGTTCCCCGCCCGGGAGGGTCCAATCGGGTGGGCAGCGCCAAAAGCGCACGTGGTGGCGCTGGGCCGCATTGCCGTCCACTTCCTGCTGGTAGGCGAATTCCTGTTTCCGGGAGAACAAATACAAATCAGACACCGGTGCGGAAGGATAGGAACGGCGCAGCACCGCGGCCACGATAATGCGCCAAGATGTACGGAAAGTAATAGGTTCGGCTTCGATCCAGCCCGCGGCCCGCATGGCCGCGTGAATATCCGCCTCACTACCCTCCCAGCCGATATTAACCGGGTCCCCGAGGATACCGTCCGCAGTTTTGGTGCGCCCGAAGAAATAATCCGGCACGTACATAAGCGAAAAAAGCTGATGCAGGCGCGGGAAAGCGAAATATGCCGCAAGCGCCCAAAACACCAGCAGGTGCAGCCACCACAACGGCTGCCCGGGAAGCCCCCGCAACAAAAGGAGCACAGCCAACCAGAAACTATAAATCAGGGCGACGACGACGAACAGCCCCGCCAAGACCGCATACAAAGGGAAGCCCCGCCGCAGCCGCTGCCGGGGCAGGCGCGTATAGGCGGGTGGGCACGACGGAACCGGCCAGCGCTGGTCAGCGCTGTGCCGCACCGAGCGCACCGGCGTTGATTGCGCAGCTTGGCTTTGTTCCTGAGTCACGTTACCGATTTTACCCGGGGCCGACGACACGTTAAATCGGCACGAATCGAAGATGCGCACCGCGCGTGGAATGGTGGTGGCCAGCATTGTCACGGCCGCGCGCAACGGTAGCTGCCAGCTAATCCTCTAGCAGCGTACGGATGGCCCGAGAAGCCTCAGCGCGCGCAGCCCACTGACCCGGTTCAGGATAATTCACTTTTTCGAGAGTGAGGGGATGGGGCGGGGCTACCACCACTTCCCCGTCCCGGCTCGCTTCGCGCAAGCGCCGGGCCGGCCAGCCGGCATCGCGCCGCCCCTCGCCCACCCGGAGCAGAGAGCCCACGAGGGTGCGCACCATGGAATGGCAAAAAGCATCGGCCACCGCGTGAATGGTTACCAGCTCACCTTCTTCAGCCACGTCCAGAGCCAGGAGCTCGCGGACCGTCGTCGCCCCCGGGCGCGGTTTGCAATAGGAGAGGAAATCGTGTTCGCCCAGGAGGGAGGCCGCGGCCTCCCGCATCGCGCTCAGGTCGAGCGGGCCGGCCAGCCAGAGGACGTCGCGTCGTCGTAAAGGATCGAAGTGACCCACCGCAATGCGGTACGTGTATTCGCGCGAAACCGCGGAAAAACGGGCATCGAAATCGGAGGATACCTCGCGGGCGCTGTGGAGCACAATATCGGCGCTCCCCCGCGGGCCGCTCGCAGCGCGCGCGAGCAGGCCCTGCACCCGCCGCACCAGCACCCGGGTGGGGTCATCTTGAGAACGCCCCGCCGCCGCGGTGAGCACCGCGCGCGGCACATCCACATGGGCGACCTGCCCGCGGGCGTGCACCCCGGCGTCGGTGCGCCCGGCCACCGTGAGCATGACCGGAGCTCTCAGCACCGTGGCGAGAGCCTCTGTGAGGGTGCCTTCCACGGTCCGCAGGCCGGGCTGCGCTGCCCAACCGTGAAATTCAGTACCGTCGTAGGAAAGATCAAGCCGAAGCCGAAGGTTTTGCGCTAGCGTGTCACTCATGGATCCAGTTTCCCATGCCGAGTCATCCTCCCGCATACCCGAGAGCCGCGCGCCAGAAGGCCACGTGCCCGAGGGCCGCGTAGCCGAAGGCCGTGTACTCGAAAGCGAGGAGCCGGCCCTCCCACTTGGCACCGCACCGCTGTACGCGAGTGCACCCAGCCCGGAGGACACCGCGAATGCCACCACCGCGGCCGCTGTTTCCGGACCGCGCACCTTCGCGGTAGATTGCGGCGGGGGCGGCATCAAAACGGCGCTGCTGGACGCTGCCGGCACCCAGATCGGACCGGCCCGGCGCACCCCGGTCCGCTACCCCTTCTCCCCCGCAGCTCTGGAAAATATCATTGCCGCGGATGCCGCCGCGCTGCGCGCCGAGGGCGCTGATTTTGAGCGACTCACGGTAGGCATGCCCGGGATGCTGCGCCACGGCATTGTGGTGTATACCCCGCATTACATTCGCCGCGCCGGTCCGCACACCCGCCTCGACCCTGAGATGGAAGCCGCCTGGAACGGCCTGGATATTCGCGCTGCCCTCGCCGCGCGTTTTTCCCGGCCCACCCTGGTGCTCAACGACGCCGAGGTAGCTGCTGCCGCAACCGTGACCGGCCGGGGCTTGGAAGTGGTCCTCACTTTTGGAACTGGCCTGGGCAACGCCATTGTTGATAACGGGGTGCTGGCCCCGCACCTGGAGTTTTCGCACGCCCCGCTGCGCTGGGGCCTCACCTATGATGACGTGATCGGGGAAATTGAACGCATCCGCTTGGGTGATGCCGCGTGGAGCCGGCAGGTGGCCCGCGCTATTGAATCCCTCTACCCGGTCATCCGCTGGGACACCCTCTACCTCGGGGGCGGCAACGCAGCGCGCATCACCGAGAGCGTGCGCGAACGCCTGAGCGGCTCGGTGGTCTTTATCCCGAATGCCGCCGGAATGAGCGGCGGGGTACGTGCCTGGGATCTGGTGGCAGCTTCCGAGCGAGCCCGCGCGGAACAGTAGGGTAAATAGACAAACTCGGGGGTCTTCCCATGAGAGCCTCATGGGCCTCACGAAGTTCAATAGTCACACCAACCCCTGGGGAGGTGGTATCTGTTTTCCGAGCTGTACTTCGCATGTACGACATCCGCAGTACGTCTCAGAAAAACACCCTACCCCGGCCGGCGAGGCGGCCCGGCCAGGCACAGTGCGAATCCGGGACATCTCCTCCCGCAGGATGCGCGTAAGGAACACGAAATCGCCCCGAAACGGTGCTCTCCCTCGCACTTTGTTTCCGGGCGCGGTTCATGCGGTTCAGGGCCGGATACAAGCCAAGGACACGCCGCCATGGAACCCGCTTTTGCCTATTACCCCCGCCCACGCCAGTGCCCGCGGCCGCGCCCAACAGTAGCCGCGCGTCCTGCGGGCAACAGTAGCCCCGTGTCCTGCGGGCAACAGTAGCCCCGTGTCCTGCGGGCAACAATAGCCCCGCATCCCCTAGCCAACAGTAGCCCCGCATCCTGCGGGCAGCGAAAAGGGCTCCGGAAACTCGCGTTTCCGAAGCCCTTCTCTCAAGCTTCCCGGCAGCCCGGTTAGTCAAGCAACCGAACCAACCGCAGGCGCTTCTCTAGCTTACTTAGCTTCTTCAGCCTTCTCCGCTTCCGCAGCTTCATCCGCGCTGGCGGCCGACTCTGCCGACTCCGCGCTTTCGGCGGATTCAGCGGACTCCGCGCTTTCGGCCGATTCGGCGCTCTCCGCAGATTCTGCCGATTCAGCAGCTTCGGCTTCTTCCGCAGCGGCGGCACGCTCGGCGGCCTTTTCCGCTTCCTTAACAACCGCCTGCTTCGGGGAAACCTTCTCGGTCACCAGCGAAATAACGGCCATCGGGGTGTTATCACCGCGGCGGTTACCCACCTTGGTGATGCGGGTGTAGCCGCCCTCGCGTTCCGCGAACAGCGGGGCGAGTTCCTCGAAGAGAATGTAGGCGGTTTCACGATCGCCGAGCACCTTGAGTGCTAGGCGGCGATTGTGGGTGTCCCCCTTCTTCGCCTTCGTGATGAGCTTTTCGATATGGGGACGTACCGCGCGAGCCTTCGCTTCGGTGGTCTTAATCGACGTGTGATGAATAAGTTCCTTGCACAGGTTGGCAAGAATCTTGCGCTGGTGGGCGGGGCTGCCGCCGAGGCGCGGACCCTTGGTGGGCTTAGGCATTGTCTACTCTCCTAGTAAAATTATGTGGCTGCTCAGGCCTGAGAATCGTCGCTGAACTGCATCCCGTAGTCATCGAATCCGCCACCGAGGAAGCTCGATCCGGAATCCTTGAGGCTCAGGTCCATCTTCGCCAGTTCATCCTTGACATCATCGATGGACTTCGCCCCGAAGTTGCGAATATCGAGCAGATCGGCTTCCGAACGCTGCACCAGTTCCCCAATGGTATGGATACCTTCGCGCTGCAGGCAGTTCTGAGAACGTGCGGGCAGATTGAGGATGGTGATCGGACGCTGCAGATCCGAGGAGCGCTGCTCGGTCACCGGTGCCGGACCAATTTCGATACCTTCGGCTTCGTCATTGAGATCCACGGCCAGGCCGAAGAGCTCCACGAGGGTCTTGCCGGCAGAGGCGAGAGCGTCCCGAGGGGTCGTCGATTCCTTGGTTTCCACATCAACCACGAGGCGATCAAAGTCGGTGCGCTGTTCCACACGGGTGGCTTCCACCTTGTAGGAGACCTTGAGCACCGGCGAGTAGATCGAGTCAATCGGAATGCGGCCGATCTCATCGTTATCGCCCTTGTTGAGAGCCGCGGAAACGTAGCCGCGCCCGCGTTCAACCGTAAGGTCGATTTCGAGCTTGCCCTTGTCATTGAGGGTGGCGATATGGAGATCCTGGTTGAGAATTTCCACACCCGCCGGCGGAGTGATATCCGCCGCGGTCACTTCGCCCGGGCCGGTCTTACGCAGGTACATGAGGACGGGTTCGTCGTTATCCGAGGAGACAACAAGTTCCTTGAGGTTGAGGATGATTTCCGCAACATCTTCCTTCACACCGGGAATAGTGGAGAACTCATGGAGCACCCCGTCGATGCGGATCGAGGTGACCGCAGCACCGGGGATGGAGGACAGCAGGGTACGACGCAGGGAATTACCCAGTGTGTACCCAAATCCGGGTTCGAGCGGTTCGAGGACGAACCGGGACCGGAATTCGGAGATCTTCTCTTCACTCAGAACGGGACGTTGTGCAATGAGCACGATTCTTTCCTTTCCGCAAACAACCGCTATATGAGGTTTGCGTACCCTCGCGAAACTCTGTCTGTCCGCGAGGTGCGGGCGCGGCTTTTCCTGTCAAAGCCCGTGCCCTGGGAGGGGTGCCGCAGAGGCCGTGGCCTCTGCGCCGGCGTCGTACCTAAAAGGCGACGCCGCAACGCACCGCGCCGCTACTAGACGCGACGGCGCTTGGGCGGACGGCACCCGTTGAAGGCCTGCGGAGTCACATCGGAAATGGAGGTGACTTCCAGCCCGGAGGCGGTTAGGGAACGGATCGCGGTTTCGCGCCCGGAACCCGGACCCTTGACAAACACATCAACCTTCTTCATGCCCTGTTCCATGGCCTGACGCGCGGCGTTTTCCGCGGCGAGCTGCGCGGCGTAGGGAGTCGACTTACGCGAGCCCTTGAAGCCAACCATCCCGGAGGAAGCGGAAGCAATAACCGCACCGGTGGGATCGGTGATGGACACGATGGTGTTATTGAAGGTGGACTTAATGTGGGCCTGACCCACGGTGACATTACGACGCTGATTGCGACGCGGACGGCGTGCACCGGCGTTAGCAGAACGAGTCTGACGAGCCATAATCTATTTCTCCTGAACTACGACGAAGCCTACTTGGCCTTCTTCTTACCGGCCACGGTGCGCTTGGGGCCCTTGCGGGTGCGCGCATTGGTCTTGGTGCGCTGCCCGTGCACGGGCAGGCCGCGACGGTGACGCAGGCCCTGGTACGAACCGATTTCGATCTTGCGGCGAATATCGGCCTGGACTTCGCGGCGCAGGTCGCCTTCAACCTTGTAGTTCTCGTCGATATGGTTCTTGAGTTTCACCAGATCGTCTTCAGTGAGATCACGCACGCGGGTATCCGGGTTCACCCCGGTAGCGGCGAGGGTCTCGTGGGCGCGGGTGCGTCCAATGCCAAAAATGTAAGTAAGCGCGATCTCAATCCGCTTTTCGCGGGGGAGATCAACGCCGGAGAGACGTGCCAATTTCTTAGCTCCCTTAGTTATGCCGGAGGTATCGGGCACTGATGTTCCCACGGGTCTCTATTCCGTGAGCCCCGGCCTCCGGACCGGGGGTTGCCTTGCGGCTAACAGTGCTGGTGCAACGGGGCTTTAGCCCTGACGCTGCTTATGGCGCGGATTCGAGCTGCAGATCACCATGACGCGACCGTGGCGCCGAATGACCTTGCAGTTATCGCAAATGCGCTTAACGCTCGGCTTGACCTTCATGAATAACTTTCCTTGTTGATCACTTGTAGCGGTAGACAATCCGCCCGCGGTTCAGGTCATAGGGCGTGAGCTCTACAACCACCCGATCCTCGGGCAGGATACGAATGTAGTGCTGACGCATTTTGCCGGAAATATGGGCCAGAACTTCATGCCCGTTTTCCAGCTCGACCTTGAACATCGCGTTGGGCAGCGCTTCGATCACGCTACCTTCAACTTCGATGACGCCGTCTTTCTTCGCCATGTTCCTCGCTAACAGTGTTGCCCGCACCGGATTGTGCGGGACATCAAAATCGGTGCGCAAGCGTGCGCCATACGGGCACACGGCACCGACGTTCAATACTACTGCACGAAGCCGCCCCTATGTAAGGGGCGGCAGCGATGTTATGGGTCACGTGTAGCGTGGAGAGCGCGCGGGTACCGTCTTCTCGCGGTGCGGTTGTAGTACGACGGCGCAGCCGCCTAGTCCCCGAGGGGAACCGGAACCACTCCGTACTTTGCGAGGCGGGCCGCTCCCCCATCGGGCTCGTTGAGCACCCAGATACCTCCGGCATGCTTAGCGATTTGGCTTTCCCAGTGGCAGGCATCCTTACCGTCCGCGGTTTTCACCGTCCAGCCATCAGCCAGGGTGATGTTCTCCTGGGATCCAGCGGTAAGAATCGGTTCGATGCACAGCACCATTCCCGCCTTGAGACGGGGCCCGCGCCCGCGAGTCCGGTAATTGAAAACCGTGGGATCTTCGTGCATAGCCCGCCCGATCCCGTGCCCGGTGAATTCTTCCACGATGCCCGGTTCGGGATCTTGGGCTACCACGAAATCGTCAATGGCTGCCCCGATATCGGAAACGAATTTCCCGGTGGCCATCGCGGCGATACCCACCCACATGGATTCTTCCGTAATATCCGAGAGACGCTGGCGGGCGGCCATCTTCTTCTCATCCCCACCCGGGAGAACGACGGAAAAGCAGGAATCCCCATTCCAGCCGTTGAGGAGCGCCCCGCAGTCAAAGGAGACCAGGTCCCCCGGCGCCAGGATTTCCTCTTCGCTGGGGATACCGTGCACTACGGTGTTATTCACCGAGATGCAAGTCTGGGCCGGGTAATCGTAATACCCGTAAAAATTCGAGACGGCCCCGTGGGCCTCCAAGACGGCCTTGGCGCGCTGATCGAGCTGCGCCGTCGACATCCCGGCGCGTACGTGGGTGCGCAAGTCATCATGAATCGCGCGCACCACGAGCGCAGCCTGGCGCATGCCCAGAATATCCGCCTCGCTGCGAAGATTAATCATCGCTATGCCTACCGGCCCAGGAAATCGCGTAGCGCGTCATCAATTGCGGCCGCAACTTCCTCCACGGTGCCCAAGCCGTTCACGGAAACCACGAGCCCGCGACCGGCGTATGCATCAATAATCGGCTTGGTGGTCGCGTGATAGACCTCGATACGGTGGCGGATAACCTCCTCCGTATCATCGGCGCGGCCCTGCTCCTGGGCGCGTCCGAGGAGGCGCTGGACCACAACGTCGTCGTCGGCCTGGAGCTCCACAACAACATCCACGTTCTTCTCACCGAGCATGGCGTCGAGGGCGCTTACCTGGTCGAGGTTGCGCGGGTAGCCATCCAGGAGGAAACCAGTAGCCGCATCGGCTTCACCCAGGCGCTCCTCCACCATCTGGTTCGTAACGGAATCAGGGACGAGTTCGCCCTTTTCCGAGTAGGAGGCAGCCAGCCGCCCCAATTCATCCTGGGCCTTCGCGTGCGCGCGGAAAAGATCACCGGTGGAAATAGCCGGGATGCCGTAACGCTCCGCAATGCCGGCCGCCTGGGTGCCTTTGCCCGCGCCCGGGGGGCCAACCAAAATCAAACGTACAGACATGAGTGGCACCTTTCTGTGTTTATCGGTGCGGAGCGCGCCCGCGCCCCGCTGGGAAGAGGGGGCGAGGCCGCGTTAGCGGATACCGCCGAGGAAGCCTTCGTAGTGGCGCTGCTGGAGCTGGGCGTTGATGTCCTTCACAGTCTGGAGGCCCACACCCACCAGAATCATGATGGAGGTGCCGCCGAAGCCGGACTGTACGATGCCGAGCGCGCTGAAGAGCAGCAGCGGGATGAGGGCCACAATGGTGAGGTAGGTGGCGCCCACCCAGGTGAGGCGATTAGAGACGAAGTGGAGGTAATCCGCGGTGGGTTTGCCGGCGCGCACATTCGGAATGAAGCCACCGTATTTCTTCATATTGTCCGCGACTTCGTCCGTATCGAAAGCGATGGAGGTGTAGAAGAAGGTGAAAGCGAAAGTGAGAAGCGCGTAGGTGAGAATATAGGCCCAGCCGTTGTGCTGGAAGTTGCGCTGGATCCAGACCACCCAGGACGAATTCTGATTTCCGAAAGTGGAGATCATGGTGGGGAGCATGAGGATCGAGGAAGCGAAGATCACCGGGATAACATTCGCCATATTGATCTTAATGGGCAGGTAGGTGGTGGACCCGCCGTAGGTACGCCGGCCGATCACGCGCTTGGCGTACTGGACCGGGATGCGGCGCTGGGACTGCTCCACAAAGGTAACAACCAAGGTGATAAGCGCGAAGACCACGATGACGATGAGGAGAGTGCCAATGCCGTGCCCGGCGTAGATCTGACCCATCATCGAGGGGAAGCCGGCGCAAATACCGGTGAAGATGAGGATGGACATACCGTTGCCCACCCCGCGTTCGGTGATGAGTTCAGCCATCCACATGATCAGGCCGGTACCGGCTGTCATGGCGAGGATGGTCATGGTGTAAGTCCACCAGGTGGCATTCGGAATGACCGGTTCTTTACACCCGGCAAACAACGTGAAGTTCGCGGTGGCTACCACGACCGAGGACTGGAGCAGGCCCAGCCCAATGGTGAGGTAGCGGGTGTATTCCGTCAGCTTCGCGGTACCCGACTGGCCTTGCTTATGCAGTTCCTGGAAACGCGGAATGACCACGCGCAGCAGCTGCACAATAATCGAGGCCGTAATATAGGGCATAATTCCCAGGGCGAAAACGGAGAGCTGCATCATCGCACCGCCTGAGAACAGGTTGAGCATATCGATGAGATCCTGCGCGCCCGACTGCTGCGTGGTGCACTCCCGAATATTACTCAGGCTCACGAACGGAGCCGGGATGAAGCTGCCCAAGCGGTAAATCACCATAATCATCATGGTGAAAAGCAACTTGCGGCGCAGATCCGGGGTGCGGAAAGCAGCTGCGAAAGCCTTAATCAAGATTCCTCCTGATGGTGACGGATCGCGCGGGGCAGTCCGTTATCGTCGAGAACCGTCGGGTGACGGAAATGGGGACAAGCGTATTTTCGGGGAAAGTACGCACGACGGCGCACTGGCAACGCTGCGTATTTGCCACTGAAAGCAATCTTTCAGCAACGCTGCCCGCGCCCAGAAAAAAGCTCGCCCCCGCCATAATAGCGGGGACGAGCAAATTTCGCACTGTTCATCCACAGAGTGTGGGTGAGTGCTCAGTCAAACGGTGGCCGTGCGGCCAGCGCGTATTACTTGGATTCGACCTGCGGCGCGGAGATAGAACCCCCGGCAGCCTCGATCTTTTCCTTAGCCGAGTTCGACCACGCTTCCACTTCGACGTCGAGCTTGACGGAAATCTCACCGGTTCCGAGAACCTTGACCGGGGAGTTCTTGCGAACCGCACCCTTGGCCACGAGATCCGCCGAGGTTACCTTCCCACCTTCCGGGAAGAGCTCGCCGAGCGCCGAAACGTTAACGACCTGGTATTCAACCCGGAACGGGTTCTTGAAACCACGCAGCTTCGGAAGGCGCATATGCAGCGGCATCTGGCCACCTTCGAAACCGGGACGCACGGTATTACGTGCCCGGGTACCCTTGGTACCGCGGCCGGACGTCTTACCCTTGGATCCTTCACCGCGACCAACGCGAATCTTCGCCTTGTTCGAACCCGGAGCCGGACGCAGGTCGTGCAGCTTAATGATGGAATCCTTTTCCGTTTCCGCCATTAGTCAACCTCCTCCACGGTAACGAGGTGAGCCACGGCGCGAACCATGCCCTTCACCTCGGGGGTATCCTCGCGCACAACGGACTGTCCGATCTTACGCAGCCCGAGCGTGCGCAGGGTGTCCTTCTGGCGCTGGATCGCACCAACAACACCCTTGACCTGGGTGATCTTAAGATTTGCCATTACGCACCAACTCCCGCGGCCGCGGCCTCATTTTCCGCCTTGGCGGCTTCGGCCTCTTCGATCTCGCGTTCCTTGGCTTCCGCTTCGGCGCGCGCCCGCAGCATAGCTTCGGGGACAACACGCTCGATGGGGAGCCCACGCCGGGCAGCAACCGCTTCGGGCTGCTCGAGCTGCTTGAGGGCAGCCACGGTGGCGTGCACGATATTGATCGCGTTCGAGGAACCGAGCGACTTGGAGAGCACATCGTGAATACCCGCGCACTCCATGAGGGCACGCACCGGGCCGCCGGCAATTACGCCGGTACCGGGAGCGGCCGGGCGCAGCAGCACGACGCCGGCGGCGTCTTCGCCCTGCACCACGTGCGGGATAGTCCGCGCGATACGCGGGATGCGGAAGAAGTTCTTCTTCGCTTCCTCGGTACCCTTAGCGATAGCGGCGGGAACTTCGCGGGCCTTGCCGTACCCGACACCCACGAGGCCATTGCCGTCGCCCACCACCACGAGAGCGGTGAAGGACATCCGGCGGCCACCCTTGACCGTCTTCGCAACGCGGTTAATGGTCACCACGCGCTCGATATAAGCGTTCTTTTCTTCACCGCGACGATTGTCACGGCGGTTATCACGACGGTTATCGCGGCGTCCGCGACGACCTTCGTTGCGATTTTCCCGGCCGTTCTGGGCCGGATCCTGCTGCTCTGCAGCCATTTTCCTCTGCCTTTCCTCAGCCGTTAGAAATCGAGTCCAGCTTCGCGCGCACCTTCGGCGACAGCTGCAACGCGACCGTGGTACTGGTTGCCACCGCGGTCGAAGACCACGGCGCTGATCCCAGCGTCCTTGGCGCGCTGACCGACACGTTCGCCGACCTTCCGCGCGATTTCTGTCTTGGTACCCTCCGCTTCGCGCAGGTCAGCTTCGTAGGACGAGGCGGCCGCGAGAGTGCGACCCACGACGTCGTCGATAACCTGGGCGTAAATGTGGCGGTTGGAACGCGAGACCACGAGACGCGGCCGCGCGGCGGTACCGGAAATACGCTTGCGCAACCGGAAGTGGCGGCGCGCACGAGCGATGTACTTGCCCTTGCCCTTGATGGTAACAGCCATCACTTACCAGCCTTTCCAGCCTTGCGACGAATAACTTCGTCAGCGTACTTGACGCCCTTGCCCTTGTAGGGTTCGGGCTTACGAAGCTTGCGAATCTTCGCGGCGGTTTCGCCCACGAGCTGCTTATCGATACCCGAGACCGTGAACTTGGTCGGGGTGGCTACGGTGAAGGTGATACCTTCCGGAGCTTCGAAAAGAATCGTGTGGGAGTAGCCCAGCGAGAATTCAAGATCAGAGCCCTTGGCGACCACGCGGTACCCGGTTCCGACGATTTCCATCGCCTTGCTGTACCCGTTGGTGACGCCCTCGACCATATTCGCAACGAGGGTGCGGGTCAGGCCGTGCAGCGAACGCGATTCGCGCTCGTCATTCGGCCGGGTCACCAGAACCGTATTGTCATCAACATTCACCGCGATCGGCTCGGCTACCGAGAGCTCGAGCTGACCCTTGGGGCCCTTGACAGTGACGTTCTGGCCGGAAACCGACACATCGACGCCGCTGGGGATAGCGATGGGAAGCCTACCAATTCGAGACATTATTGCACCTACTTCCCATTACCAGACGTAAGCGAGGACTTCCCCGCCAACGCCCTTATCCTTGGCCTCACGGTCCGTCATAAGGCCGGAGGAGGTGGACAAAATAGCCACACCCAGGCCGTCGAGAACGCGCGGCAGGTTGGTGGACTTCGCGTAAACGCGCAGGCCCGGCTTCGAGATGCGCCGGACGCCAGCGAGGGCGCGTTCACGGTTAGATCCGTACTTCAACGTGAGGGTGAGGGTCTTGCCCACCTGGGCGCTCTCCACCTCGTAGGAGTCGATGTAGCCTTCGCGCTTCAAGATGTCCGCGATATGGGACTTAATCTTGGAGTACGGCATAGACACCGACTCATGGAACGCCGAATTGGCGTTACGCAGACGCGTCAGCATGTCTGCGATTGGGTCAGTCATTGTCATTTTGGGCTGTGGCCCTTCCTCGTCGCGGTTTCCGATGGACCTGCGACGTAGTCTTTACCAGCTGGACTTCTTAACACCGGGGAGTTCGCCGCGCAGGGCCAACTCACGCAGGCAAATACGGCACAGGCCGAACTTGCGGTAAACGGAATGCGGACGGCCGCACCGGTTGCAACGGGTGTACGCACGAACGGCGAACTTCTGCTTACCGGCGGCCTTTTGCTTCAGAGCGGTCTTTGCCATATTTAGGCCTCCTTGAAGGGGAATCCGAGATGCTTGAGAAGAGCGCGCCCTTCGTCGTCGCTCCCGGCAGAGGTCACCACGGTGATGTCCATACCGCGCACGCGATCAATCTTGTCCTGGTCGATCTCGTGGAACACGGTCTGTTCGGTCAAACCGAAGGTGTAGTTCCCGTTGCCGTCAAACTGCTTGGGCGAAAGGCCGCGGAAGTCGCGGATACGCGGCAGCGCGGTGGAAATCAGCCGGTCAAGGAACTCCCACATGCGGTCGCCGCGGATGGTCACGAAGCACCCGATGGCCTGGCCCTCACGCAGTTTAAACTGCGCGATGGACTTCTTGGCCTTGGTGATCATCGGCTTCTGGCCGGTAATCGCCGTCATATCAGCGACGGCGCCGTCGAGCACCTTGGAATCGCGCGCAGCATCACCCACGCCCATATTCACCACGACCTTGACGATCTTGGGAACCTGGTTAACGTTGACGTACTTAAATTCTTCCTGGAGTTCCGGGATGATGTGTTCCCGGTACTTCACCTTGAGACGGGGGGTATCGCTCACAGTTCGATTTCCTTCCCGCCGCGGCGTCCGATGCGCTCACGGACAATCTTCTTCTTGCCATCGCGCTCAACTTCTACCTCACGGTAGCCCACGCGAATCGGCTTGCCATCGTGAACGAGGGCAACGTTCGAAATGTGAATGGGTGCCTCGACGGTTTCGATACCGCCGGTGGTGCCGCCCCGCGAGGTCTGCCCCACGCGCACGTGCTTCTTCACGCGCTGGACGCCTTCCACGATCACGCGCTCACGCTTGGTGTCAACGGACAGCACGCGACCCTGCATCCCCTTATCGCGCCCGGCGATAACCTGGACGAGATCATCCTTCTTAATCTTCGCCATTAGATCACCTCCGGAGCCAGCGAAATGATGCGCATGAACTTCGCATCGCGAAGCTCACGCCCGACGGGCCCGAAGATACGGGTGCCGCGGGGTTCGCCGTCGTTCTTCAACAGCACGGCTGCGTTTTCGTCGAACTTGATGTAGGACCCGTCCTTGCGGCGCGTTTCCTTAACTGCACGGACGACGACCGCCTTGACGACGTCGCCCTTCTTTACGTTTCCGCCCGGAATAGCATCCTTGACGGTGGCGACGATGGTGTCACCAATTCCGGCGTAGCGCCGGCCGGAGCCGCCGAGCACCCGGATGCACAAAAGTTCCTTGGCACCGGTGTTATCGGCGACGCTAAGCCGCGTCTCCTGCTGGATCATGTGTTTCTATCTCCTATTGTCGTGCCGGTTCTCGGATTCGAGCCTTGCCGAACGAATGGGTTTGCGCGAACTGCGCCGGCCCAAACGCCTTTGGCCCACATGCGAGGGCCGCCTGCGTTCAGGCCGGTCACATTCGCTAAAGCTAGGAAAGCCCTAACTACTTCGCCTTCTCGATGATCGTAACGACCCGGAAGTGCTTGGTCGCGGACAGCGGGCGGGTTTCCATAATGGAGACCAAATCGCCTACGCGAACCTCGTTATTTTCGTCGTGCGCCTTCACTCGCTTGGTGCGGGTAATAACTTTACCGTATAGCGGGTGCTTAACGCGATCTTCAACTTCAACGACAACGGTCTTGTCCATTTTGTCGGAGACCACGTAGCCGCGCAGCGTCTTGCGGTGATTACGTGTTTCAGTGGTTGCGTTCTCGCTCATCTCATCCTCACTTACTGAGCGGCCGGAGCGGTTCGAATGTTCTTCTCCCGCTCGCTCTTAATGGTGTAAATGCGAGCAATCTCGCGACGAACTTCCCGCAGGCGGCCACTGTCCTCCAGGCGGTGAGTCACCGCCGAGAAGCGGAGGTTGAACAGTTCCTTCTTCGACTCGGCAAGCTTCTCGAGAAGCTCCGCGTCGGTCATCGCGTCGAGTTCCGCGGTGGTCAGTCCCTTAGCCATTACTCAACCTCCTCACGGGTGATAAAGCGGGTCTTGATGGGCAGCTTGTGCTGGGCGCGGCTCATGGCCTCGCGGGCGAGAGCCTCGTCAACACCGGCCATTTCGAACATGACACGACCGGGCTTGATATTGGCAACCCAGGTTTCCACCGGGCCCTTACCCGAACCCATACGCACGCCGAGCGGCTTCTTCGTGAGCGGGCGATCCGGGAAGATGTTAATCCAGATCTTGCCGCCACGCTTGACGTGACGCGTCATGGCGATACGAGCTGCTTCAATTTGACGGTTGGTGATGTAGGCCGGCTCGAGCGCCTGGATGCCGTATTCACCGAAAGCCAGCTGCGTTCCGCCCTTGGCCATACCCTTACGGTGCGGACGGTGCTGCTTGCGCCATTTAGTACGACGAGGAATCAGCATGAGTTATGCCTCCGTTCCGGTTGATTCCGGCGCGGCTACCGGAGCTTCGGCTCCGGTAGCCGGGCTCTGAGCCTGTTCGCTGCGGGCTTCCCCACGCTGGCCACCGCGACCGCGACCGGTGCCGCGACGTCCGCGACGATCCGAACGGCCTCCGCGCCCACCGCGCGGTGCTTCCGCGAGGCTGCGGTAGTACTCAGCGTCGGTAAGATCACCGCGGTAAATCCACACCTTCACGCCAATGCGGCCGAAGGTGGTACGCGCTTCGTAGAAACCGTAGTTGATATTCGCGCGCAGGGTGTGCAGCGGCACGCGCCCTTCACGGTAGAACTCACTACGCGACATTTCCGCGCCACCCAGACGGCCCGAGCACTGCACGCGGATGCCCTTGGCACCGGCGCGCTCGGCGGACTGGATACCCTTGCGCATAGCGCGGCGGAAAGACACGCGCGAGGCGAGCTGTTCCGCGATACCCTGCGCTACGAGCTGGGCGTCAGCTTCCGGGTTCTTCACTTCGAGAATATTGAGCTGGACGGCCTTGCCGGTCAGCTTCTCGAGGTCGGCGCGGAGGCGATCAGCTTCCGCACCGCGCCGGCCGATGACGATACCGGGACGAGCGGTGTGGATATCCACAACCACGCGTTCGGCGCGGCGCTCGATATGCACGCTGGAAATACCGGCGCGCTCGAGCGTCTTTTCGATCATGTCACGGATTTTGACATCTTCGAGGACGTAGTCCGAGTAGCGCTGCCCCTTCTTGGTGGAATCAGCGAACCACTTGGAGCGGTGGTCGGTCGTGATGCCGAGACGGAACCCAATAGGGTTGACTTTCTGTCCCACTAGCGGGCCCTCCTCTGGTTCTTGGTCTTGGGCTTCTCGTCGGTAACGATAACGGTGATGTGACTCGTCCGCTTGTTGATGCGGTTCGCCCGGCCCTGAGCACGCGGCTGGATGCGCTTCATCGTCGGGCCTTCGTCGGCGTAAATTTCGCCGATGAAGAGCTCAGACTCATCGAAGCGCTCCCCCGCCTGCTCGGCGGCGTAGCGCGCGTTGGCAATAGCCGACTCCACGATCTTACGAACCGGAGTGGCGGCTGCAAACGGTGCGAACTGCAGTACGTCAATAGCGTCCAGGGCGCGCCGGCCGCGGATGGTGTCCACGACACGACGGGCCTTCATGGGCGACACGCGCACGAAGCGCGCCTGCGCCTTTGCTTCCATAGTTCTGCCTTACTCTCTCGCTCGAGGCCCCGGCTTAGCGCCGGCGGCCCTTTCGGTCGTCCTTGTCGTGCCCGCGGAAGGTGCGGGTCGGGGCGAACTCCCCGAGCTTGTGGCCAACCATGGATTCGGTAATGAATACCGGCACATGCTTGCGTCCATCGTGCACTGCAAAGGTGTGACCCAGGAAATCGGGGGTGATAACCGACCGACGCGACCAGGTCTTGATTACGTTCTTGGTGTTCTTCTCGTTCTGCTCGTCGACCTTCTTGTAGAGGTGCTCGTCGACGAACGGACCTTTCTTCAAACTGCGGGGCATCAGCTAATCCTTCCTCAGCGCTTCTTGCCGGTCTTGCGACGGCGCACGATGAGCTTGTCGCTGGCCTTGTTCGGACGGCGGGTACGGCCTTCCTTCTTGCCCCACGGGCTAACGGGATGGCGCCCACCGGACGTCTTACCTTCACCACCACCGTGCGGGTGGTCCACCGGGTTCATGACAACACCGCGGACGGTCGGGCGAACGCCCTTCCAGCGCATACGGCCGGCCTTGCCCCAGTTGATATTCGCCTGCTCGGCATTGCCGACTTCACCGACAGTGGCGCGGCAACGCACGTCCACGTTACGGATTTCACCGGAAGGCATACGCAGCTGCGCGTACTTGCCTTCGCGGGCAACCAACTGCACGGAAGCACCGGCGCTGCGGGCGATCTTCGCCCCGCCGAGCGGCTTGAGTTCCACATTGTGCACCGTGGTACCGAGAGGGATATTGCGCAGCGGCAGGTTGTTGCCGGGCTTGATATCCGCATTCGGACCGGTTTCGATGAGATCGCCCTGCTTGACGCCGCGAGGAGCAACGATATAACGCTTCTCGCCATCAGCGAAGTGGAGCAGCGCGATACGCGCGGTGCGGTTCGGATCGTATTCGATGTGCGCAACCTTGGCCGGCACGCCGTCCTTATCCCAGCGACGGAAGTCGATGAGACGGTACTGGCGCTTGTGCCCACCGCCCTTGTGGCGGGTGGTGATGCGTCCCTGGTTGTTGCGTCCACCGGTCTTCTTCAGGGGACGAACGAGGGACTTCTCCGGGGTCGAACGAGTGATCTCGGCGAAGTCGGCAACGCTCGCACCGCGACGACCCGGGGTCGTCGGCTTGTACTTACGAATTCCCATGAGTTCTTATTCCTCAGTTCCTCGAATCGCCTATTAGACGATTTCGCCGTAGATGTCGATGGAGCCCTCGCGCAAGGTCACGATGGCCCGCTTGGTATTCTTGCGCCGCCCGATGCCGTTGCGCGTACGCCGGGTCTTGCCCTGGCGGTTCTGCGTGTTGACGGAGGCAACCTTGACGCCAAAAATCGCTTCGACGGCCTGCTTGATTTCGGTCTTGTTCGAACGCGGATCCACGAAGAAGGTGTACTTACCCTGTTCTTCGAGCAGCGCGCTCTTCTCCGACATCACCGGGGCGAGGATGACATCGTGCGGGTTCTTATTCCAGAAGTTACCGTTCTCAGTCATTACTTCTCATCCTTCTTGGTGTTCTTCTCCACGAACGCGCCGAGCGCGGCTTCCGTGAAGATGACGTCGTCAGCAGCAAGAACGTCGTAGCTATTGAGCTGATCAACGTAGAGGACGTGGATCTGCGGCAGATTGCGCACGGAGAGTACCGACGCATCATCTTCACGCTGGACCACAACGAGCGCCTTGCGCCCTTCGTTCATCTTTTCGATGAGCGCACGCGCAGCCTTGGTGGACGGGGTCTCATCCGCAACGAAAGCCGTCACGGCGTGAATACGCTCGTGGCGAGCCCGGTCCGAGAGGGACTGCAACAGCGCTGCCGCAATCATCTTCTTGGGGGTGCGCTGCGAGTAGTCACGCGGCTGCGGGCCGTGGACAACGCCGCCACCGACCCACTGCGGAGCGCGGATCGAACCCTGGCGGGCCCGGCCGGTCCCCTTCTGGCGCCACGGCTTCTTACCACCGCCGGACACCTGACCGCGGGTCTTCGTGGCGTGGGTACCCAGGCGAGCCGCAGCTTGCTGCGCGTTGACGACCTGGTGCACCAGCGCCATATTGAAGTCGAGATCAAAGAGCTGAGCCGGGAGGGTGGCCTGCGAGGTCACCTTGCCGGTTTCATCGAGAACGTCAATCTTGAAGTCTGCCATTGTTAGGCTCCCTTCACGGACGTGCGGACCACAACCGAGCCACCCTTTGCACCGGGGATGGCGCCAACCACGAGCAACAGGCCGTTCTCGAGGTCAACGGAGTGGATGGACAGATTCTGCACCGTCACGCGGTCCTGACCCATGCGACCAGCCATGCGCAGACCCTTGAAGACGCGCGAGGGGGTGGCGCAGGCGCCGATGGAACCGGGCTTGCGGTGGTTGCGGTGCGCACCGTGGGAGGCCGAAACACCGGCGAAGCCGTGACGCTTCATAACACCGGCGAAGCCCTTACCGCGGGAGGTACCAATAACGTCAACGGACTGACCCGCTTCGAAGATATCCGCGGTCAGTTCCTGCCCGAGCGTGTATTCGCTGGCATCGGGAGTGCGGATTTCCGCCAGCTTCTTGCGCGGCGTGACACCGGCCTTATCGAAGTGGCCCTGGAGCGGCTTGGTGACGTTCTTCGTCTTTTCGTCGCCCGAGGCGAGCTGCACGGCGGAATAGCCGTCGACCTCGGGGGTGCGAACCTGGGTCACCACATTGGTGCCCACGCGCACAACAGTAATGGGAAGGAGGCGCCCGTCCTCATCCCAGAGCTGGGTCATCCCCAGCTTCGTGCCCAGCAAAGCCTTCACGGGCTTGCTGGCAACAGCTTGCTTGGAGTTCATTGCGTATTACCTCAGAGCTTGATTTCCACGTTGACGTCAGCCGGAAGATCGAGACGGCGCAGGCTGTCAATCGTCTTCAGGGTGGGATCCACGATGTCAATAAGGCGCTTGTGTGTGCGCATCTCAAAGTGATCGCGGGAGTCCTTGTACTTGTGGGGCGAGCGGATAACGCAAAAAACGTTTTTTTCCGTCGGCAGCGGGACGGGTCCCACCACGGTCGCGCCGGTACGCGCAACTTCATCGACGAGCTTCTTGGCCGCGCTATCAATGACCTCGTGGTCATATGACTTCAGCCGAATGCGGATCTTCTGTCCCGCCATGGCGCGTCTACCTCTCTTTAGCTTCGGTGCCCGGTACCCGCACTCGGGCGTGTCGTACCGGAGGTAAATCTAGTAGCCATGCCCTATGTGAGGTTACGGAGAACCCTTTATACGATAATCGGCGTTGGGTAACCGATTAAGTTCCTTCGCTCGTAATCCGAGCAACTTGTTAAGTATGCCAAAAGCTTCGGCTTACTTTCAAGACTCTCACGGCGAACGTGCGCCGTTTCTCATTTCCAGCGAGCCCAAAGGCCAGCCGGCACGGGTAAAAATTTTACCGAAAGGCCGCAGCTCACGCAAGAAACGCACGTCGTGAGGCGCTTCACGTCATAAGTACGACGACGCCGCCTCTCGATCTCTCGGCCCCACGGGCCGCCAATGGCACCATTTCCCCCACCCTTGCCCCGGGATGCGCCACCACTTAGCATGGCGTTAAGTGATCTACATCGCGTAGCGACGCGGGTGTCGCGGGCGAGTGATCATCCACCATACCGAGGAGGCAGATGAAGATGTCCTATCGATCAACAAATCCCTACACCGGCGAAGTGCTCGCCGAATTCCCCTATGCCACCGATGAAGAAGTGGATAAAGCGCTTGAGCTCGCCCACGAAACATTCCAGACGTGGAGCCGCACCTCTCTTGCCGAACGCGCCGCTATTCTGCGCCGGGCCGCCGATATCGCGGAAGATCGCGCGAGCGAACTGGGGGCGCTGGCCACCCTGGAAATGGGCAAACTCATTGGGGAAGCCACCGGGGAAGCGGGTAACACCGTGCCGACCATGCTGCGCTGGCTCGCTGATGAAGCGGAAAATATTTTAGCTCCGCGCCCGGTCAGCTCCACCGCCGCGCCTTTCGAAGGTTATATTGCCTATCGCCCCGAGGGCGTCGTCGTCGAAATTGAACCGTGGAACTTCCCCTACTACCAGGCCATTCGCGGCTTCGCTCCCGCAATGCTCTGCGGAAATACGGTTATTCTCAAGCACGCGTCAATTTTGCCGCAATGTGCCGCGGCTATCGTTCACGTACTCTACGATGCCGGACTACCCCGCGGTGTGTGGCAAAATCTCTACGCCACCCACGCGCAAGTGGAGCGGCTCATCAGCGATGATCGGGTGCGTATCGTCACGCTCACCGGTTCGGAAGCCGCGGGGGCAAAAATCGCACAGCTCGCTTCCCGGCACCTGAAGAAATCCGTTATGGAACTGGGCGGTTCTGATCCCTTTATTATTTTGGACGACGCCGATATTGAGGCCACCATCCAGCTGGCGATTATGGGACGGTGCTTCAACGCTGGGCAGGTCTGCGCCTCCCCCAAGCGCATGATCGTTCCCGATGCTCTCTATGACAGGTTCGTGGCCGGGCTCAAAGAGAGCACCGCGCAGCTGCGACCCGGGGATCCAGCTGCCGAAGATACCACCGTGCCGCCCATGTCCTCCCGCGAGCAAGCCGCCACGGTCAATGATCAGATCCGGCGGGCTATCGAGGGCGGGGCGAGCGCCACTCCCCTGGGCCATATTGTTCCCGAGGGAGATACCTGGGTGCAGCCGACGCTTCTGGAAAACGTGGAGCGGGATAATCCCATTTTCTACGAGGAAATTTTCGGGCCGGTCTGGAGTGTTTACCGGGTATCCTCGGAAGAAGAAGCAATCCGACTGGCTAATGATTCGTGCTACGGGCTGGGCGGAACGGTTCATTCGGTGAACGTGGCGCACGCTGCGCGCGTTGCCGCTCGGGTAGATACCGGCACCGTTGCCATTAACTCCCCGGTTCCCGCTGTTCCCGCCGGCATGCCATTCGGCGGTGTCAAGCGCTCCGGCTTCGGGCGCGAGATGGGCTACGAAGGGGTACGCGAATTCGCCAATATCCAGTCGATTCTTCTCCCGGAGGGAATCTCCGCGGCGGAGTTTCTCTCCTCGCTTTCAGGAAAGGAGTCATAGTGAAAGCAGCAGTAGTAAATTCTGTGGGTGGCGGGTTCACCATCGAAGATATCGAGATTGCCGAACCCATCGGCCGCGAGGTCCTTTTCGACGTCAAGGCCTCCGGCCTATGCCGCTCGGATCTCACGCTCTCCACCACCAATTTCGGGTTCCCCTTCCCGCAGGTACTCGGGCACGAAGCCGCCGGTATCGTTACCGCCGTCGGCCCGGACGTGAAGGAAATTAAGGTCGGAGACCACGTGGTTGCCTCCCTTATCCAATACTGCGGGCACTGCCGGGCCTGCCGGGAATCGCGTATGTACGAATGCGAATTCCCGGAGGAAACGCTGCGCGGCCCAGATGAAGCCCCGCGGCTGAGCCGCAACGGCGAACCGATTTTCCAGACCTACGGTATCGCCGGCTTTGCTGAACAAGCGCTCGTACACGAACACCAAGTGGCGAAAATTGACCCCGAGATGCCGTTCCCGCAGGCCTGTGTGATCGGCTGCGCGGTTATTACCGGCGCGGGCGCCGCTCTTAACACCGCGCAGGTGCGCCCCGGCGACACCGTGGCCGTGGTGGGCTTGGGCGGGGTGGGCCTGAGCATCGTCAACGGCGCCCGCATTGCCGGGGCCGGGCGGATTATCGGGGTGGATACCAACCCGGAGAAGGAAGAATTCGGGAAGAGATTTGGGATGACCCATTTCGTCAACGCGGGTGATCCGAACGCTATCGAGCAGATTTTCGCGGCTACTGATGGGCGCGGGGTCGATAAGTCCTTCGAGGCACTCGGCATCGTACCCACGATGGAAACGGCCATCGCGGCAACCCGGCAGGGTGGGGACGTGTACGTGGCGGGGGTCTTTAAGCCCGAGATGGAGTGGACGATCAATCCGCTCAACGAATTCTTCGTGCACCGGCGCCATATCCACGCGGTGTACATGGGGAATACCGATATCAAGACGGATATTCCCCAGTACGTAGAGTTCTACCAACAGGGCCGCCTCCACCTCGATGACCTTGTTGCCACCGAGATTAGCCTCGATGATATCGATGCGACCTATCAGGCGATGGCCGAGCACCACGCCGGCATTGGCCGCGTCGTCATCACGTCCTTCTAACTGCGCTTTAGCTGTGCTCTAACTGCGCTCTAGCTGCGCTGCCGGCCTCGACTGCGCCACCAGATGTGGCCAGGAACTCATCAGCGCACTGGCTAAAGTAAGGCCGCGAGTTCAACCAGGGGGAACTCCCCCACATCCACGGTGAAAGCGCCGGCGCTGCGGGCCGCGGCTAATCCGGGCCCGGAATCCTCGAAAGCGAGGCAGTTCTCAATAGCAACGCCCAGGCGCTCAGCACCCAGGAGGTAGGGAGCGGGATTCGGTTTACCGGGGACATCATCGTCCCCGGTAACCGCCGCTTCCAACCGGCTGCCCGGACCGGCGAGGAAGATCTCCACGGGGCGGCCCGGGGTGGCCGTCACAAGAGCCTGCGGGATACCCGCCGCGGAAAAAGCATCGAGAAGCGCCCCCGCACCGTCAATAAGCTGGGCATCTGCCATGTGATCGGCCATGGCGCGCAGCACCTCGGCAAACATCTTCCAGGGATCCACCTCTCCCCCGCCGCGGCGCACCGCATCCATCATGCGCCGTCCGTGCGCGATGGTATCTGCCCCGCGGATAGCCACGATATCTTCATCCGTCCAGATTCCGCCGTGGGCACGCACCACATTCCCCGATACCCGGGCCCATTCTTCTTCCGAATCCACCAGGGTGCCGTCCATATCCCAGAGCACCGCGGCCGGCGCCGCCGGGACCGCGCCTACCGCGATTGCGTTTTCCGCCCCAGCCCCGCCGCCCGCCGTATTAGCGAGAAACCCGATTTTTCTATACACATCCTCGAGAGCCATAGCGCCACTCTGCCAAGTTCTGCGGCGTCGTGCAAATACAAAGGGACCCTAGCGCAATGCTAGGGTCCCTTCCCGCCTCGCGGCGGACGTTTTGCTCAGTTACCCGGTGGCCGGGTAGCTTCGCGCCGATGCATCAAGTTACTTGATGATCTTGGTGACGCGCCCTGAACCAACGGTGTGGCCGCCCTCGCGAATAGCGAAGCCGAGGCCTTCTTCCATGGCGATGGGCTGGATGAGCTCAACCGACATCTCGGTGTTGTCGCCGGGCATGACCATCTCGGTGCCTTCGGGCAGCGTGATGACGCCGGTGACGTCCGTGGTGCGGAAGTAGAACTGCGGGCGGTAGTTGGAGAAGAACGGGTTGTGACGGCCGCCTTCTTCCTTCTTCAGCACGTAGACCTGAGCTTCGAACTGGGTGTGCGGGGTGATGGTGCCGGGCTTGGCCACAACCTGGCCGCGCTCAACATCTTCACGCTTGGTGCCGCGGAGCAGCAGACCGCAGTTTTCGCCAGCTTCGGCGTAATCCATCTGCTTGTGGAACATTTCGATACCGGTAACGGTGGTCTTCTGGGTATCGCGGATACCGAGAATTTCCACTTCCTCGTTGAGGTTGAGGATACCGCGCTCCACACGACCGGTGACCACGGTGCCACGGCCGGTAATGGTGAAGACGTCCTCAATTGGCATGAGGAACGGCTTGTCGGTGTCACGCACCGGATCCTCGAAGTAGTTGTCCACCTGATCCATGAGCTCTTCGATGGAAGCAACCCACTTCGGATCGCCTTCCAGCGCCTTGAGAGCGGAGATCTTCACGACCGGGAGGTCATCGCCCGGGTAATCCTGGGAGGAGAGAAGTTCGCGAACTTCCATTTCCACCAGTTCGAGCAGCTCTTCGTCGTCAACCATATCGGACTTGTTGAGAGCAACGATGATCTGGGGCACGCCCACCTGACGGGCGAGCAGCACGTGCTCACGGGTCTGGGCCATCGGGCCGTCGGTCGCCGCAACCACGAGGATCGCGCCGTCCATCTGGGCCGCACCGGTAATCATGTTCTTGATGTAGTCCGCGTGGCCGGGGGCGTCAACGTGTGCGTAGTGACGCTTCTCGGTCTGGTATTCCACGTGGGACACGTTGATGGTAATACCGCGCTGGCGCTCTTCGGGAGCGTTGTCAACCTGATCGAACGGGGTGTACTCGTTCAGATCCGGGTACTTATCCGACAGAACCTTGGTGATCGCAGCGGTCGTGGTCGTCTTTCCGTGATCGACGTGACCGATGGTGCCAATGTTCATATGCGGCTTGGACTTATCGTACTTGGCCTTCGCCACTGGGCCCTCCTGGGACTCTAGAAATTACTTACAGCTATGTGGATGATGCTCGCGCATAATCCGGTCTGTTCCGAACAGTTACCTATTGTAAACGAAACCGGCGACTATTCACCACGAGATTCCGCGATGATCTGTTCCGCAACGGCCTTCGGGACTTCGGCGTAGGAATCCATCTGCATGGAATACACCGCGCGCCCCTGGGTCTTCGACCGCAGGTCACCAACGTAGCCGAACATTTCGCTCAGCGGCACGTTGGCACGCACGATCTTGACGCCCGTCGCATCCTCCATGGACTTGATCATACCGCGCCGGGAGTTCAGGTCGCCGATAACGTCGCCCATGTACTCTTCCGGGGTGCGGACTTCCACGTCCATGATGGGTTCCAGGAGCACCGGGTTGGCGCGACGTGCGCCTTCCTTGAACACCTGGTTACCCGCGATCTTGAACGCCAGCTCCGAGGAGTCGACGTCGTGATAAGCGCCGTCTTCCAGGGTGGCCTTGACGCCCACCACCGGGAACCCGGCGAGGACACCATTCTGCATGGCTTCCTGGATACCCTGATCGACAGACGGGATGTATTCACGCGGAACGCGACCACCGGTCACGGCGTTGACAAATTCGTAGGTGTCGCCGTCTTCGTTGGAGTCAAGCGGCTCAAACGTCACGATGACACGTGCGAACTGGCCCGAACCACCCGTCTGCTTCTTATGGGTGTATTCGACGCTATCGACCTTCTTGCGGATCGTCTCGCGGTAGGCAACCATCGGAGCACCGACGTTCGCATCAACCTTGAACTCACGCTTCATACGGTCGACGAGGATGTCGAGGTGGAGTTCGCCCATACCGCCGATAACGGTCTGGCCGGTTTCCTCATCCTGACGAACCGTGAAGGTCGGATCCTCTTCCGCGAGCTTCTGAATAGCCACGGAAAGCTTTTCTTGGTCGCCCTTCGACTTCGGCTCGATGGCCACGTGAATCACGGGCTCCGGGAAGGACATGGACTCAAGAATAATCGGGGCGTCCTGGGCGCAGAGGGTATCACCGGTGGTGGTGTCCTTCAGCCCAATGAACGCGTAAATATGCCCGGCATGCGCTTCTTCAACAGGGTTTTCCTTATTGGAGTGCATCTGGAACATCTTGCCCACGCGCTCCTTGCGGCCCTTGACCGAATTGAGCACCTGGGTGCCGGCCGAGACCTTACCGGAGTACACGCGGATGTAGGTGAGCTTGCCGTAGAAGGGATGCACCGCAATCTTGAAAGCCAGCGCGGAGAACGGTTCGTTCTCGCTCGGGTGGCGTTCTTCGGTTTCACCGTCTTCTTCGTGACCCGGCTTGAAGCCCTTGATAGCGGGAACGTCAATCGGGGCGGGCAGGAAGTGCACCACGCCGTCCAGCGCGGGCTGGATACCCTTGTTCTTGTAGGCCGAACCGGCGTACACGGGGTAGATTTCCGAGGCGATCGTGCGGATACGCAGACCCTTGATCATATCCTCGGTGCTCAGCTCGCCGTCCTCAAGGTACTTCTCCATGAGTTCATCGGAAGCTTCCGCGGCATCTTCCATAGCGGCCATGCGCAGTTCTTCCGCCTTGGCCTGGAGTTCCGCCGGGATCTCCTCTTCCACCACCACGGCGCCCCAGGTGTCATTACCCTGAGCGTCCTTTTCGGGGAAGCGGATCGCCTTCATCTTGAGAACGTCCACCACACCGGAGAAGTCATTTTCCGCACCGATCGGGAAGGTGATGACCGTCGGGTGAGCGCTGAGGCGATCCCGAATGGTCTGGACGGAGAAGTCGAAGTTGGCCCCCAACTTATCCATCTTGTTGATGAGGCAAATACGCGGCACGTGGTACTTATCAGCCTGGCGCCACACCGTTTCGGACTGCGGCTCCACGCCTTCCTTACCGTCGAACACCGCGATGGCGCCGTCCAGCACGCGCAGGGACCGCTCCACTTCCACGGTGAAATCAACGTGGCCGGGGGTGTCGATGATATTGAACTGCGTACCCTTCCAGAACGCGGTGACCGCGGCGGACGTAATCGTAATGCCGCGTTCCTTTTCCTGTTCCATCCAGTCGGTCGTCGATGCGCCGTCATGGGTTTCACCCAGCTTGTGGTTAATGCCGGTGTAGAGCAGGATGCGTTCGGTGGTCGTTGTCTTGCCGGCATCGATGTGCGCCATGATGCCGATATTGCGAACCTTGGAAAGGTCCGTAAGCACTTCTTGTGCCACTTTTCGCTCTCTTCTATCTCGCGGGTCAGATAACCCTGGTGATTACCAGCGGTAGTGGGCGAAGGCCTTATTGGCTTCCGCCATGCGGTGGGTATCCTCGCGGCGCTTGACAGCGCCACCAAGGCCGTTGGAGGCATCGAGGATTTCGTTGAGGAGACGTTCCGTCATGGTGTTTTCGCGACGCTGGCGCGCGAATTCCACCAGCCAGCGCAGGCCAAGGGCCGTGGAACGGCCAGCCTTGACTTCCACCGGCACCTGGTAGGTGGCACCACCAACACGGCGGGAACGCACTTCCAGCTGCGGACGAATGTTATCCATAGCGCGCTTGAGAACCGCCAGGGCATCCTGCCCGGACTTTTCCGCCACGCCTTCCATCGCACCGTAGACGATGGACTGCGCCAGGGACTTCTTGCCATCCACGAGGACGCGGTTGACCAGCTGAGTCACCAGCTGAGAATTGTAAACCGGATCGCTGACCAGCGGACGCTTCTTAACCGGACCCTTACGAGGCATTACTTCTTCTCCTTCTTGGCGCCGTAACGGGAGCGAGCCTGATTGCGGCTCTTCACGCCCTGGGTGTCAAGGGCGCCGCGGACAATCTTGTACCGCACACCGGGGAGGTCCTTCACGCCACCGCCGCGAACGAGCACGATGGAGTGTTCCTGCAGGTTGTGACCTTCACCGGGAATGTACGCCGTCACTTCGATGCCGGAGGACAGGCGAACACGGGCAACCTTACGGAGCGCAGAGTTCGGTTTCTTGGGGGTGGTGGTGAACACGCGGGTGCACACCCCACGACGCTGGGGGCTCCCCTTAAGCGCCGGGCGCTTAGGAGCGCGCTTCTTCTTCGCGCGGCCCTCGCGGACCAGCTGCTGAATTGTAGGCACTACTTCTCCTGATAGACAGATGAATATTATAACGTTTGCCAAATCTGCCCGAACGCACACCGCTCATTACGGGACGGCCGGAGGCCGCCACAACAGACCCGCAAACAGGCAACCTAAACAAGAATAGCGGTTAACACGAGGAGCCGTCAAAGCTTCGCGGGCTGAGGTGTTAGGAAACACACGGGTTGCGGGCCCGTCCCGGCTCTTCTTTGTACGACGACGCCGCAGCGGGGGGGGGGGGGGGGGGGGGGGCGGCGGCGCGCCGGCCGCCCCCCGCCCCCACACCCCCAAAAATTATAAAAAAAAAATAAAAAAAAAAAAAAAAAAAAAAAAAAAAAAAAAAAAAAAAAAAAAAAAAAA
>NZ_JARBHJ010000002.1 GCF_028864145.1 Actinotignum schaalii | reverse complement strand
GAAAAACGGACACATGACGCGGGACATACCCGGACATATCACGTGGGACATCCCGCCCGAAAACACGAAAAATCCCGCGTCACAGGCGGACCTATGACGCGGGACATCACACCGGCTAACGTGCCCGCATATGGACATACACGAAGCGGGGGCTTCCATCTAAGCCCCCGCTTCGTGCATCTTACGCCGTTGCTACACCACAAAAACGGCCACGCACGCCAGTCCGATCCCCACAATCACCAGAGTGAGAAGGAAACCGAAGAGGACGGTGCGTGCCCCCGTATGCATAATCGTTTTGAGATGAACGCCGGCGCCCATGGCGCCCATGGCGGCGATGAGGAGCCAGTTGGCGACGTCGTTACCAAGAATCTGCAAGGCGCTGGCCGCCCAAGCCTGGTTTTCCAGCACGGAGGCGATCCCCACCGCGATCAGGAAGCCGAGTACGAATAACGGGATGAGAGGTGCGGAGCTCCGCGTATGGCCGTGAGTATCGAGTGCCGCACCGTCCAGCCCCGCGGCGCGGGCCTCGCGTTGCTTAGCGGCGCGCTCCAGTAGCCCCACCACGGCGATCACCGCGGCCAGGCACACCACGCGCCCAAGCTTGGCGGCAGTAGCGGTATCGGCAACCCCACCGTAAATATTGGCGGCGGCCACCACCTGGCCGACTTCGTGAATGGTGGCGCCCATCCATACAGCCGCCTGGTTGGCACTCAAGTCCAGCAGGTGGGCGAGCCAGGGGAGTGCCACCAGGGTGAGGGTACCGAAAAGCGTCACGCAGGCAATAGCGGTTGCCGCGGCGGTATCGCGTTCATCTTCGTTACGCACCCGCACCACGGCGGAAGTTCCCGCCACCGCGGAGGCCCCGCAGATGGAGGTACCCACGGCGGTGAGAATAGCCGAAGCGTGGGGCACCCGCAGGAGTTTGCTCAGGGGCACAGAAATGAGCATCGTTGCGGTCACGCAGGTGACGATCGTGATGAGGGTACCCCAGCCCAAGCCCAAAATTGCGGGGATGGACAGACGCAGCCCCAGGAGTACCACCCCGGTGCGCAGTACCCGTTTGGAGGTGAAAGCGAGACCGCGGTTTGCTGAACGAGGAATAAGTCCCAGGTTGCGCACCAGCATGCCCAATACGATAGCGAAGAGCATGGCGGAAAGCAGGGGCATCAGTTTACTCAGGCCCCAGGATGCTACCGCGATGAGAGCGGCAAGCAGCACGCCCGGCGTGAGGGCGCGCAGTGACGCCGCCCATGTGGCGGCATCAGAAGAAGTATTTTCATTAGACACCCGGATATTATGCCCCAGTGCGCGCTGGTATGGTTAAGCCCGATGAACTGAGCGACGGGAGGCAATGGTGACGCTACTGGAACATGACGCGAGCTCGGATGGGGTCCGCCGAGTTCTTCTTAAATTATCGGGAGAAACTTTCGGGGCGGGTAGTGTCGGGGTCGATGCCGCGGTGCTTCAACGTGTCGCCGGGGAAATTGCCGAAGCGGCGGCTTCCGGAATCGAAGTAGCCATTGTTGTTGGTGGAGGAAACTTCTTCCGCGGAGCTGAATTGCAGCAATCTGGAATGGATCGTGCCCGGGCGGACTATATGGGGATGCTCGGTACCGTTATGAACGCGATCGCGCTCCAGGATTTTATCGAGCAGGCCGGAACCCAGTGTCGCGTGCAAACCGCAATTCAGATGACGCAGATTGCCGAACCCTATATTCCCTTGCGCGCCATCCGTCACCTCCAGAAGGGACGGGTGGTTATTTTCGGTGCCGGAGCCGGCATGCCCTACTTCTCCACCGACACGGTTTCCGCCCAGCGTGCCCTGGAGCTGCGCTGCGATGAGCTTCTTATGGGCAAGAACGGGGTGGACGGAGTCTATACCGCAGATCCGCGCACCCATCCGGAAGCGGAAAAGCTCACCGCCATCAGCTACGATACGGTGCTTTCCCATAATCTCCAGGTGGCCGACGGTGCAGCCTTTGCTCTGGCACGGAATAACTCCCTGCCGATGCGGGTTTTCGGTATGACCGAGCCGGGTAACGTCACCGCAGCGCTGCGCGGTGAGAATATTGGAACGGTGGTCTCCGCCCAGGGCGCGTAGCCCCGCTAAGCCGGTAAGATATGTCACATCGGGCGCGTGGTAGCTGCGTCGTCGTACCACGTAGCTACGCGCCGTGAACGAAACTGCGAAGGAAAAAAGATGATTGAAGAAGCTTTGCGCGAAGCCCGCGAAAAGATGGGCAAAACTATTGAAGCAACCAGCGAAGAATTTTCGCATATCCGCTCCGGGCGGGCCAGCGCCGGGATGTTTAACCCGATTCTGGTGGATTACTACGGAACGCTTACGCCGCTCCAGCAGCTGGCTACCATCACCATTCCCGAACCGCGCACCGTTATGATCACGCCTTTCGATCCGGGTGCCAAGCAAGGGATCGACAAGGCGCTGCGCGAATCGGACCTGGGTGTCAATCCCTCCGATGACGGCAATGTGCTGCGCGTGAACCTCCCGGCTCTAACCGAGGAACGCCGAAAGGATTACGTCAAGTTGGCTCGCACGCGCGCTGAAGATGGGCGCGTGTCCATCCGGGCCGTGCGTCGGAAGGCGAAGGACACCCTCGAAGCTATCCAAAAAGATGGCGAGGCTGGGGAAGATGAAGTCAAGCGCGCTGAAGACGAGCTGGAAAAGCTGACGAAGAGCTTCGTGGAGCAGATCGATAAGCTCCTCGAAGGCAAGGAAAAGGACCTGCTCGAAATCTAATGTCGCGCACCTCGTTGCGGAGCCTGCTCGCTCCGCGTCCCCCGCAACCGCCGCGCCCCACCTCCTCGCGGGCCGGCCGTAACCTCAAAGCCGCCGTCCCCACCGCGCTCATCCTACTGGCGCTGGTGGCCCTCAGTGTCCTCTGGCGTATTGAGCTTTTTGTGGTGCTCGTGGTGATGGCGCTTAGCTTTGCCGTATGGGAGGCCGCGGGTGCGTTCCTCGCGCGTCAGATCCGACTGCCGCTCACGATGCTGATGGCCGGGAATATCGCGATCCTGGCGCTGGCCTGGTGGCGCGGACTCGGCGCCGCCATGCTGGCTTTCGGGGCGACGGTGGTGGCCTGCGCCCTGTGGTTGGGGTTGCGCGACCGGGGGCGTGCGCAGGTGAGCGACGCCGCCTGCGCGGTTTTCGTCTCCCTGTGGATTAGCGTGCTGGGGAGTTTTGCGGTGGCACTGTGCCAGCTGGATTCCCCGGCGTGGATGGTCGCAGCGCTCATCCTCCTGCCCGTTGCCAATGACACCGGGGGCTGGGCTGCCGGGGTGCTTTTTGGGCGTCATCCGCTCGCCCCGCGAATCTCCCCGAAGAAAACCTGGGAAGGGCTGGCCGGATCAATCCTCGCCTGCCTGATGGTGGCCTTGCTGCTCGCCACGGGGGCCCTCGGGCACAGCGTATGGTGGGCCTGCGGTATCGGGATGGCAGCGGTGGTGTGCTGCACCGCCGGTGACCTGCTTGAGTCACGCCTCAAACGCTGGCTCTGCGTTAAAGATATGGGCGCAATTTTCCCCGGGCACGGCGGCATGCTTGATCGCATTGATTCCATCCTGTTGTGGGCGCCGTTCTGCTACCTCTTCTTCGCGGCGGCGCAAGGGGTGTTCTGATACTAGCTCGGTGCGGTGCACGGCTGCGCTGTGAGCGAGAGCGGCGTGTGGCGGGCGCATATGGCAAAATGAGTGCGGCACATTAAGAGGGAAGGCCGGCAGGTCGGCACCGTGGTGCTGGCATAGACAAGTGAGGTGAGTTGTGAGCACGTTTAAACGAGTGGGTCCGCTCACGCGCGGATACAATACCGAGCAGGTCGATGATTTCCTCGCCCGTGCAAAAGACGCATATTCGCGAGGAACTGGCGATATGGACGAAACGGATGTGCGGCGCGCCGGTTTTTCCCGCCAGCGTGGCGGATATGATCCGGCTCGGGTGGATGCCGCGCTCGACCGCCTCGAAGCTGCCTTTATTCACCTCAAGCGTGCGAATACTATCGGGGCGCGCGGGGAACAGGCATGGCTCAACCTCGCTTACCAGGACGCTAAAAGCCTTTATCCGCGCCTGCTACGCCCGGCTGGGCAGCGTTTTGCTGACGCTGAAGGTTGGGGATACCGCAAATCGGATGTTGATGAGCTTCTCGACCGTCTTGCCCGGTATTTCGATGGTGAAGAAACCGTCACCTCAGAAGTGGTGCGTGATGCTATTTTCCCGGAATCGCGCGGAAAAAACGCTTATGACGAAGCCGTCGTTGACGTGTTCCTCGAGCGGGCTGTCAGCGTCTTGCTTGCGGTGGAGTAGCGGAGTAAATACACCGCGATGAAACGCTCCATTTGGCCGCATCGAGCTGCATCCTCGTTGCGCCGTCTCACGGGTGCGGATAAATCCCGCGCCCTGGAATTTTTAGCTCGCGACCCGGTCAATTCCGTGCTCGCCCGCGTCAATGTGGAACGCATGGGCGTGGGGACATCCTCGGCGTTGGCGGCGATGCACCGTCGCGATATTGAAGCTCTAGCCTGGGATGGCGGCAATATTATCCCTTTGGGATTTTCCCCGGCGGGCCTGCGCGAACTAGGTGACGATATTCTTTCCCGGCATCGGGTGGCCTGCTCCATCCTTGGGCCAGCCGATCAGGTTCTCGGACTGTGGGAGCACCTGGAGCGCTCCTGGAGTCCCGCTCGTGAGGTTCGGGCACGCCAATATTCCCTCTCCCTGACCCACGCTTCCCCGGTGGCGCCCGATCCGCAGGTGCGGCCGGCCGAGCCCTGGGAATTCGGTGCTGTTTTTCCCGCGGCAGTAGCTATGTTCACCGAGGAAGTCGGATACGACCCGACTGTTTATGGGCCGAGCTACGGGCGGCGAGTCCGTGATCTTATCCGCTCCGGTCACACTTTCGTGCGTATGGGAATAGATCCCGCCACCGGAGCCCCACGAGTGGAATTCAAGGCTGATATCGGTGCCTTGGCCGGGGGAGTGGCGCAGATCCAAGGCGTATGGACCGCCCCTGATCTACGGGGCCGCGGGATAGCAACCCGGGCGATGGCCAGCGTCGTTGACCAGGTGCGCGCCCGCTATGCGCCCACCGTCTCTCTCTACGTCAATGATTACAATACCGCCGCGGTTAGGCTTTACCAGCATGTTGGTTTCAGCCGCGCGGGGGAATGGGCAACGATCCTCCTTTAGTTTCAGGGCGCTGCGTGTACCCTCTGGCGCCATGTTGCCGCTCCGTTTGGCGCTGTCGCTCCGTTCGGGTACCGTTCCCGCCATCCGCTCCGGTGCCGAGTGAGCCGTGCCCCGTTTGCGCCGTTGCCCCATCCACCACCGGTGCCGCGCCGTCCTGCATCATGAGCGGGTAGAATGGCGGGCGTGCTGAGAATGTCTAGTCTTTTTGTGCGCACCTTGCGCGAAGACCCGGCCGACGCCGAGGTCGCCAGTCATAAACTCCTAGTCCGCGGCGGGTATGTGCGGCGCGTGGCTCCAGGTATTTACACCTGGTTGCCGCTCGGCTTGCGGGTGCTGCGGAAAGTGGAGCGGGTTGTCCGGGAAGAAATGGATGCGTCCGGGGCTCAGGAAGTACTTTTCCCGGCCCTGCTCCCGCGCGAACCTTACGAGGCAACGAACCGCTGGAGCGAATACGGCCCCACTCTCTTCAAGCTGGCGGATCGCAAGGGTAACGACATGTTGCTTGCCCCCACGCACGAAGAAATGTTCACGCTTCTCGTCAAGGATCTTTATTCTTCCTACAAGGATCTGCCCCTCACGCTCTACCAGATCCAAACGAAGTACCGCGATGAGGCCCGCCCGCGCGCCGGCGTGATTCGCGGGCGTGAATTCGTCATGAAAGATGCCTATTCCTTCGATATGGACGAGGCAGGTCTGGACGTTTCCTACAATACGATGCGCGCGGCCTACCAGCGTATTTTCGAGCGCTTGGGCCTGCCTTACGCCATTGTTTCCGCGATGTCCGGGGCAATGGGCGGCTCGCGTTCGGAAGAGTTCTTATTCCCCACCGCTATTGGGGAGGACACTTTTGTCCGGTCCGCGGGTGGTTACGCCGCGAATACCGAAGCGGTTACGACGCCGCAGCTTCCCGAGCAGGACTTCTCCGACGTTCCTGCACCGGAGCTGGTAGACACTCCCGGGGCGAAAACCATCGCTGACCTGGTTGAGATGGCAAATCAGGTGCATCCGCGTTCGGACCGCCCGTGGAATGCCGCAGATACCCTCAAATCGGTTATTGTGACCCTTACCCATCCCGATGGGGAGAAGGAAGTGGTGGTCATCGCCCTTCCCGGAGACCGCGAAGTTGATATGAAGCGGGTGGAAGCTAGCTTGGCGCCGGCAGAGGTGGAGCTTGCTGCTCCTGAGGATATGGAGAAGTATCCGGGAATTGTGCCGGGTTATACCGGTCCCGGCGCGGTTGGCCCGCAGGCTCGCGGTGGTGCTGTTGCTGATAATTCCGGCGACGGAGCTGACGGTGCTGGCGACGGCGCAACGGTGCCGGTGGCGCGCCTCCTCCTTGATCCCCACGTAGCTCGGGGCTCGCGCTGGATCGCCGGCGGCAACGCGGTGGATAAGCATGTCTTCAACCTGGTTTACGGGCGCGATTTTGAGGCTGATGGCACCATCGAGGCAGCGGAAGTACGCGCCGGTGACGAGGCCCCGGACGGCTCGGGCCCGCTCGATATCGCGCGTGGTATCGAAATTGGCCATATTTTCCAGCTGGGACGCAAATACGCCGAGGCTCTCGGTCTGACGGTGCTCGACGAAAACGGTAAAACTCGCGTGGTCACCATGGGCTCTTACGGGGTGGGTGTGTCCCGTGTCCTTGCTGCTATTGCCGAGCAGTACCACGATGAGAAGGGCCTGGTCTGGCCGGTGGGTGTCGCGCCCGCGCAGGTGCATATCCTTGCCACTGGTAAGGACGACGCCGTCTTCTCTGCCGCGGAGGACTTAGCCACGCAGTTGACCGCCGCGGGTATCGAAGTCCTCTTCGATGACCGCCGTAAGGTGAGCGCCGGAGTGAAATTCGCTGATTACGAGCTCCTGGGCATGCCCTACGCGGTGGTGGTTGGCCGGGGTCTGGCCAATGGAACGGTGGAAGTACGCACCCGCGCCACCGGGGAATCCGAAGACGTGGCGGTGGCGGATGCTGCCTCGCGCGTACAGGAGATCCTAGCTGCTGCCCAAGCGGGCGAGTAACGGTTTTCAATCCTAGGCACATCGTGCTCGGATCTGAAAATGTATAACCACAAAATGCGCTTCCAGCTACATAAATATGTATGTCCTGGAAGCGCATTTTGTGTGCCCGGGGGCGGGCCGGAACTGGCAGGTATCCGGGCTATGTTCAGCTAAAAGGCACCCAGGACCCCCACCGCGAAGCAGAAAGCCAGGAGAGTTCCCATATCCGCGACGGTCTCAAGGTTGAACCCGAAACGTGGTGGTTTACTGCCGGGCTTGCGGTATTTCTTGACGATAACGAATAAAACCGTGAAAACGGCGCAGGCGCCTAACAAACGCGGCCATTGGTAGGCGAGCGCCTCGCCGTAACCCACTTTTTTCTCGAGTAATGCCCGTGAATTATTGACGTGGAAAGCGAGCAACAAGAAAATCCACAGAACATAATCGGCAAGCAGGTCTAAAATGCGCCGCATACGCCGCTCAATGGCAGAGTCTTCATCTGAACGCGGCAACGGGTCATTGAAGCCGGACGGCTTTGACTCATCTCTGGGAGAATCGCTGTTTGTCCACATACAAATAATGTGCCGTATTAGTTATTGATTATTACGGGGATAACGTAATTAGCCTGCCGTGTGCGGTGAAAGCCCGGGGAGTGCGGCACTACCGAGACTCGGGCCCGTGGCACCGCTGGCGCCTGTAACACCGCCCGCAGCGGTCCCGCCGCCACCACCATCCAAAGCAAGCGCAAAATTGAGAGCCTCCGTGGCCGGCGCTCCGCTTTGCCATAGTGCACCGATCAAAGTGGCGTACGCGGCGGATGCGAGCTCGTCCTCTGCAACAGCCGGGAGGGGAATGCTGGCGGCGCGGGTATCCGGGGTGCCGGCGCGAAGTAGGGCTTCTTCCAGATCAGCAATGCGCGCGATGCGTTCCATGCGCTCGGCATGTCCCTCCATACCCCGGCGTGCCGCATCAACTTCGTACCACTGGCGGGCCGTATTCGCGGCAGCGAGAAGCTTCGCGTCGCCGCCCGCCGATGCCAGCTGGGCGACGTCATACCTAGGGCCGCCCGCAGCCGCGGCACCAAAGGGATCCGGGGCGGGTAACCCGGTAGCCTCCGCCACTACCTGAGCATCCCACGTTGCCCGCAGCGCAATAGCGAAATAGAGTGCGCGCTCGCCGGCTACTTCCTCAGATATCTCTTCGCGAGCGACGACGCCTTTCGCTGCGCCGCCTGTTGCGCCATCCGCCGTACTCGCGGTCGCGCCTTTCGCCGGAGTTTCCGCTTCGGGCAGTAGCGCATCCGCGGCCGTTACCGCAGCGGAGCTAATCTTGGATAATTCCGCGAGTAATTCAGCAGCATCGGGAGCCAGGGGAGAAGGCTCGGGAGAATTTGTATGCCCGGCCGGGGCTCCGCTCGGCCACGCCTGCCATACCCCACCAAGCTGGTTCTCCCATATGCTCGCGTGCTCGGCAACATCCTGGTATACCTGCGCGGCGTAGCCGCCCGTTTCAGCGGCCAGATCGGTGGCGGCTGCCGAGCACCGCTGGGATGCCACGGCAAGACTTTGGCGCAGTTCTTGCGTTGTCGTCATGGGTGCGGGGGAGGGATCGCCATGTTCCCACCGTGCTCCCATCGCAATAAGAATGGCGCCAATGATGAGGATCGTAAGCGCGGCGGTGCCCACCAGCTGCACAGTGGTTCGAACCGGCTGAGAGGTGCGCCGATGAGTGGGCGCTCCGCTCCGGGGTGCAGCTGCCATGCTTCTCCGCTTTCTTGACGAGAATAAAACCGCTTATATTGTGCCACCTCCACCGGCCTGGGAGACGGTGCGCGCGCTGATGACGGTGCGCTGCGCACCGTGCCACCATCGGCACCGGCAGAGCTACTTGCACCGTCGGCGCGGGCATCGATACCTGCGACGTAGGCACCGCCTGGCACGCCCGTGTACCACGGCGCTCCGCGGAAACTGTAGGATTAGCCCATGAGTCATTCCAAGAGTTCGCGTCCTCCCGCGCGGCGGGACCGCCGCTCTACCGGGCCCCGTAAATCCAGTCAGGCACAGCGGACCGGCGAAATCATCGCCGCGATTGAACCTCTTGTTTCCCAATGCGGGCTCTACCTGGAAGGCGTAACGGTGGGCCGTGCCGGTGGGCGCGCCGTCGTTCACGTCACGGTCGATCTCCCCAGCGGCCCCGGTGGTGTTGGCTCAGATCAACTGACCGACGTTTCGCGTCTTATTTCCGCGCGTTTGGATGATGTTGATCTCGTCCAGGGTGCCTATAACCTTGAAGTGTCCACCCCCGGTGCCACCCGCCCGCTCGTGGAACCGCGCCACTTTTCCCGCGCAGTGGGGCGCCTGCTGCGTCTGACACCCTCCGGTGAAGATGAGATCGTGAGCCGGTTGCGCGCCGTTGAGGGCGATACCCTGGTCCTCGCATCGGATAACGGGGGAGCGGAACGGCGCTTACCCATTGGCCGGGTGGAACGGGCCCGCGTTGATATTGAATTCCATCGCGACGGCGAGGAAGAGTAGGAGAAATCGTGGATATTCAAATTCACATGAACGAGCTGCGGGCCCTGGAGAGTGAACTTGGCCTGAGCTCCGATGTACTCGTCGAAGCAATTGAAGATGCCCTGTTGCATGCCTATGCGCGGGTGCCCGGTGCGATTCGCGGGGCCCGGGTCGATATGGATCGGCGCACCGGCAAAATCGTGGTGTGGGCCCCGGAAATTGACGAAGAAGGTAATGTCGTCGGTGAATTCGATGACACCCCGCACGATTTTGGGCGCATTGCGACGGCGACGGCGAAATCCGTGATCGCCCAGCGCCTCAAGGAAGCCGAAGCGAATCGCGTGCTCGGCTCCTTCAAAAATAAGCAGGGTGACATTATTTCCGGCGTTGTGCAAGGCCGGGCCGGGCGCGATAGCTTCTCCCGCGATCTCCTCGTGGAAGTGGGGGACCACGAAGCTATTTTGCGAGCGGAGGAACAGGTTCCTACCGAGCATCTCAACAGGGGGGATCGCATCCGCGCCCTGGTCTTGGACGTAGTGGTCACCAGTCGAGGCGCCTCCATTCGGCTCTCGCGTACCCACCCGGATTTTGTGCGCCGTCTCTTCGAACTGGAAGTGCCTGAAATTGCCAGCGGGACGGTGGAACTCGTGGCGCTCGCGCGCGAAGCGGGGCACCGCTCCAAGCTTGCCGTGTACGCGGAAGATCCGGAGGTTAATGCCAAGGGCGCATGTATTGGCCATAACGGTCAGCGCGTGCGTGCGGTCACCACGGAGCTGGGTGGGGAGAAAATTGACATCGTTGATTACAACGATGATCCGGCGGTATTTATCGCCGCGTCACTGTCCCCCGCGAAGGTAACCCGGGTGGATATCATCTCCGTGGAGAAGCGCCAGGCCCGCGCCATTGTTCCCGATGGGCAGGCATCCCTCGCTATCGGTAAAGAAGCGCAGAATGTGCGCCTGGCTGCCAAGCTCACCGGGTGGTCCATCGATATTCGTAAAGAATCCGATGTGCAAGAAACTCCCGCTGTGGAAATTTCCGGTGGCGAAGCCCTCGGCGGAGCTGAACACGGGGAAGATCACGCGGCACAGTCGCATGATGACGTGCGTTAGTAGCATCTTGCCGCTAAAATAGATAGGGTGTGAATTTCGAGGCGGTGGGATGATGGCGAAAAATCCGCGCATGTGCGTGGGGTGCCGTCAGCGTGCCGCCCGGGAGGAACTGGTGCGCTTAGCGCTAACCGATGCGGGAGTTGTTGTGGATAAAGAACAGCGGCTGCCCGGCCGGGGAGCGTGGGTGCACGCCCGCCCTGACTGTCTAGCCAGGGGAATGCGGACGGGACAACTTGCGTATGCCTTTCGCTGCGCCGTCGTTCTTTCTCCGCATGCCGTAACAGAAGTAATCAGTTCGCTCGCGTGAGCGGAGCGAAAACCCGAGACCAAGAAAGCGGGTTGGAAGCTGATGGGCACCCGATGAGTACCCAACGATGAACAACCGGATTTAGCGGGTCCGTGCGCACTTTTGCCGGGCCCAACGAAGGAGAACTGTGGCAAAAGTCCGCGTCCATGAACTCGCCAAAGAACTGGGGGTGACCAGCAAGAAGCTGCTGGCCACACTCAAGGAGAATGGCGAATTCGTCAAATCTGCCTCGTCCACCATTGAGGCACCTGTTGTGCGTAAAGCACGTGAATACTTTGAAGCGCACCCCGAATTGGTTGAATCCAAGGGGAGCGCTAAGCCGGCACCGCGCAAGCCCGTCCGTAAGCATCCCGTGGCGCCCGATGCGGTGGATATGCCCGCCGGTTCGGCCTCGATTGTCGATGTGACGGCACAGGCGAAGGCTGCCGCGAACTCCGGTGCTGCCCGTACTGGCACCGGCGCACCCAAGCCCGGCCCGAAGCCGGCCCCGGCCAAGCAGCATGCGGATAACGCCGCGGCGCCCACCCCTGCCGCGGTGGCGGGCGCTGACGGAACCGTTACCGGAACCGGCGCTAGCGCCGGTGTGCCTAAGCCCGGCTCCGCAGCTGGCGCTCATGGCAGTGCGGCCCCGAAGCCCGGTAAGCCCGGCCCGCAGCAAGCCGCGCCGAAACCGGCTCCCAAGCCCGGTGCGTCTGCACCGTCCGGAAAGTCCGGGGAAGCGGGTTCTGCCCACGGTGCCGATGCCTCGCACGGCGGCGCAAAGCCCCAGGAAACTGGGCACTCCGGCCGCTCCAATATTCCTACCCCGCGCGGCGCGGTGAAATCCGCCAAGGCGGCGCGTGCCGAAGCTGATCAGCGCACCCCGCGCCCCGGGAACAACCCCTACGCCACTTCGCAGGGTATGCCCCGTCCCGGTGGCGGGCGCGGCCCGCGGCCCGGCAATAATCCGTATGCCACTTCGCAGGGTATGCCCCGTCCCGGTGGCGGGCGCAAGAATGCGGGAACTTCCCGCCCCGGTGCGCATCAGGGCGCGCATCAGAACAACCACGGTGGCGGCGGGCAGCGTTCCGGTGGCGGGCGCGGGCACGGAGGTTCGCGTCCCTCGCCGGCGATGATGCCCAACCAGATGGCCGGTGCTCCCTCCTCCGGGCGGGGCGGTCGCGGCGGTGGCCGCGGGCGCGGCCCGGCAGGTGGCGGTCAGAACCGCGGCGGTCAGGGTCGGCCCACCGGCGGTTTCACCCGCAGTGGCGGGCGCTCGCGCGGCGGTTCCACCGCCGGTGCTTTCGGGCGCCGCGGAGGTGGCGGAGGCCGCAAGTCCAAGCGGACCCGGCGCGAAGAATACGAGGCACAGTCCTCGCCGATGCTTTCCGGCGTCCAGGTTCCCCGCGGGGATGGCTCCACCGTGGTGCGCCTGCGCCAGGGTGCTTCGCTGGCGGACTTCGCCGAACGTATCGGTGCGTCCTCGGCGGCCCTCATCACCGTGCTCTTCCGCATGGGCGAAATGGCCACGATGAACCAGTCGCTGGACGAAGATACCTTCAAGCTGCTGGGCGCCGAACTCGGCTACGAGGTGGAAGTTCTCTCCGCTGAGGATGAGGATCGTGAAATCCTGGAGAGCTTCGATATTAACCTCGAAGAAGAAGAGCTCCTGGAAGACGAAGAGAACCTCAAGCCGCGTCCCCCGGTTGTTACCGTTATGGGCCACGTGGACCACGGTAAAACCAAGCTCCTCGATGCGTTCCGCCACTCGCGGGTGGAAGGTACCGAATCGGGCGGTATTACCCAGGCCATCGGTGCTTTCCAGACCGATATCGAATACGAAGGCGAAACCCGGGCGATCACGTTCATTGATACCCCCGGTCACGAAGCCTTCACCCAGATGCGCGCCCGCGGTGCGGATATTACCGACATCGCGATCCTCGTGGTCGCCGCGGACGACGGTGTGATGCCCCAGACGGTGGAAGCTATCAACCACGCGCAATCCGCGGGTGTGAAGATCATCGTCGCGGTCAACAAGATCGACGTGGAAGGCGCCAACCCGCAGAAGGTGCGCAGCCAGCTAACCGAATACGGCCTCATCGCCGAAGAATACGGTGGGGACACCATGTTCCTCGACGTATCGGCCAAGCAGCGTATCGGCATCGACGATCTCCTCGAAGCCATCCTTTACGTGGCCGATGCCGAACTGGAACTCAAGGCCAATCCGGATCGCGCCGCGCGCGGTGTTGCCATCGAAGCGAAGCTCGATCAGGGCCGCGGTTCGGTGATTACCGCACTGGTGCAAACCGGTACGCTGCGGATCTCCGATCCCATCGTGGTGGGTATTGCCCACGGGCGCGTGCGCGCCATGTTCGATGCCAGCGGCAATCCGGTCAAGGAAGCCGGGCCTTCCATGCCGGTCCAGGTGCTCGGCTTGGACGCGGTGCCCTCCGCCGGGGATGCCTTCCTCGTGGCGGACGACGAACGAACCGCACGCCAAATTGCCGAACAGCGCGAATCTGCCCAGCGGGCGGCTTCTCTGGCACGGCGTCGCAAGCGTGTCTCGCTGGAGAACCTCGGGGATGTCCTCAAGGAAGGCAGCGTCGAAACGCTCAACCTTATTATCAAGGGCGATTCCTCCGGCGCGGTGGAAGCGCTGGAATCCTCGCTCCTCGATATTGAGGTCGATGACGAAGTGGCGCTGCAGATCATCCACCGTGGCGTGGGTGCCATCACCCAGAACGACGTCAATCTCGCAACCGTTGATAACGCCGTCATTATCGGCTTCAATGTGCGCCCGGCGGAACGCGTAGCGGATCTGGCCGAACGCGAAGGCGTGGAGATGAAGTTCTACTCGGTCATCTACCAGGCCATCGAGGAAGTAGAAGCGGCTCTCAAGGGCATGCTTAAGCCCGTTCTCGAGGAAGTTCAGCTGGGCAGCGCCGAAGTGCGCCAGCTCTTCCGCTCGGGCAAGGCCGGCACCATTGCCGGCTCCATTGTCCGCACCGGCGCGATCAAGCGCGGGGCGAAGGCACGGTTGGTGCGTGACGGTGTCGTGATTCAGCCCGAACTCGAAATTGTCTCGCTGCGTCGCGAAAAGGACGATGTTACCGAAGTACGCGAAGGCTACGAATGCGGCATTACGCTCGGCTACCGCGATATTCACGAAGGCGACATTATTGAAACCTTTGAGATGCAGGAGAAGGCCCGCAGCTAGGGGACTGTCCTGAGGAACGTTGCGGCCCGCCGGCTCGCCACTGGCGCTGGCGGGCCGCAGCATATCCACCAGCAATAAAGGAGATGAAGATGGCTAATCCCCGTGCGGAACGGGTGGCGAAACGTATCCAGCAGATCGTGGCGCAAACCATTAACACCCGCATGAAAGACCCGCGCTTGAATATGGTGACCATTACCGATACCCGCGTGACCGGCGACCTCCAGCACGCCACCGTATTCTTCACCGCGATCGGGCACGAGCACCAGGTGAAAGATGCCGCCCGCGGACTGGAAGCGGCCAAGGGCGCGTTGCGCTCGGAAGTGGGGCGTCAGCTCGGCTTGCGGCTTACCCCGACCCTGGAATTCGTGGCCGACGAACTACCCGAAGGAGCCCGCACTTTTGAGGACGTGCTGGCCGCGGCCCTGCACCGTGACGCCGAACTGGCGCGCAACGCGGAGGGGAAGGAATACGCGGGGGAGGCAGATCCTTACCGCAAGCCCCGTGAGGTCACGGAAGGCGACGGCGCCGCCGCACCGTCAGGCTCCGAGGCATCCCATGAAACCGATGCGCCAGAATCCCTGGCCTGATCTGCCCCGCGCGCAGCATCCGGCGCCGAGCGGCGTCCTGGTTGTTGATAAACCCTCTGGGGTTACCTCGCACGACGTGGTTGCCGCGCTGCGCCGTCTATGTGGCACCCGTAAAGTGGGGCACGCCGGTACGCTCGACCCGATGGCCACGGGGGTGCTCGTGGTGGGTATCGGCGCCGGTACCCGCCTCCTCACCTACCTGAGCGGGGCCGATAAGGATTACCGGGCTACGTTCACGCTCGGTATCGGCTCTGATACCGAGGATTGCACCGGTACCGTCACGTTCGCTCCAGGTTTTTCCGGTACGACGGCGCAGCTCGACGCTGCCCTCTCCTCCCTCCAGGGTGATATTTCGCAGGTGCCCTCGGCGTATTCGGCCAAGAAGATCGCCGGCAAGCGGGCCTATGACCTGGCTCGAGCTGGCCTGGAGGTGGTGCTCGATGCGGTGCCGGTTCATATTGCTCGGCTGGAGCGTAGCGGGGAGCTCCGTTGGCGCCAGGCGCCGGTAGAGACTCAAGCGGGAACTGTGCCGGTTGCGGATGTTGATGTGGAGGTGAGTTGCTCCTCGGGTACCTACGTGCGCGCCCTTGCCCGCGATACCGGGATAGCGTTGGGAAGCGCAGCCCTCATGAGCGCGCTGCGGCGCACCCGCGTGGGTGGCTTCCGGCAAGCCGAGGCGGTGAGCGTAGCGGAAGTGGCGCAACTGGTGCAGGGCGGGGTGCAGCCCCCCGTTATCCCACTGGCGCAGGTGGCGGCTCGCGCACTCCCGACGGTGCAGATCGCGGCAGCCGAAGCCGAATCCGTGCGCCACGGCCAGTTCCTTGAGTCACGGGGGAGAGCAGTGGATCCCGCCGCAGGAACGGTACCGGGACAAGCACCCGGTGTGGGAAGTGAAGCTGGCACCGTCGCCCTGCTGCACGACGATGAGCTTGTTGCGGTGGCACGCCGGCACGGGGATACCTTCCGGCCAGCCACCGTCTTCCCGTCCGGCGCATAAATACAGAGATACGTAGACACACGGGTGCATAAAAATCCCCGCGCCGGCACCTCTTGGGTGACGGCGCGGGGTGATGCACGTGCTAGCGATAATGTGCGGTTAGTTCGCTACCGCGGCACGGTGGATATGCTCGAGCATGGCCACCCGCTCGGGCAGCGAAGCATTGGCCGGCACGCAGATCTTGGCACCCAGATACTGCGCCCCGCCCTCGCGAGCGGCATTGGCACACCGGGTGATTTCTCCCGCTGTCATAATCGATGTCGGTTCATCGGTCTGCGAGGGGAGATGCCCATCAATCCAGGAGTAGCCGTACTGGGTTTCTGCCGGGCCCGCTCCGGAGAACATAAGACCGGCAAGTACCCCAGCCTGTCCGCACGCCTCGATATGCGCGAAAGCAGTATCCGCGCTACGTTCCTCGAGTGCGGAGCGGCCCCAGTTAATGTGGATACCCAGGCCCAGCTCTTGGCAGATGGCGATTTCTTCCTCGAGAGCAAGGAAGCCCTTTTCCGGAGCTTGACCTTCAATATAGCGGTCACAATGCTCAATCACCGGAACTGCCCCGGACCAATCCCACTTCGATAGCTCGGCAAGGGAGGCGCGGAAAGCTGCGCCGTCGGCCTGCTTTGTGGGGGCCGAATGGAGCTGCACCTTCGTGATGACGGTGCGGCCGCTGAGTTGAGAGAGGGAAGCAACGGCGTCGCGAATCTCGCGGGTGAAAGTGAGAGCGGCCGCGCGGCCCTCCTCGTCGGGGGAGGCCAGTCCGAAAGCCGGGTTTTTGCCGACGTTCTGCATGGTGCCGGGAATCGCGGTAATTGTGTTAAGTGTCCAGTGCGGGGCGATCACATCCGCAATAGCCTTGGCATCGCTGGCCAGGACTCCGGGGAAAGGAATCTCGATTCCGGAGATCCATTCCTGCTCCGCCAGCAGGTGATAGTAGTCGGGCTGCGAGGCAGGTTCGGGGAGCGAAGCATATGCCCCAACAACGAAGGGGAGTGTCATTTATTTTCCTTCCAAAATAATTTCGTCGTCGCCGTCCTCGGGACGAACGGCATCGGCATTAACCAATTCTTGCAGGCGGCGCGGAATATTGGCGCCAATAGAGATCATGACGATGGCGGCGAAACCGACGGAAAGAATAGCGAGCGCCATACCGAGGGACACCTTGGCCGCAACCGCGGCGCCGAGAACCGGGCCAACCGCGCCGCCTAGAGCACCGACGTTGTAGCTAAAACCAAGGCCGGCAGCGCGCTTGTCCACCGGGAAGTAGCTGGATACCCACTTGGGGAGCAGACCGGAAATACCCTGTCCGAACATCTGCTGGAAGAAGAGCAAGGCTGCGACCAGCACCACGTATTCGCCACCCTGCATGAAGAGCGGGAAGACAATTGCTTGGGAAAGTAGCAGTGAAATAACGTACCAGCGTCGCATTCCGAAGCGGTCACCGGCGAAGCCCGCGATGATGTAGCCGCATGCATTACCGAGCCCAGCGAAGGACACCACATTCGCAACCAGTTGCTGATCCATACCCACACCCTGGAGGTAGGTCGGCAGCAGACCCTGAATCGGCCAGGTGTACATGAAGGAAGCAAAAATCGTCACCATAATGGTGATGCCAATAACCCAGCGGTTCGGGTCGAACTGGATAATGAAGTAAATGAAAATTACCGCGCAGACGAGTCCCAGCGCGGTGATGACGACACCGCCGGAAACGCTTTGGGTGAAGATAAGAAGCAGCGCAACGGAGGCAATAATCACCGCGGCGTAATTGACGAACTTGAGCTTGCCACCGAAGAGAACGGAGAGCATATCGTTCTTTTCAACGTGTCCCTTGTTCTTTGCTTCTTCCCAGTCGTTCGCTTCGGGGAGGGTTTTGCGCATGTAAATCGCGATGGCGATGGGCACCACGCCCGTGAGGAAGAGGGCGCGCCAGCCCCAGCCGGGATGGATAGAATCCACCCAGGTGACGAAGTATTTATCGACCTGAGCCGCAGCAATAACCCCGAACGCATAGCCGGACAGGAGGAATCCGGAAGCTTTATTACGCATATGGCGCGGCCAGGATTCGATGACATAGGCAGCTGATGCTGAGTATTCACCGGCCATGGCAAAGCCGATAATGAGGCGCAAAACAAAGAGAATCCAGAAATTCGGGGCGAGCGCACACGCAATGGATCCGAAAGCAAACATGAAGATAGAGAGGATCATTGCGGGCTTGCGGCCGTAACGGTCGCCAATAGCGCCGAGAACCAAGCCGCCGAGCCACCGGCTAATAAAGGCCGCGGAAATGAGCGAAGCGCTTTGGACCAGGGTAAGGTCAAATGTTTCTTTGATGGCGGGAAGAGCAAAAGCGATGAGCACGAAATCGTAGCCATCCAGAAGTACGCCCAGCCAAGCGGCGAAAAAAGCTTTCCAATCCTCACGCGAAAGATACTGATACCAGCGCTTTGGTCGGGATGTTGTTTGGGAATGAGGCTCACTCATATCGATGCCCTTCCTAGGTATTTCCTCATTGAAAAATAGTTGCTGAACTTCAATTGTCTGACAACGGGAATAAACTACGCTCATGCTTTGAGCTGCGCAAGCGATGGTTAAGAAATGACTCACTGCCATGCTTGTGCAAAGTGAAATGACATTGCTAACCTGTCTGACAATTGGTGAATCAGTCACAGCGTCCCCGCGTTTGCGTTCTCTTTGCCAAGGGGAAAATAAATACGATAAACCCGCTATATTGCGGGATTCCCGCCATGACGTGGTGGAGGGAGAAGGAGACCTTATGGTCCGTATACGAGAAAAAATTCAGAGCCTCGGTGTTGCCGGCGCCCTCGTTGTTGCGGGTGGGCTCGCCGCCATAGTTCCGGATGCCTTGGCTGACACTGAGGGGGCGGTTTCTGGCGCCGTTATTGATATTGACAATCGTTATGAACAAGCTGAGGGCGGTCCCGGCCAGGATCTCGGCGCAAATATTAGAAAAGTGAAAAATCTCACTGAGGGTGTGGTGGTGGTAACGTTCTCCACAACCCAGGATTCTGGTTCGGCGGCTCTCCTCAGTGCATCGAATTCTGCGGAGGATTCCACGAATCTCACCCTCGCTCTGAGGCACGGGCATCTCTACTGGGAAGTCCGCAATGAGCCTGAATCTGGGAAAGGGTGGTTGGCTAAAGCCGATGCTGAAGATGCCGGCCCGGTCAATGATGGGCGTGAACATACGGCAGTTGTGAACGTGACGGGGGAGAATACCGCCCTCTACCTGGACGGACAGCAGGTGTTCTCCACCACGTCAGCGAGTTTCTTCGATGATGTGGACGGCCTGGATTCGCTGCGTCTCGGGGCGAACTATGACTCCCACGGGAAACAGTGGGGATTCGCGGGAACGGTGAGCCGGGTTCAGGTCTTCGACACTCCCGTGACGCCCTCCGATGTGGCGCAGCTTTCCCCCGCACCTGAACCGATCCTGACGGTGGCCGATTCCCGCGCGGAGGTGCCGGAAGCGGTGCGAACTGCCGCGGGTAAAGGAAAAATCACCTACTTTTACGATATTGACCCGCAGACGAGCGCAAGCGCAGCCCTGCGCCGTGGCGACACCTCCGTTCAGGAACTTTCGGTGCACGATGATGCTCTCAGCCTGGCCCAAGGGGGAGGGCGGATTTCGATTCCGGGTACGTGGACCCAGTCCTCGCAGACAAGTGTCGCCGTCGTCGTTGATGGTGACGCAAGTAAGGTTTACGCCAACGGAACACTCATCGGACGCAAGAATCTCCCCGCACATTCTTTAAATACGATCAACAAGGTGGTGCTGGAACATGCCCGCCTGCGCGTCTTTGACGGAGCTCTCAACGATGCTGAAGTCAAGACTCTGAGCGGGTATAGCAATCCCGGGGAATTCGCCCTTTTCGATAGCGGGTATGAGGGTGCGGCAAGCTACCGGATTCCCGCGTTATTGCGCACGCGCCAGGGAACGTTGCTCGCTACCGCCGATCAGCGCGTGCCCAATGCTTATGACAGCCCGAATGATATTAACCTCGTGCTGCGCCGCTCAACGGATAACGGGAAAACCTGGTCGCCGCTGCGCACGCTGGTGAATCTTCCCGGAAGCGGGAAGCAAGCGGCCTCGGTTATCGATTCTTCGATGGTGCAAAACGAAAAAACCGGAAGGATCACGCTGCTTGTCGATCTTTATCCGGGCGGGGTGGGCCAACCGAATAATCATGTGGGAACCGGAATGAACCCGGATGGTTCCCTCGCGTTGAACAGCGCCGCCGGTATCACTTTTGCCCTCAAGAACGGCGCAGTCACGGATGCTCAGGGCGGACCCACTGATTACGCGGTGGCGGAGGATGGCACCGTCACCCTCAAGGGTGAACGCATCAATAATGTGTACGATCCGCTTTCGCACAAGGTCCCTAACGGTTTATACATGCAGCCCACCGCGTACCTGGTGGAAATGCACTCGGAAGATGACGGCGTCACCTGGAGCGCACCGCGGCACCTCAACAACCAGGTCAAAGAAGACTGGATGAAATTCATTGGCACCAGCCCCGGATCGGCTATGCAGATCCACGGCGGCGAACACGATGGGCGCTTAGTTGTTCCGATCTACTATTCGAACGCGGTAGCAACGGTGTATTCCAGTGCGGTTGTTTATTCTGACGACGACGGCGCCACCTGGCAGCGCTCCACTTCCCCGAATGATGCGCGGGTCTTCAACGGCGAGGCGATCAACTCCCAGACGGTGCGCCAGGGGAGGGCCTCCCTACATGAATCCGCCGTGGTGCAAACCGGTGAGAACGAACTGACTATGTATATGCGAAATTCCAATCCGGGCGGGCGTATCGCGGTGGCGCGTTCCACGGACGGCGGGGCAACATGGAGCGCTCCCGAATTTGATAAGAACACCCCCGATATTTTCAGCTTGCCGGCAGCGAAGAACCTGGCTGGGCATACAAACGAGGTGCTCTTCGCTAATGCTTCGGCCCGCTTGCCCTTCCGCGGCCAAGGCGTGCTGCGCTACTCCAATGATGGTGGCCGGACTTGGAAGAATTCGCGAACCTTCCAGGCAGGGCGGTACGTCTACCAGGCCATGGTGGAGCTACCCAACGGGAATATCGGGTTGCTGTGGGAACGTGAATGGCAGGGCCTCTACTACACGGAAGTTCCGCGGGCCTGGCTGCTCGATTACCCTGCCCAACTCATCAAATAACGCCACATAACGAAATGAAAATAATCAACGCGCACCAGGTACACGGCAGTGCCGCAATGATGCGAAAGGAAGGAAACAACATGGATAAGGCGACGGTTGGTGTGAGCTGGATGTTCCAGTTCCGCGCCGGGATGGATGGCGATCTCGTCGCTGTTCGCGGAGCAGAAAAGGGTTGGGTGCTCTCAATCAAGGCGGGGAGCTTATTCCTGGCCGGATCAAATGAGACGATGGAATTTGCCCTGGATATGGAGGATACCGCAACGGTGAGTGACCGCACCTGGCATACCGTGGCAATTACCTCCAGCTCCGCCGGTTCGAAAATCTACCTGGATGGATACCAGTGCTTCTCCACAACCGCGGATCTTTCTCCGGCAGCGGTGCCGGGATCAAGCTCCCTCGAGAGCGTGTGCGCCGCGGGAACCGATATTCGCGGACTAGAAAGCTATGACCATGTTCTGAGCAGTGGCGATATTCTGGCCCTCAGTGCGGCCCCCGAACCCCTGATTGAGTTCGCTGCCTCCCACCTGTCCGACTATGACGTGGCAGATGTGGCGGAGCTACGCTCGGGCAGCGTGTTTTTGCGCTACCGGGTGCGCGGGCCGGGGCAGCACGGAACGATGCTCGCGGCGGCCGGTAACGGTGTTGAGCAACTGAATGTATCGGTGACCGAACGCGGTATCGAATATCGGGTGCTCGGTCAGCGGGGCGAATGGCGCACCTTCCTCGCCGAAGGCCACTGGGATGAGGGCAGGTGGCACGATGTTGTGCTGCGCGTGGGGCACGGCGCCGTTCAGATTTACGTGGATGGCTTCATGGAGGCCCACCTGCCAGGTCAAGCCTTCTTTGATGCGGTTTCGGCTTGCGATGAGATAGTCATCGGGCAGGACACAGCTGGCTCGCGCCTCTTCGGCGAGGTGCGTAATGCCGCCGTGTATTCCACGATCCTCAACGATGCGCAGATTAAGAAGCTTTCTTCTGTTCCGCCGCTGGAAACTCAGTGTCTTTTCGATGCCGGATTTCACAACTCGGTAAGTTACCGGATCCCCTCGCTTATCACCTTGCAATCGGGCGTCGTCGTCGCGGGTGCTGATCAACGCGAAACGATTGCTAATGATTCGCCGAATTCTATTAACTTCACGATCCGGCGTTCCTTCGATAGCGGAGAAACCTGGGAAGACCTCCAGACGGTGCTGACCTATCCGGGACACGGGGCGAGCGGTGCTTCCGTGATTGATTCCTGCGTGGTTCAGGATAAAAATACCGGACGCCTCATTGTGCTCATCGATCATTTTCCCGGCGGGATGGGGCAGCCAAACGCGGAAGCCGGAATCGGCCTCGATAAGGACGGGAATTTCATCCTCCACGATGGAAACGGGGCGAGCTTTACCTGGCTCCCCGACGGCAGCGTTATCGACGTCGAAGGTCAGGCGGCGCCCTACCGTATTTCCAGCCGCGGCGACGTGACGGTGCTACGTGACGGTGCGGAGACGCCGGGAGGAAACGTTTTCCTTGCCGACGGCGAAGACCCGCACCAGACCTTGCTGACGAAGCGCACCTGCTACCTCCAGATGATTTATTCCGACGACGACGGCGCCACGTGGTCGGCGCCCCGTAACCTCAGCCACGAGGTGAAAGAAGAGTGGATGTCCTTCTGCGGTACCTCCCCGGGAAATGGAATCCAGTTAGAAGGTAAGAAACACCGCGGGCGGCTCGTGATGCCGATTTACTTCAACGGTGTGCACACCACGTACTTCTCCGCTGCGGTCGTCTATTCGGACGATGGCGGGGAAACTTGGAAGCGTGGAAAATCCCCCAATGATGGCCGTATCTTCGAAGGTCGCCAGATCGAGGGCCGTACGCTGGATACCGAAAAAGCCGCAACGCACGAGTCCACTCTCATTGAAAGAGCTGATGGATCCGTGCTCATGCTCATGCGCAACCAGCATCCGAGTGGGAAGATCGCGGCAAGCATCAGTGAGGACGGCGGGGAAACCTGGGGTGACGTCTATTTCATCGACGCTATCCCCGAGATCTTCTGCCAGCCCAATGCTGTGATGTGGCCGACCGCAGATTGCCCCGAGCGGGTGGTCTTTGCGAACGCTGCTCAGCTGCGCCCCTACCGAGGGCGGGGCGTGCTGCGCCTGTCGGAAGACGGGGGCCGAAGCTGGATCGCCTCACGTACCTTCAATCCGGCGCATTATGTTTACCAGTGCATGGCGATTATGCCGGATGGTGACCTGGGTTTGCTCTGGGAACGTGAGATGCAGGGGCTGTACTTCACGAAGTTGCCCCTCAGCTGGATCAACGCTGCAAAGTGACCGTAGAATAACCGCCAAATAACTATTAAACGACTGTGATTTAACAGTCGGGCGGATAACGGTGGCGCCTGCCGTTCAGGATACTTTCCTGCGGTAGGCGCCACCGTTTTCGATTGCTACCCGTACTCGTATCTACTGAGTAGGGGTGCATTTTTAACGCTTATTTTTAACGTAGCGCCGGATCGCCGGTACGGACGGTGTCCACCTCCGCGGGAGTGGGGGAGTAGGCACCGTCGTGGCTGACGGTCAGCCCCGCCGTAATAACCGCCTGGTGCAGTGCGGGGCGCACGTCGGAGAAATGGGCGGCGCGCAGCCGCTGCTTGGCTTCCACCGACCCGAGAAGCCCAGCCTCCATAAGCCCGGCCAGCATCCCGGCCATAAAAGAATCGCCGGCACCCACGGTGTCTCCCAGCTCCACATTGAGCGGATCGACGACGAGCATATCGCGCTCCCCGGCTAGCTTGACATAAGCACCCCACGGCCCGCGGGTGACCACCACCATGCCAGGCCCGGAGGTAACCCACCGGCGCATAATCCGCTCCACCGGCTCACCGGGGTAGAGCCATTCGAGGTCCTCATCAGACGCCTTGACCACATCGCACAGTGCCACCAGTTCCTCAATGCTCTCCCGCACCTTTTCGGGAGAACCCATCAGATCCGGGCGGGCATTCGGATCATAAGAAACGGTGCCGGTGAGGGCCTGGCGCTTGACGGCGCGCAAAATCTTCTTGCTCGAGGCACCCACCACCGCAGAGTACGAACCACAGTGCAGGTGCCCCACCGTATCCGGGTCCGGAATCTCGGGGAGGTCCGATTCGACGTCGAACTCATAACGTGCCCGGCCCTCCGCGTCGAGGAAAGCGCTCGCGGTGGTGGTGCGACTGGCGCCGTCGGACCCGGGGACAATCTCCACACCCATGGCGGCTGCCTGCGAAGCGATTCGTTCCCCGCGCTCATCACGTCCGAACCAGGTAGCGAGCTCCACGTGTTGGCCGAGTCGGGAGACACCGGATGCCACATTAAGAAGTGAACCGCCCACGACCTCAGTGCCCGGTCCGGTCTCTCCCTCACGGATAATAATGTCCACAAGCGCTTCACCGGCGCTCACAAATCGTGCCATTGGTGCCTCCCATCGCCACAGCTGTTCTGCGCGCAGGCCCGGGGCACCGTAACCTGGCTGCCCGACGCTGCGCACGCTTTCTTCGCGTACCAGTTTATCTGGAAAATCACCGGGATTTTGGGGTATACGGGGCAAGAACGGCCCTGCGCCATGACGGAAAAATGTCAAGCCCGCGTGCGCAAAAAATTTTGGTTTTTGCGCACGTGGGATACGGTGGGGATAAGCTACCCTGGAGAACGTGCAGATTTGGACATCTCCCTTAGATATTTCGCCGGATTTTGACCGGAGCGTGGTGACCTTCGGGGTATACGACGGCGTCCACCGTGGGCACCGCGCCGTTCTCACCCGCGCGGTTGATATTGGCCGGGAACTCGGTTGGCCCGTTATTGTTCTCACGTTTGATCCCCATCCGGCCACCGTCCACCGCCCCGAGGCGCATATTCGCCTCGTTATGAGCCTGCAAGATCGTATTAACCGCATTGAAACGCTGGGAGTGGATGCGCTCTATCTCCAGCATTACGACGCGGCCTACGCCCGCGCCACCGCCGCGGAATTTGTGCGGGATCAGCTTGTGGGCCAACTCCGGGCCAGCTTCGTGGTGGTTGGGCACGATGCCCGTTTCGGGGCGGGGAATACCGGGGATGAGGCGGTGCTGCGCCGCCTCGGTACCGAGCTGGGTTTCGGTGTGGAAATCGTAGGAGACCGCTGTGACGCCGCGGGGGAACGGTGGTCCTCTACCCGGGTGCGCGCCGCGCTTGCTACCGGTGATGTCGCTAGCGCAGCGCAGATCCTGGGGCGCCCGCACCGTATTCACGGCACCGTGGTACACGGGGCACGGCGCGGGCGTGAATTGGGGTTCCCCACCGCCAATCTCAGCGGGGATGATTTGGGCGAAGTTCCCGCGGATGGCGTGTACGCCGGGTGGCTGGTGCGCCATATTCCAGGTGGTACCGCCGAAGAATACCTGCCGGCAGCCATCTCGGTGGGCACCAATCCTCAATTCGATGGTCGGGAACGCACCGTGGAAGCCCACGTACTCGGGCGTAGCGATCTCAACCTCTACGGAGAACCCATCAGTATCGATTTCGTCTCCCGCATCCGCCCCATGCTCACATTCGGTTCGGTTGATGAATTGCTGGCAAGGATCGACCTGGACGTTTTAGAAACCGCAGACCGACTGGGTGTTCCGCCTGCCGGACGTGTCCCACCCGGGTCAGTGCAGGCCTCATGACCGGCCGCATCATCAGCACGGTCGGGAAACGGCGTGCAGCATTCGCTAGGGTAGGTGCATGAGTACATTCGCTCTTCGCGTCGCCATCAATGCTCTTGCGCTGTGGGTGGCCACGCTCTTGATCCCCGGTCTGGCAATGGTGGGGGAGGCCCCCGATACCCTCCGTCTCATTGGATGGTTCGTGGTGGCCGGCCTCATTCTTGCCATCCTTAACGCGGTTATCCGCCCGATCCTGAAATTCCTTTCCTTCCCGCTCTATATCCTCACCCTCGGGCTCTTCTCCCTCGTGGTCAACGCGGCGATGATCTCGCTCACCGCCTGGGCCTCCCAAGGCTTGGCGGTGCACCTGGTTGTGGGCAGCTTCTGGGCCGCGCTCTTCGGCGGGATTGTGGTCTCCCTTGTCAATATGGTGATCAGCGGTTTCGTCGATCGCTCCTAGCTACCTGCCATCTACCGGCCAAGAGAAAGCGGGGAAGGCCACACCCGCACTGGCGGATACGCCAGTGCGGGGCGTCGTCGCCGTGTGCTAGAATTTTCAGGCCGTTTACATCGGCCACGGTAGCGTCATGCCTGGGAGAACATGCCCCGGAGCTCCGTGCAACGGAAACTAAGGAGAATCGCATGGCCCTCAAGCCTGAAGAAAAGCAGAAGATCATTGCCGAATACGCCACGCACGAGGGCGATACCGGTTCCCCCGAAGTGCAGGTGGCTCTGCTCTCGGCTCGTATTTCGCAGCTGACGGAGCACTTCCGCTCGCACATTCACGACCACCATTCGCGTCGTGGTCTTATGCTTCTTATCGGCCAGCGCCGCCGCCTTCTCAGCTACCTCGCTGAGGAAGATATCGAGCGGTACCGGTCGCTGATCGCACGTCTCGGCTTGCGTCGATAAGTACTTAAAGCGGCTCGGGTTTCATCCCGGGCCGCTTTCCGTATGCCCGCAGGCGTGAGAAGCTGCTCAGCATCGCCGCAAGTGAACCGCGCGCGGTGCTCAGCTGCTTGCTCGGGCACTACGATAGACAGGGTGTGGCGCGCCTGCGCACCCCAATATGTGGAGTACCGCGAACGTGGTCTTCGGTGATGGTTGACGAAGGCGGGAACGCTAGGGCCCGTTTTCGTGAATTACCACTGATGGCCGCCTCGCGGCCGAAATAAAAGGAGGTCCCGTGGAGGGTCCCAATATTCATAGTGTGGAAGCCGTTGTTGATAACGGTTCCTTTGGAACACGTACCATTCGTTTTGAAACCGGGCTGCTGGCCCAACAGGCCAACGGCGCTGCCCTGGCCTACCTGGACGGGGAAACCACCGTTTTCTCCGCCACCACCGCCTCGAAAAGCCCGAAGGAACACTTCGATTTCTTCCCGCTGACGGTGGACGTGGAAGAACGCTCCTACGCGGCCGGTAAAATTCCCGGCTCGTTCTTCCGCCGCGAAGGCCGGCCCGGTACGGACGCCATTCTGGCCGCCCGCCTCATCGACCGCCCGCTGCGCCCGCTCTTCACCAAGGGCATGCGTAACGAAGTGCAGATCGTGGAAACCGTGCTCTCCATCCACCCGGATGATGCCTACGACGTTCTCGCGATCAACGCCGCCTCCCTGTCCACCTCGCTGACGGATCTGCCTTTCGCCGGGCCGGTCGGCGGCACCCGCGTGTCCCTCGTGGACGGGCAGTGGATCGCCTTCCCGCGCTGGTCGGAAATGGCGCGCGCCACCTTCTCCATGGATATTGCCGGGCGCATTGTTGGGGACGACGTCGCCATCACCATGGTGGAGGCCCAAGCTCCCGAACAAACGGAAGCGAACGTGGCCGCCGGTGGCATTGCCCCCACCGAAGAAGTTATTACCCAGGGCCTGGAAGCCGCCAAGGGCGTTATTCGCACCCTCTGCGAAGCGCAGCTCAGCCTCATCAACGAATGCGGGAAGCCCACCGCGGACTACCCCTTCTTCCCGAATTACACCGATGCCCAATTTGAGGCCGTCGGGAACGCTCTCGGGGATCGTTTCAACACCATCCTCGGAATTGTGGACAAGGTGGAGCGTGATACCGCTCTCAATGACCTCACCGATCAGATCGTTTCCGAACTGACGGTGCCCGCCGATGCCCAGTTCAATCTGGAAGAAGACGGCCCCGGGCTCGCCGCCGCGGTCAATGACCACTTCAAGGAAGTCATGCGCCGCCACGTCCTCACCGAAAACGTGCGTATGGACGGGCGCCGCCCCACCGATATTCGTTCGATTTCCGCGCAGGCCGGCGTGCTGCCGCGCGTGCACGGCTCGGCGATCTTCCAGCGTGGTGAAACGCAGATCCTCGGGGTGACCACCCTCAATATGCTCAAGATGGAACAGCCGCTGGATAATCTTTCCCCGATTACCCACAAGCGTTACATCCACCACTACAACTTCCCTCCTTATTGCACCGGGGAAACCGGGCGCGTGGGCAGCCCCAAGCGCCGCGAAATCGGGCACGGACACCTGGCAGAAATGGCACTGGAATCCCAGCTGCCCAGCCGGGAAGAATTCCCCTACGCCATCCGCCAAGTTTCTGAGACGATGGGCTCGAATGGCTCCTCCTCCATGGGTTCGGTGTGTGCCTCGACCATGTCCCTGCTCAACGCGGGTGTGCCGCTCAAGGCCCCGGTTGCCGGCATTGCCATGGGGCTCATCTCCGCCCAGATCGACGGGGAAACCAAGTACGTGACCCTGACCGATATTCTCGGTGCGGAAGACGCCCTGGGCGATATGGACTTCAAGGTGGCCGGTACTCGTGACTACGTGACCGCGCTGCAACTGGACACCAAGCTGGATGGCATCCCTGCGGAAGTCCTTTCCGCGGCGCTGTCCCAAGCCCGTGACGCCCGCCTGGCCATCCTCGATCTCATGAACCAGGCCATTGATGGCCCCGATGAGATGGCTCCCACCGCCCCCCGTATCCTCACCGTGAAGATCCCGGTAGATAAGATCGGTGAAGTCATCGGCCCCAAGGGCAAGATGATCAACCAGATCCAGGAAGATACCGGCGCGGAAATCACCATCGAAGACGACGGCACCGTCTTCATCGGCGCCTCCGACGGTGTTTCCGCGGAAGCTGCCCGTGACACCGTCAATTCCATTGCCAACCCGCAGCTTCCCGAAGTGGGCGAACGCTACGTGGGTACCGTGGTTAAGACCACCACCTTCGGTGCGTTCATCTCCCTCACCCCGGGCCGCGACGGCCTCCTCCACATCTCCCAGATTCGCCGCCTCGTGGGTGGCAAGCGCGTGGAAAACGTGGAAGATGTCCTCAACGTGGGCGACAAGGTTGAGGTCGAAATCGGTGAAATCGATGACCGCGGCAAGATCTCCCTGGAAGCGGTGGTTCCGGAAGGCGAAGCGAACGCCGAAGCGGAAAGCTCCGATCAGGGCGATAACGGTGATCACGGCGAAGCGGAGGAGAGCGCCCCGCGGCAGAACCGGGCACGTTCCCGTTCACGCCGGCGCAGCGAGTCCTCGGCGCCCAGCGCTCCTTCGGCAGATGACTCCGATGCTGACTCCAGCTCGAGCCGCGGTTCGCGTGGAAGTCGCGGCTCGCGGCGGCGTCGTCGCACCGTTCACACGGACGAAGACTAAAACCCGCGCCTACGGGCGCTAGGTAGAGTGAACTCCCCGAATGTTTCCGGACGTTCGGGGAGTTTGCGTAACTCCAGGAAAGTATTCCCATGTTGTATAGCGAACTGCCCCTTCCGCTTAACGCGGGCGCCAGTCTTAATATTGACGACGACGGCGCACTCCTACGCCGCACCGTCCTCCCCGGTGGGCTCCGTGTCCTCAGCTACCGCCTGCCCCATATTCACTCCACCTACATCAGCATGTGGGTGGGGGCCGGGTCTCGCGACGAAGTGGCGGAGACTCAAGGATCCACCCATTTCCTCGAACATTTGCTGTTCAAGGGTACGAAGCGGCGCAGCTCCCTCGATATTTCACGAGAAACGGATTACCTGGGCGGGGGATTCAACGCGGCCACCTCGAAGCAATACACCCACTACCACGGCCATATCTTTGACGAGGACCTGCCCCAGGCCATCGATATCCTCGCCGATATGCTCACCGGCGCGACCCTCAGCGCCGAAGATTTTGCGGTGGAACGCGGCGTTATCCTCGAAGAACTCGCCATGTACGCCGACGATGCCACCGATACCGCCATGGAAAAAATCCCGCAGCTGGTCTTCGGGGATCACCCGCTGGCGCGCCCCGTCGGGGGAACGGCGCAGACGGTGCGGGCTTTGCAGCACGAGGCGCTTCTCGAGCACTACCACGGGGTCTACCATCCTGATGAAGTGGTGGTGGTTGCCGCGGGCGCCGTCGACCACGACAGACTATGCGAGCTGTCGGTGCGCGCGCTGAGTGACGGGGGCTGGGATTTGAGCACGGAGCGCGATGCGCACCCGCGCCGTATCGCCCCACCCATTACCTACCAGGCGGCACACGACCTGCATATTCCGAAAGAAGTGGAGCAGGCGGCGGTCATTGTAGGAATGCCGGGGTTGAGCTTGACCAGTGAGGAGCTGCCCACCTTGCTCGCCCTCAACGCGATTCTGGGTGGAGGAACGTCCTCGCGGCTCTTCCAAGAAATCCGCGAGCGGCGCGCCCTGGCCTACTCGACCTATTCCTTCCCGATCAGTTACCGCGAAGGCGGGATGTTCTGCCTGGCGGCCGGGTGTGCCCCGCATAATGTGGGTACCGTGCGCGAGCTCATGATGACCGAATTGGATCGCCTCGCCCGCGACGGTGTGAGCGAAGAAGAAACGGAATCTGCTTTCCGACGCCTGCGCGCCGATATTGTGTTCGACGCCGAACGGGTGGGCACCGCTATGACCCGGCTCGGTACCTCCGAGCTGGTGCGCGGCAGCCTCATTTCGCATGAGGAACACCTGCGCCGGGCCCGCGCCGTGCGCGCCGCCGATATAAACGAGCTGGCCCGCCGCATTGCGGCAGGCCAGCGCTCGTGTGTAACGGTCGGACCGGAGAACTAGCGGACGCTCCGCTGGTTCGCTAGCCGGTTTTTCGCTATTCGGCGTCCTCCGGGCTAGGCGCGGACGGGGCGCTTTCCACCGACGGCGCGGCCTCCGCGGCAACGGGACCTTGAGCGTTCTCTGCATTCTCCGCTCCGTCCGCGGTGGGATCGTCTACTGGTGCGTGCACCACCTTGAGGGTGCGGTAACGGTTAAGCGCCGCGGCGATATCCACCGCGCGTGGCCGGGTCAGGAAGGCCGGTTTTTCGCCGGCCCCCAGGGCATCCAGACCGTGCGTGGCAATGGTCTCCTCCAGGCGAGCAATACCTTCCGGAACGGTGTATCTGCCGCGCAGGCACAGGGCACGGGTGGGGTCGGTCAGGGAGCGAATTGCCCAGGCAATCGCGGCGGTCTGGCCCGGATCCACAATCTGGGGCACATCACTGACATCAATATCCGCGCGGTCTAGCGAAATAAGATCCACCCCGCGCGATTTCGTTTTCGCCTTCACCCCGTGGGCTTTGAGCGGGAGCGGATAGCGCGGTGCCGGGTGCGTAAACTCAGCAATATCATTGCGTTCCCGCGGGTGCGCTGCCGCCACCGCGCGGGCCTGCTCCGTGACATCGTGGCACACATAGTGATCCATGAGGAGCACCCGATCCGCGGCATCCAAATAATCGCCCGAGCCACCCATAACCATGATGGTGGAGATACCGGCACGCGCCATACCAGCTACCCGATCCACAAAAGGTGTAATAGGTTCCTGAGTGGCAGGAACTAGCTCGCGCATCCGCTCATCACGAATCATGAGATTAGTAGCCGAGGTGTCCTCATCAATAAGCAAGACCCGCGAACCTGCTTCGATGGACTCGGAAATAGCGGCGGCCTGCGACGTGGAACCTGAGGCGTTTTCGGTAGAAAAATCGGTGGTGTCGGTGCCATCGGGCAGGGAATTGATGAAAGCGGAGACATCCACGCCGGTCACCCAGCGCCCATCGGCAGCACGCACCTTCATCGCGCTGGGATCCAGAGCCACCAGCTCGCGGCCGTCCCCGGGGATATGTGGATAGACGCTGCGCTCGAGAGCGGAAAGCAGCGTGGATTTACCGTGGTAGCCCCCGCCGACGATCACCGTAATACCCGGGATAATCGGCATGCCGGTCACCTCACCGGCATGGGGAAGATGCACGCTTTCACGTAAGCTCTCGGGGCTGGAGAAGGCGATGGCGTCTGTCAACGGCAGATCGGAAATGCCTGAGCGGCGCACCAGCACCGCGCCGTCGTTAATAAAACCAATCCAGCCGCGCTCCCGAACAACTGCCTGGAGAGCGAGATAATCCTCATAGGCTTCCACGTGCCTGCGTAATGCGGCCCGGTGAGCAGCGAATTCTTCCCCTTCGGAGGAGAAATTGAGCGTGGCTTCGATAATCTCGGGAAGGTACTCATCTGCGGTTTGCGCCATGGCGTGCCCGAGGATGGTGCGCCCCTGAGCCGGGAAATGACATTGGAAACGTAGTTCCACGTGGTTGGCGAAAACAGTCGCGCTCGAACGCTCCAAAATCTCTTGCCCCACTTTCGCGATGGAAATATCGCGGGAATGACGGGAGCGTTCCGCAAAAGTACGGGCCAGGAAATCAGCAACAGCCAGGCGCTGTTCCGGGGTGGTGAGAAGGTCAGCGGGAATCCCCACCTTCGCCGGATCTGCCGTCACCCGTAGCGAAGACGGTGGGGCGTAAGGATCGGATTGCACCCGATCAATATGGACTGTGTACATGCCGTAGTCATAATCACCGATAACGGACTTGTAGGCCGGGTAGTTACGTCCGTCCAGTTCGTGCAGGCGATCGATAAGATCGACGTCGTCTCCCTCGACCCGCACAAATTCACGCCGTTCCCGCGGCCCCCCGCCTCGCCTATCCCGACGGTCAAATTGGCGATCCCGGCCTCCGCGCGGGCCCCGGCCTCCCCGGTAGTCGCGCCCACCGTGGGCATCGTAACGTTCCGAGCTGTGCTCATATCCAAAACTCATAGCACCTAGTCTATCCAGGCCACGTAGCATGGACGGTATGACTATCAACGTAGCTGTGATCGGCGCGGCGGGACGGATGGGCAGCACCGTGTGCACCGCCGTTACCGATGCTCCCGATATGAACTTGACCGCCCGGATCACCAAGGACGATCCCATCAACGCCCAGACCCTGGCGGGTGCCACCGTGGGAGTTGATTTCACCGTTCCCGACGCGACGGAAGATACCGTGCGGGCTTTGCTGACCAATGGCTGTCATGCCGTCGTCGGGGCCACGGGATGGACCCCGGAAAAGATTGCGCGCATTGAGACGGTGGCCAAGGAGACGGGGCGCCATGTGCTTATTGCCCCGAATTTTGGGTTGAGTGCCGTGCTCACCATGATGTTCGCGGAAATGGCCGCCCCGTATTTCGAATCCGTCGAAGTGGTGGAAATGCACCATCCCGATAAAGTTGATGCTCCCTCGGGAACGGCGCGCGCCACCGCGGAGAAAATCGCGGCGGCCCGGGCTGCAGCCGGATGCGCCCCGGCTCCCGATGCCACCGTCGGGCCTGCACCCGCCCGCGGGGAGAAAATTGCCGGCATCCCGGTGCACGCGGTCCGCCTCCGGGGCCTGAATGCCCACGAAACTGTGCTGCTGGGAAATCCGGGGGAACAGCTCACTTTGCGCCAAGACTCGTTCACCCGTGAGTCTTTTATGCCCGGGGTGCTTTTGGCCATCCGCGGCATTGACCAGCATCCGGGCGTGCAGGTGGGATTAGAGCGGTACATGAGCTGGGAACGATAGGCTGAGCCCATGGACGAGCACACTTTGCCTTCACGTAGTTTCGGATCCGTTAGCGTCGCTATGGTGACACCTTTCCACGCCGACGGATCCTTGGATGTTGATGCCGCGGTGGCGCTGGCCACCACCCTCGTGGATCAGGGCTGTGATTCCCTGCTCCTATCTGGCACCACCGGAGAATCTCCCACCACGCACCAGCCGGAAAAAGACGTCCTGGTGCGGGAAGTGTGCGCGGCGGTGGGTAACCGCGCCATGGTGATCGCCGGTGCCGGTTCCAATGACACCGCTCACGCAGTGCGCATTGCCCGCGGCGCCGAGAAAAGTGGGGCGCAGGGGCTGCTCGTCGTCGCCCCGTATTACAACCGGCCCTCCCAAGAAGGCGTCTACCAACATATTGTGAACGTGACAGAAGCCACGGATCTGCCCGTGATGGTTTACGATATCCCGGGGCGTACGGGGGTACGGCTCGACTTGGATACGCTGCTGCGCCTGGCTGAGCACCCTCGCATCCGCGCCGTCAAAGATGCGACCGGGGACGTGGCGGCAGGTTTCGTCAAAATGGCACGTACCGGCTTGGAATATTACTCGGGCGACGATGCCCTCAATTTCGCCTGGCTCGCGCACGGGGCCTCCGGGGTGATTTCGGTGGCCGGGCATGTTATTGCAGCACGCTTGCGGGCGCTGGTGGAACAGATCGACGCCGGAGATCTGCCGGCCGCTCGCCGGGAAGCCGCCGCCCAACGCCAAATTATTTCCGCGATTATGGGAAGCGGGCAGGGGGCCGTTATGGCGAAAGAAGCACTCAAACTTCTCGGGATTATCCCCTCGGCTACTCTGCGTCTGCCCTTGGTAGGGGCATCTGCGGCGCAAATCGCCGCATTGGCGGAAACGCTGCGCGCCGAGGGGCTTCTCCCCAGCTAGCTAACCCTGCTGGTGCGGGCGCGGTGTGCCCCGGTGACGCACGCGGTGCCCGCGGCTTCACGGGTACCTAGCCGCCAGTTTTACACCCGGGCACGAAGCACCTATGGAAGCGCCCCGCTTCGTGAGAGAATACAGGGGTGAGTGATGAAGTGAAGAAATCTGTACCACCGCTGCGGAACGCCGTTCGTATTGTTCCCCTAGGTGGGCTCGGTGAAGTTGGCCGCAATTGCAATGTTCTTGAATACCAGGGAAAACTGGTGGTTGCTGATTGTGGCGTGCTGTTCCCCGAAGAAGCCCAGCCCGGTGTTGATCTTATTCTCCCCAATCTTGACTACCTGGAAGACCGCCTCGAGGATATTTCTGCCATCGTGCTCACCCACGGGCATGAGGACCATATCGGGGCGGTGCCCTACCTGCTGAAAATGCGCCCGGATATCCCGGTGATCGGCTCCCAATTGACCATTGCTTTCGTGGAGGCGAAACTCCAGGAGCACCACATCACCCCGAATGTCACCGTGGTGGCCGAAGGGGATTCTATGAGCATCGCGGGCATGGAATTTGAGTTCATTGCCGTCAACCATTCCATTCCGGATGCGCTGGCCCTGTTCATCCGCACCCCGGAGGGCAATATTCTCATCACGGGTGATTTCAAGATGGACCAGCTCCCGCTGGACGGGCGCCTCACCGACCTGCGTGCTTTCGCTGCGGCCGGGGATGAAGGCGTGGACCTGTTCATGTGCGATTCCACCAACGCGGAAATCCCCGGTTTTGTGCATTCCGAGTCGGAAATTCAGCCGGTGATCGATTCGGTGGTCGGTGGGGCCACCGGGCAGATCGTCGTTGCCTCTTTTGCCTCGCACGTGCACCGGGTCCAGCAGGTCCTCAACGCCGCGGCTCATAACGGTCGTAAGGTCGCCTTCGTGGGCCGCTCCATGGTGCGCAATATGAAGATCGCCGAAGACCTGGGGTATTTGGACGTGCCAGAAGGCACCGTCCTCGATCTCAAGAATATGAAGGATCTGCCCGAAAACCGCCGCATCTACATGTCGACCGGCTCGCAGGGTGAACCCATGGCGGTGCTTTCCCGCATTGCGAATCGTTCCCATCCCAAGGTGGCGATTAATCCCGGGGATACGGTGCTGCTGGCCTCCTCACTCATTCCCGGAAACGAAAATTCGGTGTTCCGGGTGATTAACGGGCTCATCAAGCTCGGCGCGAATGTGATCCACCAGGGCAATGCGCGGGTGCACGTATCCGGGCACGCTGCCCAGGGAGAATTGCTCTACTGCTACAACATATTGCAGCCGGCCTACGCCATGCCCATTCACGGGGAGGTGCGCCACCAGGTCGCGAACGCTGGCGTCGCGGTGAAAACCGGGGTTCCTGCCGATAATGTGATCCTGGCGGAAAACGGTTCGGTTATCGATATGATCGACGGCGAAGTTCGCCTTGTCGGCTCGGTGCCTTTCCAGAATATTTATGTAGACGGCTCCTCGGTCGGAGATATTACCGAATCTGAACTCAAGGACCGTCAGATTCTCTCCAACGAAGGCTTTATTGCTATTTTCGCGGTGGTGGATACCAATGCGCGGCGTATCGTTACCGGCCCGCACCTCCAGGCGCGCGCTATGGCTGAAGATGAAACTGTCTTTGACAGCATTACTCCGGAAGTCACGCGTGCCCTGGAAGAAGCCGTGGCGAAGGGTTCGGATAGCTACGGGATGCAGCAGGCCATGCGGCGTGTGGTGGGGCGCTGGGTTTCCCGCAAACTGCGCCGTTCGCCCATGATTATTCCGACCGTCGTAGAAGTGTAGTCCCCCTCGCACGCGGCGCGCCGGGAGGGGCAACTTTTTGCACAAAGGCTAGGCTTTTGATGTGAAGTTTCAGCGACGTGTCAAAAAAACCGAGAAAGAGACGACGGCGCCCGCGCGCCGCCCGTCCCGACGCTCCGCCACGCCCGCAAACGGGGCTGCCACGGAGCGGGCGGAGGGGCGGCAGCTGACGGGTAACGTGCGCAACGCCCTCGTGGCGACGTTCCTCGGTCTCGCGGTAATTGTGGCACTGCGCGAATGGTTCAATATTTCCGGAGTGCTTGGCGGGGTTATTCACCACGCCACCGCCGGTATCTTCGGGCTGCTCTCCGTTCTTCTTCCCGCCGTCTTCTTGGCCCTCGCTATCAGGCTGGTGGTCCCGGCGCGCGGGAATGAACACCGGCGGGTACTGCTGGGCGTGTTGATTATCGTGGTGTGCCTGGCCGGCATTATTCATGTGGTAAAACAGCCGCGTAGCCCAGCCGACTACTTCGCGGACGTAGAAAACGCCGGCGGCCTGATCGGGTGGCTCAGCGGGGGCGTCCTCGAGATGCTTTTCTCCCCGTGGGGAGCCGTTCCCATCCTCGTCATTATTATCCTGTGGGCCGGGTTCTATATCGCCGACGTTTCGATGGCGGATATCGCCGCGACTATTCGGGACCGGCGCGCGCAGCACCGTGCCGAAGCGGGGGATGAGATCGCCAACCGCGGGCACTCCGCGTCGGTGCCTTACGATTCGCCCCACGACATTGACGCGGCGGAGAACACCACCCGGCTCCCGAGCGCCGGGCGCACGTCCCGGCGCGGTAAGAAATCTGCGCGTAGCTACTTGGACGCGGCACTTTCCGGCACTCCTTCTGAGAACGACGGCGCAGCTACCGATCCCGCAGGCAGCAACGGCGGAAATGGTGCGGACGGGGCGGCGGGGGCCGACTGGGCAGACGGTGGGAACGGTGCGCAAGCCCAGGGCGCCACCACGGTGCTGCCGCAGGCTACGGCGGGTAGCGGGGCTGCGGGCCGGGCGGCGCCGTCGCCGAAAAAAACGGTGCGCACCAAGAAAACCGGCGGCGTGGCTGAGACCCAGGATGCGGAGGCTACGGTGCCTGATCTTCCCGCACCCGATACCGGTGCACCGTTCACCCGCACTCAGCAACTGGCCCTCGATCCGAGTATTTTGTATGAGCTTCCCTCCCCGGATCTGCTCAAACGCGGGGCGGTGCATCCCGAACGCACCGAAGCCAATGATCGTGTTGTTGCTGCGCTTACCCAAGTCTTCACTGATTTCGGGGTGGATGCGCAGGTAGTAGGCTTTTCGCGCGGACCGACGGTCACCCAGTACGAAGTGGAGCTGGGGCCGGGTGTCAAGGTAGAGCGCATCACCCAGCTCTCGAAAAATATCGCCTACGCAGTGGCGAGCGCCGATGTGCGTATTCTTTCCCCCATTCCCGGTAAATCCGCGATCGGTATCGAAATCCCCAATGCGGACCGCGAAGTGGTGCAGCTAGGCGACGTTTTGGCATCCGACGTGGCGCGCCGTGACCACCATCCCCTTACCGTGGCGGTGGGGAAGAACGTGCGCGGGCAGTTCGTGGTGACCAACTTGGCGAAAATGCCGCACCTGCTGGTGGCGGGCGCTACCGGCGCGGGTAAGTCGTCGTTCATCAACTCGATGATTACTTCGGTACTTATGCGCTGCACCCCGGACGAAGTGCGGATGATCCTCGTGGATCCCAAGCGTGTGGAGCTGACGATTTACGCGGGCATTCCCCATCTCATCACCCCGATTATCACCAATCCGAAGAAGGCCGCCGAGGCGCTGGAATGGGTGGTCAAGGAGATGGATGCGCGCTACGACGATATGCAGTCCTACCGCTTCAAGAACATCACCGATTTCAACGAGGCGATACGGGCGGGTACCGTTAAGGCGCATGATCCGCACCGTACCCTCCAGCCCTACCCCTACCTGCTGGTCGTGGTGGACGAATTGGCTGACATGATGATGGTGGCCCCACGCGACGTAGAATCCTCCATCCAGCGCATTACCCAGCTGGCACGTGCCGCTGGCATTCACCTGGTGCTCGCCACCCAGCGTCCCTCCGTGGATGTGGTCACCGGTCTTATTAAAGCGAATATTCCTTCCCGCCTAGCCTTTATGACTTCGTCGCTAGCTGATTCGCGTACCATCCTCGATCAAGGTGGGGCGGAGAAGCTTATCGGGCAAGGTGATGCTCTCTTCATGCCGGGAGGTGCCCAGCCGATTCGTCTCCAGGGTGCCTGGGTGGACGAGGCGGAAATTGAGCGCGTTGTCGAGCATGTGAAAACGCAGCTGCGCCCCCAGTATCGCGAAGACTTCAAAGAAACGGTGGAGGCCGCCGGGCGCGAGAAGAAACAGCGCGAAGAAATAGGTGAAGACCTTGATATTCTGCTCCAGGCCGCGGAAATCGTGATCACCACCCAATTCGGATCTACGTCTATGCTGCAACGCAAATTGCGCATTGGCTTCGCCAAGGCGGGGCGGATGATGGACCTGCTCGAACAATACGAGATCGTGGGGCCCTCCGAAGGCTCCAAGGCCCGCGACGTGCTGGTGGCACCGGAACTGGTGGAAGATGCTCTCGCCATGCTGCGCGGAGAACGCGACTCTATTTACGAGGACGAAACAGGTGATGGCGGGTCCGGAGCTGGCGCCGGTGTGCCGGGAACGGGCGCACCTGCCGGAGCGAGTGGCGCAGCAACGGGGTTCGGTGCGGACGGCGGGAATGTCGCTCATGACGCGTACGGCGCAAACGGGGCGAACGGCGCCGGAGTCGGCACCGTGCCCACGAACCGCTACGCCGAAGATCCACTGGCACACGACCCGGAGGACACCGCACCCACCTGGTACGACGATGATGACCCCGCCGGGGAATCCGGGGAGGACGCCTGGCAGCTCACGGGGCGGTAAAGTAGGGACATGTCTCACACGAACGCTCCGGAGGCGAGCGAGCCGCCCCTCCTCAATATCGCTAATGCTTTGACGGTCGCCCGTATTATCCTCATCCCAGTTTTTATCTGGGTATTCTGGGAGCCCACCGCTACTCGTAGCTTTTGGGCGTGGGTAGTTTTCGCCGTTGCGGCTTTCACTGACCGCCTCGATGGGCAGCTAGCGCGTTCGCGTGGGCTTATCACCAACTTTGGGAAACTTGCCGATTCGATCGCTGATAAGGGCCTTATAGCGGCAGCTCTCATTATGCTGTCTCTTCATGACCGGCTGTGGTGGTGGGTCACCATCCTCATGATCGCCCGTGAAATTTTCATTACTTTGGTGCGGATGCTCGTGGTGACGAAACAGGTCATGGCAGCTGGATGGATCGGCAAACTCAAGATGTTTGCCCAGTCCATCGGCGCCGGTATCCTCATGCTGCCGTGGATCGCGTGGCTCGGGCACCCGGGCGGAGATATTTTCCAGTGGCTCGGATGGATAACCCTCGGGGTTGCCCTCGTACTTTCGGTGTGGTCCGCGATCGGATATGTCGGTGATGCGGTGCGTATCGCGCGCGGCGGTGGCCAGGGTGCGCGCTCATGATGACGGCGCAGCAAGATGACGCCTCGTGCTTGGCCACACTCACCGAATCTTGCGTGGCAGATTTACGCAAGCGTGGCCTCAGCCTCGCCTGCGCGGAATCTTTAACCGGCGGGCTTCTCACCGCGCAATTCGTCACCGTTCCCGGGGTTTCCGCGGTGCTGCGTGGGGGAGTGGTCAGCTACGCGACCGACCTCAAAGCCAGCATTCTCGGAGTATCCAGCGAGCGTTTGGCCAGTCACGGGCCGGTGGATCGGGACGTGGCGCTCCAGATGGCGCAGGGCGTATGCGCCGTCACCGGAGCTGATATCGGCATGGCCACCACCGGGGTGGCCGGGCCCGGTCCGCATGATGGACACCCTGCGGGAACTGTGTGGATCGCGGTGAGCGCACGTGGAGGCGCGCAGGTGGCGCGCGAACTTCATATTGCCGGGGGGCGTAGCGACGTACGGAGCGGGGCGGTGCGCGGCGCCGTCGAACTTCTTGACGCGTTTTTGCACGACGGCGCAACCGATCAGGGCGCCGAGTCAGCTGTGTCCTGACTAACTCCTGTTCGCTCCCAGTAAATCTTCAGATTCACCTGGCTTAATATTTGTGGAACCTTTTGATGGCCTCGTGCCACGAGCCTGGCACCGGAGGCGATGAAGATGTTTCGCTCTGTGGGGAATAAAAACAGGAAGTAGGCGTTGAGGTTAGTGATGACAATTGATACCCGTACCGGCGTAACCCGGAAGAATGATTTCGTAGTGCGTCCTGAACAGCGCCAACCCGCTCTCCTTCGCGAAGAGATTGGCGAGGTTTTGCGGGCTTACCGGCAACGGCAAGGGCGTACCCTGCGGGAAGTTTCCTCCGATGCACGTGTATCTCTCGGATATCTCTCCGAAGTTGAACGTGGTCAGAAGGAAGCTTCTTCGGAACTCCTCGCTTCGATTTGCCGGGCGCTTAACGTACCCATGAGTCACGTGCTGCGCTTGGTTGCCGATCGGATTGACCTGGTTGAAGGTCGCATCCCGGCTCACCTGCGCGTGCCGGAAAGCCCGGCAGAACTCATGCGTGGGGAATTTTCCACTACAAAGTAATCCCTGTACACCACGTCGCAAACGGCGCGGTCAAGGTGGCGCACCGCTCGCGAAGCGGGGCCCTCGGAGCTAGTTTCATAGCTTTGGTTTTCCCTTGATACGCGCCGTTATGCTGTGTTGAGCGCTTCTCACCAGGCGCACTACCCACGGCCCCACACCAACAAAGGAATGCAAAGTACCTGTGCGTGAATCAGAATTCTGGCTCAATATTGATCGTGCTTTCCCGCATGGGCGCGGGAGAAGTGCAGCCCAAGATCTCGTTCTTTCCGCACTGGGAGATCGGAGCCCAGCCCAAGCCCTTGAAGCTGGGGAAGATCCGCAACGCATCTGGGATGCCGTGTGCGATACGATGGGATTCCCCGATTACTACCACTACCTCCATCGGCTCAGCCCGGAAGATTTCGCGGCCCACGAGTAGCGGTGCGAGTAACACGGGTGAAGAACGCCGGGGATTACTCCCACACGTCCCCTTCTAGAGAAGCATGTGCGTGAAGCATTCGCGAGCTAGGTGTGAATGCAGTGGGTGACACACCTGTTCAATGCGGTACCGAACAACCGTTCGTACTAGAATGATCCACAGATCCTCAGGCGTCAGCGTTATCCACAAGAGTTTCGCAGCGTCTAAGTATGTCGTAGGCCGGATATACAGTGATCTCGAGCCTCTCGGAGAGGGAGTGTCTCGTCTAGGCCTGATCTGTAGGAAACGTGAGTAAGGATGGGATATGGCCGCAGCTAAAGCTAGTGCCCGCACCAAAACGATTGGGCGCCCCATGGCGGATGATCGCAAACAGGCAATTGATACCGCTCTGGCGCAAATTGATAAGCAATTCGGTAAGGGATCCGTTATGCGGCTGGGGGACCATGTCCGTCCCCGGGTGGAAGTCATTCCTACCGGATCTATCGCTCTGGATATCGCCCTCGGTATTGGCGGATTGCCGCGCGGGCGCGTGGTAGAAATTTACGGCCCGGAATCTTCGGGTAAAACCACGGTTGCTCTCCATGCTGTTGCCAGTGCGCAGCGCAATGGTGGCATCGCTGCGTTTATCGACGCAGAACACGCACTTGATCCGATCTATGCGCGGGCTCTGGGCGTTGATACGGATTCGCTGATTGTCTCCCAGCCGGATACCGGAGAACAGGGCTTGGAAATTGCCGACATGCTCATCCGCTCCGGCGCGATTGACATCATCGTCATCGATTCCGTGGCAGCCCTTGTTCCCAAGGCGGAAATCGAAGGCGATATGGGTGATTCCCACGTCGGCTTGCAGGCACGCCTCATGAGCCAAGCGCTGCGGAAAATGACCGGTGCACTCTCTGCCTCGGGAACCACCGCCATCTTCATTAACCAGCTGCGTGAAAAAATCGGCGTGATGTTCGGTAACCCGGAAACCACCACCGGCGGAAAAGCGCTCAAGTTCTATGCTTCCGTTCGCATGGACGTGCGGCGCATTGAAACTCTTAAAAACGGTAGCGAGCCGGTGGGGAATCGTTGCCGCGTCAAGATCGTCAAGAACAAGATGGCTCCTCCTTTCAAGCAGGCAGAATTTGACCTCATCTACGGTGAGGGAATTTCCCGGGAGGGAAGCCTTCTCGATGTCGGTGTGGAGTTGAATATTATTCGCAAAGCCGGCGCCTGGTTCACGTATGAGAGTGATCAATTGGGTCAAGGCAAAGAAAAAGCCCGCCAATTCCTTATGGATAATCCGGATTTGCGTGATGAAATTGAGGATAAAATTCTCCGCAAGGCCGGCCTGCGCGAGGACCCGGAAGAAGCTAATACTCGCGAAGCCGAAGCTAAAACCGGAGCTGATGGCACTACTCCGGGATCTGGCGGCGCTAAGCAAGGCGCATCGGCGAAAAGTACCGAGAAAGCCGCGGAAACGGTTGGTTTCTAAGTAGGTGATCGCGATGGCACACTACTCGGATACCGATACAGGCGATGGTCGATCGCGCGCTGCTAGCTACGCGCGTCGCGGCGCCCGCTCACAGCGTGGCGTTCGGAAGGGGCGTGATCTCGAGTCCTTGAGTGAAGAAGAACAATTACACCGGGCCCGGGATATTGTCTATCGCCAGCTCGGCATGATGGATCGTTCCCGTTATCAGCTCAGCCAGGCGCTCCACACCCGCCAGGTACCGGAGGTAGTAGCTGAACGGGTACTCCACGAATTTGAAGTTGCCGGCTATATTGACGATGCCAAGTTTGCACGTGTCCTCACTGCGGTTCGCCGGCGTGATAAAAATGCTTCCCGGCGTGCTATTGCAGCTGAGTTGCGCCGCAAAGGCGTAGCCGCGGATCTCATCGAAGAAACGCTCGCGGAAATTAGTCCCGATGCTGAACTTGATTCCGCGGTGCAGCTAGCCGTGAAGAAGTTGCGTAGCGCCTCCGGGAAACCGGAAACGCTAGCCCAGCGTACGTACGCCATGCTCGCTCGGCGTGGCTTCACAGCCGAGCAATGCGCACAGGCGCTGCGTCAAGCCCGGGCGCTTCTCCTAGACGAAGGCACCGCGGAAGAAACGGGTGATGACGGGTACGATTACGCGGCCGAAGGTACGGTGGCAGAGTGATTATTGCAGTCGTGGGGCCCACCGCAAGCGGAAAAACATCCGTATCGCTGGAACTCGCAGAATTTTTGGGCGGGTCGGCCAAGGTGGAGATCATCTCCGCCGATGCTATGCAGCTGTATCGCGGCTTGGATATCGGTACCGCTAAGCTTCCACTCGCGCAGCGGCGTGGAATTCACCATCATCAAATCGATGAGCTGGATATCGCGGAAGAAGCTTCGGTTGCGGCCTACCAAAAGCACGCTCGGCAGGATCTAGCGACTATCACCGCGGCGGGGAAAATCCCCTTGGTGGTGGGAGGCTCTGGGCTTTACGTATCTGCGCTTCTTGATGAATTGCAGTTTCCCGGTACCGATCCCGCGCTACGTGCTGTGATTACGGAAGAAGCCCGCAGTAATTACCCTCGGCTCTTGCGGGAGCTGGAGGAACGTGATCCGGAGGCGTATGCCACCATCGATACTCGTAATGAACGCCGGGTTATTCGAGCTCTGGAAGTTATTCGACTAACGGGTAAACCCTATACCCCACGTTTTCCGCGCCACACCTCTCACTATGAGGATGTACATATCTTCGCGATCCATCGCGAAATAAATGGTCTTCACGCCGCGATCAACGCGCGTGTGGATGAGATGATGAGGGAAGGACTCCTCGAAGAAACAGCGGGCTTGTTGCGCCGCGGCTTGCGGGAAGCCCCGACCGCATCGCGGGCCACCGGATATCCTCAGGCCATGGCAATCCTGGACGGCAACCTCAGCCTCGCCGAAGGGACGGAAGAAATTCGTATCGCCACCCGGAAGCTTGCGCGTAGGCAACGCTCGTGGTTCCGCGCCGATCCGCGTATAACGTGGCTGGAAGCCGATGCGGATACCCCGGTCCAGCTTGCCTCCAGAATCCTCGAGGATCTTGCCTGAGGAATGCAAGGAGTGCCCTTGTCACTACCGGGGTGCCTTCTTCGCAACTAGTGGCCAACGTACATAACTACCGGCGGACATGCAGAACCCGGAATCCCTTGGAGGATCCAATCTTCTCGCACAGATAGCCCTCGCCCGCTATCCAGGCAGCAAGGGAATCCGCACCCAAATTCTTCTGCACAACCAGGTAGGCTTCGCCATCTGAAGCCAGGCGATCCAGCCAGGTAGCAAGCAACTCATGCAAGGCAGTTTTCCCGATCCGAATAGGAGGATTCGACCAGAGCAACCGAATTGATTTCTCTCCCAAACACTCCAGGGCCTCGTCGGGGCTAAGTACGTCGCCACGCAAGCCATTGGCTTCAAGGTTGACACGGGTCAATTCACGAGCCCGCTCATTCACATCCACCCCGATAACGCGAGGAGTCTCAGCGGCCAAAGCCAAGGTGATCGGCCCCCAGCCGCACCCGAGGTCCACCGCGATTTCACCTGGTTCTAGCTCCGGTTCGGGCACTTTTCGTAAGAGTACCGCGGTTCCTTTATCGAGGCCGTTGCCGGAAAAGACGCCGTCGTCGACCTTAACGGAATAGTCCCGCCCCCGGATCGTTACCTCCATGGTGCGGATGTTACTCGCGGTATCCGGATGCTCTGAAAAGTAGTGCGAAGTCATAACACCAGCTTAAACGAGCCGCGGAGAGGAAGAAAATCGCAAGAAGCGCCGCAGAACACGCATATGTGCCAGGTTACCGGTAGGAAACTTCGGCACAACGTGAGAAAATGAGAGTCCATACGAAGGAGAACGTGGCCATTAGCAACGAAGTACATGAACACGAGCACCACGTCGGTGATGTTGATATCTCTACCCGCCGCGGCACGGTGCTCCAAGCTGATACCGTATGGCAAGCGAGTACGGACAGTATCCACCGCGACCACATCGGCTTTCAGGAAGTGGAAGGCCTAGCCCGCGGTATCGAACGCGAACAAGGCATCGATGTCGAATATCGTCAGGTTCGCCTGGAACGAGTCATCCTTGTGGGAGTTTTCGCTGATGACCGTCCCCGGGCCGAAGAATCCCTCCGTGAACTCGCGGCACTAGCTGATACGGCCGGCTCAACGGTACTCGCCGGGGTTATCCAGCGCCGTGCGCTTCCCGACCGTGCTACCTACCTCGGGGCGGGAAAAGCCCGAGAACTCGCCGCGATGGTGGAGGTTCAAGAAGCTGATACCGTCATTGTTGATACTGAGCTGGCGCCTTCTCAGCGGCGTGCCCTCGAAGATATCGTCAACGTTAAGGTTATTGATCGTACCGCGCTCATCCTTGACATTTTTGCGCGGCATGCCCAATCGAAGGAAGGTAAAGCTCAGGTCGAGCTCGCACAGCTGGAATATCTCCTCCCGCGGTTGCGCGGTTGGGGTGAATCGATGTCACGCCAGGCCGGTGGGCAGGTGGCCGGTGGTGCAGGAATCGGATCGCGCGGCCCAGGTGAAACTCAGCTGGAATTAGATCGACGCCGCATCCGGCAACGCATGGCAAAACTCCGGCGTGATATCAAAAAGATGGCACCGGCCCGCTCCACTCGGCGTGCCGAACGGCGCCGTACCGGTATCCCCTCCGTGGTGGTGGTTGGTTACACGAACGCCGGGAAATCCTCGCTGCTCAACCGGCTTACCGGGGCGAATGTTCTGGTGGAAAATGCCCTCTTCGCCACTCTTGACCCGACTGTACGTAAAGCTATTACCCCGGAAGGGCGCGAATTTACGCTTTCAGATACGGTGGGATTTGTGCGTAATCTTCCCACCCAGTTGGTCGAAGCTTTCCGCTCCACCCTTGAGGAAGTGGACGGGGCGGATGTCCTCCTCCACGTGGTCGATGCCTCCAATGCGGATCCGGTCGCCCAGGTCACCGCCGTACATGACGTGCTCGCGGATGTGCCCGGTGCCCGTGATATCCCGGAGATTATTGTGCTCTCCAAAGCCGATATTGCTGATCCGGTAGATCTGACCGCATTGCGTTCACGCTACCCGTCCGCTATTGCGGTTTCTTCCCATAGCGGGGTGGGTATCGATGAGTTGCTTGCGCGCATCGAAGAAGAACTGCCCCACCCCAATATTGAAATTGATGCCATTATTCCTTTCGAGCGTGGAGATATCGTCTCGCGGATTCTGGAAGAGGGCGAACTTTTGGACGAGCTCGAGTATCTGCCAACCGGCACTCGTATCCACGCCCGGGTGCGCGCCAATATTGCTGGGCAGATCGACACCCGCTGGGGTGTCCAAACAGAGGTGTCCAGCAGGATGCGGGCATGAGGAAAGAACTGACCGAGATCCTCGAGCTGGTGGTCGCGGATCTCGGGGGAGCGGTCCGCGAGGGGCAGAATCGTATGGTCGAGGAGACCGCTACCGCTCTGGAGGACTCCTCCCACGTGCTGATTCAAGCCGGGACAGGCACTGGGAAATCTATTGGTTACCTGGTGCCGCTCATGGAATGGTCGGTGCGGACCGGTCAGCGTGCTGCCGTCTCCACCGCGACCCTTGCTTTGCAGCGCCAAATCGTGGGGCAGGACGCGCCGCGTGTGGCGCGGGCCGTCAGCGCGGTAACCGGTCATGAACCGCATATTGCCCTGCTCAAAGGCTGGAATAACTACGTGTGTTTGCGCAAGGTCCACGGCGGTTATCCCGAAGATGATGCGCTTGTCAGCCGCGCCGAAGGAGAATATGGCGCGAGCGCAACCGGTGAAGAAGTCAAGCGCTTGCGTGAATGGGCCGCGGAAACTGAAACCGGGGACCGTGATGACCTTGTCCCCGGGGTATCCGAGCGGGCCTGGCGCCAGGTGTCCTTGAGTAAACCCGAATGTGTGGGGGTGAAGTGCCCGCTGCGTGACGTGTGTTTTCCGGTGCGGGCGCGCACCGAAGCCGCCGAGGCGGATATTGTTATCACGAACCACGCCATGCTGGGCGTGCATAGCTCTGGCACCCCGGTACTCCCGGACGTGGATGCTTTCGTTGTAGACGAGGCTCATGATCTCGCCGACCGTGTCACGAGCCAACTCACGTTTGCGCTCTCGCATGGCGAAATCTCGGGATTGGCGCGCTTGCTGCGCCGCGAAAAAATCTTGCCCGAGGGGATCGAACGGGCCCGTGACGGCGTCGTCGCCATTATGGATGAACTGGAGGAAGGGCGCCTCACGTGCCTTCCCGCGCCCCTGCAGGACGCTCTCATGCTGTTGTTGCGTGAATTGCAGCTGGTGGAGAACGACGTCGCAGCTTTGCCCGGCAGTACCGAATCAGATGCCGCGACGAAAGCCGTGGTACGTCATCGGCTCTCTACCTGCGTCGATATGGTAAGCGCCATGGTGAGTGAGGAGGTGGCAGCCGGCGCTTTGGTCGTGTGGCTTTCCCGCGATCTGGAGGGGCGTTCGAGTCTGTGCGCGGCGCCTCTCGATGTGTCCGCGCCGTTGGCGGATACGCTTTTCGAGGCCCGCCCCGCGATCCTTACTTCCGCAACGCTCGCCATCGGTGGGCGTTTTGAGCTGGCCGCGCGTCAGATCGGTTTTTCTTATCCGAGCCAGGGACCGTGGCGGGGAATCGACGTCGGATCGCCATTCACCTACCATCAGCAGGGCATTCTCTATATTGCGCGCCACCTGCCCGTTCCGGGGAAGGAGGGGTACGGGGAGGAAACTCTGCGTGAACTCGTCGAATTGATCGAGGCTTCGGAGGGCGGGGCGCTGTGCCTTTTCACTTCCCGGAAGGCCGCAAACGAGGCTGCGGCTTTCGCTCGCGATCACCTCGATGTACCTATTTTGGCGCAGGGCGAAGACCAGCTGCCCACCCTCGTCAAAGATTTCGCCGCGGATCCCCACGCTTCGCTTTTTGGGACGCTTTCGCTGTGGCAGGGTGTGGATGTTCCCGGTTTGACGTGCCGCTTGGTGACCATTGACCGGATTCCGTTCCCGCGCCCCAATGATGCGCTGGTGCAAGCGCGTTCACGCCGGGCTCACGAGCGCGGATATAACGGCTTCATGGAAGTGTCCGCGGCGCATGCTGCTCTATTGCTCGCGCAGGGGGCCGGGCGCCTCATCCGCAGTGAGGGTGACCGGGGTGTGGTGGCGATTCTAGATCCGCGGCTTGTTACCGCGCGTTATGGTGGGTTCTTGCGTGCCTCCCTTCCACATATGTGGGGAACGGACGACGGTGCCGTGGTGCGTGCGGCCCTGGGGCGGCTCGCGGCTCAAGTCAAGTAGCGTTCCTAGCTGGATGGTAACCCAGCTTGGGCAGTGGGCAGTGGGCAGTGGGCGGTGGGCAGCGGGCAGCGGGCTTATGGTACGACGACGCGCCCTCGCTCGGTACGGGGTTTGCCAATCGTGGTGCTCCGGTGGCTCCCCGAAACCGGGGTTGGCTAGAGGGTGCGCAGTACCATAACAACGCGCCCGAGTACTTCGCTATCATCAGCGGGAATGGGGGAGTAGGCGGGGTTACAAGGAAGTAGCGTAACGTGGCCATCGCGGCGTTGGAGAACTTTTACCGTGGCCTCGCCATCGATCATGGCGGCAACGATTTCCCCGTTTTCAGCGGTGGGTTGGCGGCGCACCACCACCCAATCCCCATCGCAAATCGCGGCATCAATCATCGATTCGCCCTGGACTTTCAGGGTGAAAAGCTCACCAGTTCCCGTCAATTGGCGCGGTAACGGGAAGACATCTTCGATGAGCTCTTCAGCCAGAATCGGAGCGCCAGCCGCGATCTTCCCGACAACTGGCACATTAATTGCTTCACTAATATCTACCGGGAGGTCAGATTCTAAGCTGGTTCGGTCCGGTTCGCCCACCGGAAGTAGCCCGCTTCCCCACTCGGAATCACCGCGGGAGCGGCGTGCGTGGGCGAGCCCGGCATCTGTGAGCTCAATCATGCGCGGCCGGCGCGGATTGCGGGAGATATAGCCCTTTTCCTCAAGTGCATCGAGTTGGTATTTCACTGAAGAAGGGGAGGACATACCCACTTCTTCACCAATTTCCCGCACCGTTGGCGGGACACGGTGGGTGACGATTCCGTCAATCACAACGTCCAGTATCTCTGCCTGGCGAGCCGTGAGCTGAGGATGATCCATATGCACTCCCGAGCGTTCGTGCCGAATTTTTTGTCGTAAGGGCGGGTTTGAATAGTTCTACGACGGCGGGGTTCGGAGCGTAACCGAACCACACGGAATCGAACGAACGTTCTAGACAAACCCTTGCTGTCGTACTAGTCTAACATACAGATGTTCGGCGAACGAATGTTCGAGGAGTGAAAAATGAGTGTCGCATACCAGGAGATAACGCGGGAAACTAGCCGTGCTCACACCAGCCGGCGGCACCCGAAACTGCGGGTAGTGGGTGAGCAGTCCGCGGCCGTGCACAGTAAGCCGTGCGGGGAAGAAGTTCGCCACGGGGATGTTCGCGGGGGAGCTTCGGTCACCGCGCTACGGGTAGCTGGCGCACGCCGGCGCTGGAACACTCCGGCTCTGGGTGCGGTGCGCCGCCCGGTGGTCGTTGCGCCACGGTCGGTTGTGCGATCGGCGGCGGGTGCGGCAGCCCGATCCGCTAGTCATATAGCTACTCGAGGGGAAGCCTCATCTGCTACTCGGGTCGCGGCTCAGGCGTCGGTACCTTCGCGCGCCGCTTCAGCTTCGTTGGATGGAATCGTGCGGATGGGTGTACGGGTAGCGCTGACCATTGCTGTCACTCTTCTCCTGGCCAGTTTTGCCATGATCGTAGGGACCACTTTCTTGGAAACAGGAATGGCAACCGTAACAGTGCAAGGCGGGGATACCTTGGCGAGTATTGCCGCCAGCATCCCGGGTGTTCCGGATATTTCCACCGGGGTGGCGGATATTGTCAATCTCAATGGGCTCGTTTCTCATGATCTGGTTCCCGGCCAGGTGCTTGAGATTCCGGGTTATTAGTCATGAGGTACCGGTTGGGCATAGACCGCCCGGATGGTACGGGTGATACCTATGGGACTACCATAGTTATGCGGTTGGCGCATTATAGCTGAGCCATTTAGAATGATTAATGTGCATTGCCCATTTTGTCGCAACCCTGATTCACGGGTGATTGATTCTCGTACCGCTGATGATGGCCTGTCCATTCGCCGTCGTCGTGAATGCCCGAACTGCCACCGGCGCTTTTCCACGCTGGAAACAGCTAGCCTTGTGGTCGTCAAGCGTTCGGGTGCTACCGAACCTTTCTCACGTCAAAAAATTATTAACGGGGTGGGGAAGGCGTGCCAGGGGCGTCCGGTTACCGAAGACCAACTGGCATTGCTCGGCGCCCAGGTGGAAGAAAAAGTCCGCTCCTCGGGCAGCTCGCAGATTGATGCGCATGATATAGGCCTCGCTATTCTCGAACCGCTCAAGGCCCTTGACCTAGTTGCGTACCTTCGCTTCGCATCGGTCTACTCAAATTACGATTCCATTGACGATTTCGAGCGGGCCATCGCAGATCTCCGCCAGGATCCGGATGTTCCGGTTGCATCAGAATCGCCGGATTTCTCGAAACCTCAGTCCTGAGGGAGCAACACGCGGAAAACTGCGTGAATGCTGTGCACCGCCGGAGGTCAGCGTGCTATGCGGCGTCGTTATGAAAACGATGCCGCACGCGGAGACACAATGCTAGGGGCCTAACTCTCAGCGTTCTCCGGGTTTTCCCTATTTCGTGATACGGCGGTGTTCTCCATGTCTGGGCGAGTAGCACCATCGGTGCTTCCCTCAGGATTGGTCTGGTCATTGCGGCCGGTTCCGTTATCTCCTACGGCAGGTGTCATGGATCGCGTGGCACCTGCAACTAGGTCGTGGCTGGACCGTACTACCCAGGTGGCAAAAGATTCTAAAGTAGCCCCGGCAGAACGCACGAAAGTGGCAATCGTTTCCTGGCTGGGGGCAGTCTTATCCACCCACTGGCGTACCGCACCGCCACTTTCCGTAGCAGATTTCGTGACGCTGGAGGCCCAGCTTTGAATCTGATCGACGGTCAGATTATAGGTGGCCTCCAACCCGGCCAATACACGCTCGAAAGTTTCACGGGTCATATCACCTACCGCCGCAGTGGCGCTTCCGGCAACTGCGCCGGCTTTTTTCACCCACACCCCGGCCGTCAGTTCGAAATTATCCAGCTGTTCGCGCACCGAGCGGCGCATTACCTTCCCTAACTGGGAGGTGGGAAGGGCATCAAAAAGAGCAATGGACGAGGGCATAGCGTAATGCGCAAGCTTGCCTTCGGCCCAGCGGCGCACCGCCGCCAGATCAACCGTGGATCCCGGCTCTAAAACGAGAGCTGCTACCACGGATTCGCCACGTTCCGCGGCGGGGATCCCCACAACTGCCACGTCGCGGATCTCTGGCATTTCTCGCAGGACATCCTCCACCTCGGAAGGATAAATATTGAAACCGGAGGAATTAATCATCTCCTTCGCGCGATCTGCCATAACGATGAAAGGCCCATCCCAGCGCCCCAAGTCACCGGTGCGCAGCCAGTCTCCGAACAACGCCTGCGCGGTTTCCTCTGCTTCACCCAGGTACCCAGCAAAAACTTGCGGGCCGCGCACCAAGATTTCCCCCACATCCTCGGCATCTTCCGCCAAATTATCGGGATTGGCGATGCGTACCTCGGTACCGGGGAAAGGAACGCCTAGGGTGGAGGGGCGCCGATCCTGGCTCATCGGAGATCCAGAAACCACCGGAGACGATTCCGTCATCCCGTACCCCTCAATAAGGAAACCTCCGGTGCGTTCTTCCCAGCGGTGCGCCACCTCCTCCGGCAGCGCCATCGCGCCGGACACCCCGAAACGAATCGAGGACAGATCAATAGTTTCCCCGGCGGATTCCCGCTTTTCCACCTCGGCAAGAATACGGGAGAACATGGGTGTTACCCCGGGTAGCACGGTGATGGGGCGCCGCTTCTGGGCAGCCAGCAAGGACTGAATATCGAAATTCGGCAAGAAAATAGCGGTCGCAGCCAGATCAAGGCCGCACATCATCATGAGGGTAAAGCCGAATGCATGGAAGAGGGGCAGTACCCCAGCAATCACCTCGTGATGATCAGCTTCAAAAGGCACCCAAGCAATGATCTGCTTGCGGTTGGACACCAAATTCCGGTGCGTGAGCATCACAGCTTTCGGCTTGCCGGTAGTACCCCCGGTAAACATATAGAGAGCAACGTCATCCGCCTGCGGTTTACGGAACGTAGCGAGATCCATAGGATCCGCTTTCCGCCACTCCCGATCAAAAGACGCCACGTGAGCCGGAACACACCCGCGCAAGCGAGCACGCTGGGTGCGAGCCTGCGCCACCGGAAGCTTGAGAAGCATCCGAGAGGTCAGCGGTAAATCTCGGGAGAGGTCCACTGCGAAATAGTGGCGCGGGTCGTGGGGATCTGGTGCCAACGTGGCAATGGTCTTCTCCCATGCGATAACAACTCGCGCATCAACCATCGCAATTTGGCGGCGCAATTCTGGTTGCGGAGCTAGCGGATTCATCTCCGCGACGGTTGCGCCCGTCAGGATCGCACCCCACAGGGCATACATATGTTGGGGGCAATTTGGCAAGGCCACGGCAACGGTATCCCCGCGCTGCACTCCCAAACTGCGCAGGAGAGTGGCAACACGGCAGGACCGCTCAACAAGTTCACGGTAACTCGTTGTTGCCCCGAGGAAATCTAAGGCCACCCGATTGGGATAGCGTGCGGCCGCGCGCAGGAGCGACTCTTCTAAAGTTTCCTCGTCCACCGTGATATCGGAAGGCGCCCACTCCGGATAAATATCCAGCCAAGGTTTCACGGTCATTCGTACTCCTTCACCCACCCGAACAGCGGCCTCATAGCATTGACTAATCAATCATAGTGGTAATAATTGCGAACTGCGGTACGCGTAACTGCGGTATGCGTAACCACGGCACGCGAAGCCGCGACGTGACAGCCCGAAGCCCACGGCCCTCTGAACCGCAGCGCAAGGGGTGCGCGGTCTTAGGAACCAACACCGGCGGCGCTCGCGGTGAGCCCGGCCGGGAGCGCGCCTTCAGAAACCACGTGGAGAAGCTGGGTGGGGCGCGTCATCGCCACGTAAATATTGCCCGGTCCTTCGGCCAAAATCTCACTTGGCTCCACGAGCACGACAGCGTCAAATTCCAAGCCCTTGGACTGCACTGCCGTGAGAACTTGGATCCGGGCCGTGACATCACGACCGGTGACGTCTACAGTCCATCCGGCCAGTTCCGGAGCTGTTGCGATAGTGGCCGCCACCCGAGCTACTCGAGTCTCCGGCACGATCACGCCGAGGGTACCGGCCTGCCCGTAACGTGCATCCAAGCGTTCGCACACCTGCGCCGTCGCCCTAATAATGCCCGTGGTAAGAGTTCCGGGTGCGCAGCGCTCGGCGATCTCCACGGCGCCACCCTCGGTACGGGCCGCACGCACGGGGCGCACCATGACCCCGGCCGCGTGCTGCACCGCCCCGGCGGTATCCAAAATAACGGCCGGTGTTCGGTAGGACACCGTGAGTTCTTCTACGCGCACTCGATCAGCTAGGCGGCCCAGCAACCCCTCCCAGCCGGCTCGTGGTGAACCATCCGGGCGTTGGTCAAGGTCACCGACCACCGTCATGGAACGGGAAGGATTACGCCGAATGAGCATTTCCCACTGCATGGGGGAGAGCTCCTGGGCTTCATCGACCACTACGTGACCGTAGGTCCAGGTCCGATCCGCGGCGGCACGCTCGGCTAGTGAGGTACCGTCCCCGCGTCCACCCATCCGTTCGGCTAGCAGCTCTGCACTCACGATCCCGCCGCCCACGCCCAGCGCCTCCATTGTTTCTCCGGCATAGCTGAGTCGATTGTGTTCGGCCGCATCGCGTGCCGCCCGGGCGTGGCGTTCCGCATCGGTGGCAAAAGATCCGAGAACTTCAGCGAATTCATCGATGAGGGCAATATCGGCGATGGTCATGCCATGCCCGACCGGACGCTGCAACGCGGCTCGTTCCGCAGCATTGAGCTCGGGCGCCACCTCGGCAAGAAGATGCGGTTTGGTGAGCAAGCGCTCCAGCAGTGCCACCGCGGAGGAAGGCATCCAGCGCAGGTTGATTTCCCGGCGCGCGTCAATACTCTCCGCTACATCCGCAATAATCCACGGGTTTTCCGAGAGCTCCACGTTCTGGCCCTCGGCCACCTGCCGTGCTAAAACATCTACGAGGTATTTCGCGTAAGTATCGCGGGCTTCGTTATGACGCTTACCTGTACGGCGCGCCCGCCGTTGCGCGTTTTCGACATCCTGCGGGGTTAGGCATACATCAACCCCGCTGATGCGCATCCGCACGGCCTTGCGCAACGGGCGTTCGAGGAGGGTGCGCACCGCGCGCGGGGCGATAGTACGCCACACCAGGCGGCCCTTAATCTCCGCGGCGGGGGCAGTATCGACGGCGCTTACCGTTACCCCGGGCACCAGCCCGGCAATCGTCGTCGATACGACATCAGATTCTCCCAGTGACGGTAACACCTGATCGATATAGCGCAAAAAGACTGGCGAGGGGCCCACAATGAGTACGCCAGAACGCGCCAGGCGCTCGCGATGGGTATACAGAAGGTAAGCAGCGCGATGGAGGGCCACCGCTGTTTTCCCGGTCCCCGGCCCGCCCTGGACCACCAGCACATTATTAGAATCGGCGCGAATAATACTGTCTTGTTCGGCCTGAATCGTCGCGACGATATCGTTCATTTTTCCGTCGCGCGCCGCATTCATCGCCGCCATGAGGGCGCCCTCGCCCGTCAGATTGAGATCTGAGGCGGCACGCGAAGAGTCAAGAAGCTCATCTTCCACTCCGGTGACCGTGCGCAGGCGGGTCTGAATATGGCGGCGGCGCCGCACCTTTCCCGGATGTGCGGCGGTGGCCCGATAAAACGGTTCGGATTGCGGGGCGCGCCAATCCAGGAGCAAGATCTCTCCGCTTTCGTCCTTCAAACCGATCCGCCCGATATGATCCGTTTCACCCTCGCGGGTATCGAGCCGGCCGAGAACCAGCCGGTTTTCGACTCGCCGCAAGCGGGTGAGATTATCTTCGTAATGGGTGGCGAAAGAGTCTCGCTCGGTCATCTCACCGGCGCTTTCCTGACCGCTCTGGCTGCGAACCGCAGCCAGGCGCTGGGCATAGGCTTCACGCTGGCGATCAAGGGCACGGTACGCAGTATCCACGAAAAGCTGTTCTTCCCGTATTGCGTCCTCGCGCGCGCTATGAGGATCGTTGACCACGAGCGGCTCCTCCTGATGACCGAACATAATCGGGCGGTGTCCTGGAAAAAAGTAACAATCAATTATGACGGAAAACGCCGGGGCGCGCTATAGTGCGGTGACGGGAACGACAGTGATCAGCCGGTGGCGAATACCGGAACCGTGTTCGGTTACGTCTCGTTGTAGAGATTGCCGTTATTGAAGTACGACGGCGCCCGGCGCGCTCGGCCGGGCCGGTAGTCTAGGCTGGAGGGGAAGCTAGCGAGCTGGAGAGGGAGGAGGATCACGGTGAATTATTTCGTTTACCCCTGTGAGGGGGAACAGGAAGATTCCTGGGCGAGCGGGGAGCGTTGTGAAAGCGTCGTCGTTCATCTCACCGATCCCATCAATGACATTGGTTCGGTTTCAGAACTCATTGCCTCGCAGCTCTACACCCTAGAGCTCAGCCCGGTGGCTGATATAAATGTGGACGGGCTGGTTGATTATCGGGCGCAGCGCCCGCGGGTGCACTATCTCAACGGTGCGCTGGAAGACATTGCCATCCCGGCGCTCGGGCTGTTCCACGCCAAAGATATCGAGGGCACCTCTTTCTTACTTCTGCTCGGTACCGAACCAGATTTTTGCTGGCAGGGGCTCAACTCTGAGCTCATGGCGGTTTTCGCGCAGCTGGGAGTGAAGCGGCTCTACCGGGCCGGATCGGTGGCCGGGGCACTACCCCATACCCGCCAGCCGGATATGCTCATCCGCACCCGCAATGCCGATCCGGTGGCTCCCGCCCTGGAAGCTGACGTGTGGTATCCGGCGTCCTTCTCAGATTTTTTGGAATACAGTCTCGGACAGATGGGAGTGGCGACCTTCTCTGTGACGGTGCGGGTGCCCATGTATATTGCCGGGCACCATTACGCGGCCGGGGCAGCCAGCGCGCTCTCCATGCTCGCGAAAACGGCCGGGCTGAGCCTGCCGCTGGGAGACTTGGAAGCCAGTGCCGCCGAAGAATCCGAGCAACTTGCCCAACTCACCGAACATAATGAGCAGCTCGCGGAAATCGTAGCTGCCCTGGAAGCCGAATATGATCGCGCGGAAGGGCATCCGGGTCTTATCCAGGCCCCGCAGCACAGCCTCACCGTTCCCAGTGCCGATGAAATTGGGCGTGCGGCGGAAAGTTTCCTCGCCCGAGTGGATGCCTCAATGGTCAAGCGCAAGGAGCACGCCGATAACGAGCAGGCGCAACTGACGGAACGCCTGAAAAATATGCGGGCTGCGTGGCAGCATGCCAGTGGTGGGCACCGGTCCAGCGCCGAAGCACATACTGAGGCCGAGCCGCGTACGGCAGGCGAGCCGGATGCCCACGGCCAGGAAGACGGGGGCCCGGCGCCTCAGCGCCCGCGCGGTCGGCACGCCGCGGACTAGTCTTCGGGCAGGGGAGCGCCTGCGGGTAAGTAGCCGATATCGGCATCCCGCTCGAGGATGGCGCCGCGAGCCCGCCGGCGTAAATCCGCCCGTCCCACCATGCGCGCGGGCAGTGGGAGGCGGCGAACCAGTCGCTCGATCTGCGCGAAAGCGAATTCTCGCTGGGAGGCAGCCAATACGATATTTCCGAAGCGACGCCCGCGCAGCACCGCCGGATCCATAATCGCTAGCACATACTCGAAATGCTCGAGGAGGGCCCGTGATTCATTCGCGAAGCGGGTCAGGCCGGTGGAGGCCACCGAGTTGAGGAGATACACACCGTCGGGTTGCAGAACTTCGGCGACTCGCGCAGCGGCGTCGCCGGTACGTAAATGGGACGGAACATCACGGTCAGCAAAAGCATCGCGCACCACCACGTCCCAGCGCGCCGCCGTGGTGTCCAGGGTGACGCGCGCGTCCTGCACTCGGATACGCAAACGCGGGGACGGGGGCAGATCGAACCATTCGCGTGCGTAGGTGGCGAGTTTGCCGTCAATTTCCGCTGCGAGTTGGCGTGAGCCGGGCCGAGCGGCATCCAGGGCCCGTGGAAAAGCGCATCCGGCTGCCCCCAGGTGGAGAACTCGCAGCGGCTGGAGCTTGGGATACATGGCTTCGAGAATGCACCTAAACTGTTGCATATACTCGAATTCTAGATACGTGGGATCGTCAAGATCCAAGGCGGAGGATTCCACCCCATCCAGGTAGAGGGTCACGAGGGAAGGGCGATCCGAGCGCCGATCCAGTTCGGCGAGGGCGTAATCAGTTCGCACGGGTTCGGTAGGCACACTCACAGCTCCAGCCTAATGGAGAGCGCACCGTAACGAGGGGAACTCGGAAAACGAAACCGCGCGTGAGGATACGCGAGCGTAACCTGGCGAACGGAAACCGGGCGAGAAAATGGAGTGAGAGGAAACGGAGGGCTTATGTCACGCGCACCGCGATCACGCGCCGCCCGCCATTCCTGGGGCGATGACGATTCCCGCACTCCCATCCTCCATATTGATATGGATGCCTTTTTCGTATCCGTGGAGCTCCTCGACCACCCGGAGCTGCGCGGGCGCCCCGTCGCGGTGGGTGGCCAGGAACGGGGCGTCGTGGCGGCAGCGTCCTACGAGGCTCGTGCCTTCGGGGTGAATTCCGCGATGCCGGTGGGGCAGGCGCGGCGGCGCTGCCCGCATCTCGTTATGCTCACCCCCCGCCTGGAGCTTTACCGCGCGGTATCGGAAAAAATTATGGCGATTTTGCGGGAGGTCACCCCGCTGGTGGAGCAGCTCTCCGTGGATGAAGCTTTTCTGGATGTCGGGGGAGCACGCCGGCTTTTCGGCTCCCCGGTACATATTGGCCAGCAGCTGCGCGCACGTATCCGCACCGAGGTTGGGGTGCCTGCCTCCGTGGGGATCGCCGCCACCAAACACGTGGCCAAAATTGCCTCCGCACACGCCAAACCAGACGGGCTGCTCCTCATTCCCGCCGCGGCCACCCTCGAGTTTCTGCACGACTTACCTGCCGGAGCGCTCTGGGGAGTGGGCGGGCGTACCGGAGAACGTTTGCGTTTACACGGGATCGAAACGGTGGGGGACGTCGCCGCAGCCGGTCCTGATCAACTCCGCCGCCTCGTCGGCGCCGCGGCCGGGGATCACCTCTTCCAGCTGGCCAGCGGTGTCGACCCGCGCCCCGTTACCCCGAGCCGTGAGGAAAAATCCATCGGGCGCGAAGAAACCTTTTTCGATCCTCTGGCTGACCGGGGCGAGCTTCAGCGCATTCTGCTTGCCCAGGCCCATGACACCGCCACCCGGTTGCGTGCAAAAGACCTGGTTGGGCGCACCGTGGTGATTAAGGTACGGTTCCCAGATTTCACCACCATTACCCGGTCGGCAACTTTGCCGCAAGCCACCCAGGTTGCCGCAGAGATTTACGAACGTGCCCGCGAGCTGCTGGACGGGGTGGAGGTCACCGCCGCGGGCTTGCGGCTTCTGGGTTTGCGGGTGGAGAACCTGAGTGAGCAGGGCGGTTTCCAACAGCTTGCTTTCGATGATGATCCGCGCCGCGGGGAGGCCGAGAGTGCCATGGATGCGGTGCGTTCGCGCTTCGGAGCCGGGGCACTCGGGCCAGCAAGCCTCTTGCAGACACGTGGTACGGGCCACGACGATGGGGCGGGAGGCACCGGAACGGGGCACGGTGGGACGGGGCGCGGCGATGCCGTACCCGGTGGGCGCGCAGGGCTCGGAAACGGTGTATCGTGACACAACATATCGTGACGCTGGTGCGCCGGGCACGGTAGACTGGCGGCAGTACAGTAACAAGGAGGCACAGTGGCCCTATCGGACTACGAGAAGAAGATGCTCGCTGAGCTGGAAGCGCAGCTCACCAACGAGGATCCCAGCTTCGCACGTAATATGAAGCCCGCTGCGCCGGAAGTAGAAGCCATCAGTCGGCAACTGTCCGTGCGCAATCTCGTACTCGGGATTCTCGGGCTGGTCGCGGGTATCGCCATTCTGATCGGTGGAATTTCTGCACCGAAGATGTGGTGGCTTGGTTTGCTCGGCGTCATCATCATGTTTGCCTCGGTATGGTATGCGCTCTCGGGTGTACATACTGAGAAAGTTGCGGTGCCTGCCGGAGGTGCGGGATCCCCGAGTGCATCGGGGCCGCGCGGGGTAGCGTCCTTTATGCAACGCCAACAAGAAATTTGGGAAAAGCGCCGCCGCGGCGAGCACTAGAAACTACGGTAGCGCTGGCCCGGTTCGTCCGGTAGCTCAAACTCGGCACCCATAACGGTGAGAGGATATCGATCCTCTCACCGTTTTCTTTTTATAGATACGACGACGCAGCTGGGTGCGAGCGCCCCGCGCTACCGAACGTTCTGCTTCGCTGAGCGTCTCGCATGACAAATCGGGCATTCCTCACCCCTGAACACCCCATCGCACTCCACCGGCACTCCACTCGGTTTTCCCTGTTATGGCGGGCTTTTCTAAGAATCACTAGCGCGACATACCCTTGTCATGGCAAACTGGTGGAGTAAAGTGGAGTAAAGTGGAGGCAAGCGCCACGAGAGGGGGTGCGGTAGATGTTCCTCGGCACATATGAGCCCAAATTGGACGACAAAGGTCGAATCATTCTGCCCGCCAAATTTCGTGATCAGCTCCAGGGCGGGCTGGTGATGACGCGCGGTCAGGAACATTGCATCTACGTCTTTCCGCTCGCGGATTTTGTGGAATTGCAGCAAACCCTGGCTAAAGCCCCCTTGACGTCCAAAGAGGCGCGGTCATATACCCGCGTGCTGCTCTCCGGCGCCGTGGATGACATCCCTGATAAACAGGGACGAATCACCATCCCGGCGATGTTGCGCACGTACGCGGGCCTGGATCGCAACCTCGCGGTTATCGGCACGGGCAACCGGGTCGAAATCTGGGATAGCGCCGCGTGGGCGGTCTACCTAGAGGATCAAGAATCGGCTTTCGCCGATAGGGAAGAAGAGGTCATCCCCGGCCTCTTCTAGGAATCGCGTGATCGCGGTGGCGGTCTTTCGCGAGAGCTCTGAGGCACTTCCCCAGCTTCAGATCGCTCGCGGGGGATCACTATCGCGGGCGCCGCAATAAGAAGGGCACAGGATGGAGACAGCACGTACCTCGGGCGCGCCGCGCGCCGCCGGGAACGCGCTGCATGCCCCGGTGCTTGTGGACACCTGCATCGAGCTCCTGGCTCCCGCTTTCCAGGTTCCCGCCCCCGTCCTCATTGACTGCACCCTCGGGATGGGCGGGCACACCGAAGCCTTCCTCGAGCGTTTCGAGAACCTCACCGTTATCGGAATTGACCGCGATCCCGCAGCCATTACTTTGGCGGGGGAGCGCCTGGCCCGTTTCGGGAAGCGGTTCCGCCCCGTCCAAACCACGTACGACGACGTGGCCGCGGCAGCGGGCAATCGCCCCGTGGATGGAATCCTCATGGACTTGGGAGTGTCCTCCCTGCAATTGGATGAAACCGAGCGCGGGTTCTCCTACTCCCACGATGCTCCGCTTGATATGCGTATGAACGCCCAGGTCGGGCGCACCGCCGCAGATATCCTCGCGGAAGAATCGGTAGGTGAGCTCACTCGGATTTTGCGCGAGTACGGGGAAGAAAAATTCGCCCATCGTATCGCTACCACCGTTGTGCAACGGCGCGTCAGTGCCCCGTTGCTCCGCACGGGCGAACTGGTGGATATCGTGCGTTCGGCCATCCCCGCCCCGGCGCGGCGCACCGGGGGAAATCCCGCCAAACGCACTTTCCAGGCGCTGCGCATTGCGGTGAATGACGAACTCGGAACACTTGAGCGGGCCTTGCCGGCAGCCCTCGCCGCTTTGCGGGTGGGTGGGCGCATCGTCGTCGAAGCGTACCAGTCCCTGGAAGACCGCCTGGTGAAACGGGCTTTTGCCGCCGGGGCCACCTCTCGGGCACCCAAGGGACTGCCCGTTGAACTTGAAGAACATAAACCTTGGTTGGAGCTCCTCACCCGAGGAGCGATCCGAGCCAGCGAAGAAGAAATTACCCGCAACTCCCGGTCCGCGTCCGTTCGCTTACGCGCTGCCGAGAAAATCCGTCCCGGAGGTCAGCTATGAGCGCACAGCCCCACGCTGTTGCAGCGCCGCGTACCCGCCCCGTGATCTCGGGGCGTCCCGAACTCACGCTTATCCCCACCCCGGCGGCGCACCGTGGCTTCCTCGGCACCGTGATCATCTGCCTGGCGCTCTTCTTCGGCGCGTTTGCCACAGTTTTCGCGCTTAATACGCGTATGGTAGGCACGGCGTACGAAATCCGCTCCGTCAAGCAGGAGCTGGCGGTCGCGCAATCGGTGGAGTCCACCCTCACGGATGAAGTGGTGGGGGCCTCCACTCCGCAAGGCCTGAAGGAACGCGCGCAGGCCCTCGGCCTCGTCCCCGCCACGGACGTTCAGCACATGGACCTGGGGTCCGCTACGATTCTTGCTCCGATTCCGGGGGAGTGACACGAAGGAAGAGCCGCATGAAGGAACTAGCCCGCCGCTGGAAGTCCGCGCAGCCGCACGTACGGCGCGTGCGCACCATGGCGATTATCTTCTTCTTCGCGCTGGGGATCCTCGGGGTACGGCTCATCGACCTGCAATTTATTCGTGCCGATGCCCTGGCTGCCTCGGCGGATGCTTTCCGCACCCGTACCTATACCCTGCAGGCCAAACGGGGCGATATTGTGGACGCCAACGGGGCGGTTCTCGCCACCTCAGTGGAACGCTATAACGTGGGCGTCAACCAGAATCTCATCGGCTCCTATCGGCACTACCAAACCGATGCCAACGGGGACTACGTTCTGGATGTCAATGACCAGCTCATCGTGGAAGGCACCGGGGCGGCAGAAGCTGCGAAAGTACTCGCACCGCTGCTCGGCGTAGATCGGGCGGAACTGGGAGGCACCCTCCTGGGCGGTGAGAAAAAATCCACCTTTGTATATATCGCCCGGGATATTTCCCCCGAAAAATGGCGGGAAATCAACGCGCTGGGAATTCCGGGAATCGAACCCGAACAGTTCATGAAACGCGAATACCCCAACGGTTCGGTGGCCGGAAACGTGCTCGGTTACGTCGGGGAAACCGCAGATAACCCGGTTCCTACCGGGCAAGCTGGGATTGAGCGCACCTTCAATGATGCGCTTTCTGGCACCGATGGGCGCTTGACGGTGCAAACCGCCGGAGGCGGCGCCGTCGTACCGAATGGGAAAACCGAACGCGTGGATCCGGTCAACGGTGCGAGCGTGAAACTCACCATCGACCGCGATCTGCAAAACGCCCTCATGGAATCCCTCGACGCTTCGGTGGACGCCAATGCCGCGGATTGGGGCGCCGCCGTTGTTATTGAAGTGGGGACGGGGCGGGTGCTCGCCCTCGCCGATTCCCACGCCCCCGATCCTTCGCGTCTCCAGGAAGCGAGTCCGGATTCTTGGGGCTCGCGTGCCGTGCAGGCGCCGGTCGAGCCGGGCTCCTCCGGTAAGCTCCCCACCTTCACCGCGGCCATTGATACCGGCACCGTCACTCCGCTCACCCAGTTCACGGTGCCGGACACCATCACCATGCCTAATGGTGAAAATATCTCCGATAATGACCCGCATCCCACCCAGGGGATGACGGTGGCTGGGATTCTCGCGCAGTCCTATAACACCGGACTCGTCCAGATTGGCGACACGGTGGACGATAACGTGCGCTATGACTATATGCGCAGCTACGGGTTGGGAAGCCCCACCGGGATCGAATTGCCAGCCGAATCTGGCGGCATTGTGCGCCCGCCGGAGCAGTGGGGCCAGCGTGATCGCTACACCACCATGTTCGGGCAGGGATGGGCGGCTACCACCGTGCAACTCGCGCAAATCGGGGCCACTATCGCCAACGGGGGAGTCTATATCCCGCTCCACGTGGTGGACTCCACCACCGATGCCAATGGGCGCACCACCCCCACCGTTCCCGGGGAAAGCCACCGCGTCATGAGCGAGGAATCCTCGCGCACCATGATGAATATGATGCAGGCGGTTACCAATAACCAATCCACCGGGTGGCGCGGCAAAGTTCCAGGCTACAACGTGGCCGGTAAAACCGGCACCGCCCAGGTTCCGGACGCCAACGGAAACCTCACCCGCCGTGTGGGTACCTTTATTGCGGCCATCCCTGCCGAAGACCCGCAGATCGCGGTAGCGATAGCGGTCTACGGCGGGGCCGGGGCCGGATACGGTGGTGACACCGCGGTGCCTGTTTTCGCGAACTTCGCACCTTTCGCGATGCGGCACCTGGGCGTGCCACCCAGCACCGTTCCGCTTTTCAAATATCCGTGGTTTTCATCCGAGGTAGGCAACTAGTGAGTGACGAATTCCCCCTTCCGCAGGTGCGTCCGGTGGCGCTCAGTGAAATTCCGGGCGTGGAAGCGCGCGTCCCCTCGGGGGAAGTGCACGCTGACGATACAGCCTCGAGCAGCGCTAGCGGCACCGCAGTCACTTCCGTGACTGCCGATTCGCGCGCGGTGCATGAGGGGGCGCTTTTCGCCGCGCTGCCCGGTGCTCACGCCCACGGGGCACGCTTTGCCCCCCAGGCGGCGCAACGGGGCGCACGCGCCATCCTCACCGACACCACCGGGGCAGCTCTCATTGCGCAGGCCGGGGTGGAGCTTCCTCTCCTCGTGGTGGAGGACCCGGCAGCACACCTGGGTGCCATTGCGGCCCGCATCTACGGGGAGCCAGCCGAACGCTTGCGCAGTTTCGCCGTGACCGGCACCAATGGTAAAACGACGACGACGTATCTCCTGGACGGCTTGCTTACCGCGCTGGACCGCACCACCGGGCTGGTAGGAACCGTGGAAACAAAAATTGCGGACCTCTGCGCCCCGGCGCATCTGACCACACCCATGCCCGCGGATTTGCAAGCATTGCTCGCCCTCCTGGTGGAACGGGGCGGGACGGACGTATCCATGGAGGTTTCCTCCCACGCTCTGGCCCAGCACCGTACCAGCCCCGTGGTCTTCAGCGTGGCAGGATTTACCAATCTCACTCGGGACCATCTCGACTACCACCGCACCATGGAAAACTATTATCAAGCCAAACGCAGCCTCTTTACGCCGAGCTGTTCACGTAGGGCAGTTATCACCGTCGATGATGACTGGGGCAAGCGCCTGGCCGGGGAAACCGAGGTTCCCACCGTGGCCCTCGCGGTGTTCTCCGAGCTTGATGGCCGGAACGGATACCAGGTGCGCGATATCGAGCGCGGCCCCGTTACATCTTTCACGCTGGCCCACAGCGAGGGCTGGGAGATGACGGTGCGCACCGGCCTGCCCGGAGATTTCAATATCGCCAATACCGCGCTCGCCGTGGCCATGGTGCTGGAAAGTGGAGCGGACCGAGGCGCCGTTGGCGCGGTGGTGGGTGCCGGGCTCACCCCGCAAGTTCCCGGCCGCATGGAAGTGGTGGGCAAGGTGCCGCGCGTCGTCGTTGATTTTGCGCATAATACCGCGGCGCTGCGCCTGGCGATCAATGCTCTGCGCCCCACCACCAGCGGTCAGCTCATCGTGGTGACCGGAAGCGCCGGGGAGCGTGATGTGGACAAACGCCCCGAGATGGGGCGGGCGGTGGCCGAACTGGCCGACGTCGTTTACATCACGGACGACGATCCGCACGAAGAAGATCCCGCACCGATTCGCGCCGCGCTCCTGGACGGGGCCCGCAGTGCGCACAGCCCCGCCCGCATCGTGGAGATCGCTGATCGCGCCACCGCCATGCGCACCGCCATCCGTGATGCGGCAGCGGAGGATACCGTGCTGCTGGCCGGGCGCGGGCACGAAACTTATCAACCGGTGGCCGGGGGGCGTAACATTCCGCTGGACGACCGCGAGGTAGCGCGGGCGGCGCTAGCTGCCCGGGCTCACCGCGGCGTACTCGACAAAGACACGCAAGAACAGAAAGACACGCAATGATTCCCATGTCCTCCGCGGAGGTTGTCGCCGCTGTCGCCGGGACCGCGCTTGCACCGCTGTGCGATAGTGAGGTCACCGGGGCGGTTATCGACACTCGCGCCATCACCCCCGGTGTGCTATTCGCCGCCGTGAAAGGCGCGCGCGTGGACGCGAATACCCTGAGCGGCCAGGCGCGCGCGGCAGGAGCCAGCCTCATCCTCACCGAGGACGGCCCAGCGGCCCTGGCCGGTGGCGCCGAAGCCGAGCGTATTATCGTGGTCGATGATATCCCCGCGGCGCTCGGACGCCTGGCCCGGCACAATCTTGAACTGGCCCGCCAACTCAACCCCGACTTGCGGGTTATCGCGGTGACCGGGAGCGTAGGGAAAACAACCACGAAGGATCTTCTTGCCGCGATATGCCGGGAACGCGGGAACGTGGTTGCCCCACCGGGATCACTCAATAACGAAATCGGCTTGCCCCTTACGGTGCTTCGTGTTGACGCTAGCACTGCCACTCTAGTTGCGGAAATGGGTGCCGACCATATCGGCAACCTCGCCTACCTCACCTCTATCGCACCCCCGGATATTGCCGTGGTGCTGGTGGTGGCCCGCGCGCACCTGGGTGAATTTGGGGGCATCGAGAACGTGGCGCGCGCTAAAGCGGAACTTGTGGAAGGTCTGCGGGAGGACGGCATTGCCATCCTCAACGCCGATGATCCGCGAGTTGCTGCCATGGCCGGGAAGGTCGCGAGCGGCAGGGTACACACTTTCGGGCGCGTGCATCCAGCGGACGTGACGGCAACCGACATCACCCTCGGAAGTGACGGTCGGGCAAGCTTCACTCTTCATATGAACGACGGCGCAGCCAGCCCCGCGCCGTCCGCCTCGTATGCACCGTCGGCACCGTCGGCGCCGTCCGCTCCAAGGGTCAGCCTCGGGCTCGTGGGGGAACACCAAGTCATGAATGCACTCGCGGCGGCAGCTGCCGCGTCCGCCGCAGGGGTCGGCCTGCCCGCCATCGTGGCGGGGCTATCCAGCGGGCCTGCCAGCGCCCACCGTATGGATGTATTCCGCCGCGGCTCCACCCTCATCATCGACGACTCCTACAATGCCAACCCGGATTCTATGCGCGCCGGCATCGCCGCGCTCGGACAGCTCGGGAACGGGCGCAAAGCCGCGATTCTCGGCGATATGCTTGAACTCGGCGCGACATCTCGGGAAGAACACCTCGCCCTCCTCCCGGCCCTCGAAGCCGCCGGAGTGAGTCTCCTCATCGCGGTGGGTCCCCAGATGGCGGCGCTCGCGGAGGTAGCCCGTGACGCCGGTATCACCGCCCGCGCCGTCGGCGCGTGGGAAGAAGCCGAGGCGGTGCTCTCCGATATGCTCAATGCGGATGGGGCACTCCTCATCAAAGGTTCGCACGGCTCGGGTGTGTGGCACATCGCCACCCGCCTCAAGGGGGAATAGTGCTCGCGCTCATTATCGCTTTTGCGGTCTCGCTTCTCGTCACCCTATTCGGGACCCCTCTTCTCATCCGCTTCCTCGTGCGCAAGCAATTCGGCCAATTTATCCGCCAGGACGGCCCCACCTCGCACCTCGTCAAGCGTGGCACCCCCACCATGGGAGGCCTGGCTATCGTGGCGGCGGTTGTTATCGGTTACCTGGTGGGAAATATCGGGGCTGGGCGCAGCCCGGGAATGTCCGGAATCCTCCTCCTCGGACTCATGATCGGCATGGCGGGCGTGGGCTTCGCCGATGATTTCACCAAGATTTCCCGCAAACAAAGCCTGGGGCTCACCCCCTGGGCGAAAATCGCCGGCCTGGGGATTGTTGGTGTCGCCTTCGCGGTGCTTTCCCTCATGTTCGCGGATGAAAACAACCGAACCCCGGCATCCATGCGCATTTCCCACGTGCGCGATACCGGCCTGAGTCTCGCCTTCGCCGGCACCGCCGTCGGCATTATCCTCTTCATTATCTGGGCGAATTTCCTCATCACCGCCTGGTCCAATGCCGTCAACCTCACCGACGGCCTCGACGGCCTATCCACCGGTGCCTCCATCATCGCTTTCGGCGTCTACACCCTCATCACCATGTGGCAAAGCAACCACCCCTGCTACGGGCTCGTGGACGCCGCCCCCGGTTGCTACCCCATCCGCGACCCGCGTGATCTCAATATCATTGCGGTGGCTCTCGTCGGAGCGCTTATCGGATTCCTCTGGTGGAACACTTCGCCGGCCCAGATCTTCATGGGGGATACCGGCTCTCTTGCCCTGGGCGGCGTTTTCGCGGGAATGTCCATCTACACCCACACCGAATTCCTCGCCGTGCTCATCGGCGGGCTTTACCTCCTGGAAGTCATCTCCGACGTAGTCCAGGTGGGCGTTTTCAAAATGACACGAAAACGGGTATTCCGCATGGCACCTATCCACCACCATTTCGAACTCAAAGGGTGGAACGAAGTCACGGTTGTGGTGCGCTTCTGGGTAATCCAAGCCCTGTGCGGTTTTATCGCCCTGGGTATTTTTTACGCTGAGTGGTTGATGCAAAGATGAGTGAGTGGCAACATCCGGGTGCGGCGGAACTGGCAGGGCGCCGTATCGCCGTCGTCGGTTTAGGGAAATCAGGGCGGGCCTGCGCGCGGGCGCTGACCGAGCTCACCGAGGCGCGTGTGAGCGTCTGGGACGCCGATATTACTAAACTCGGGGCGGTCACCGCGCTCCCAGTGGACACCGGCGGCAGCGACCCGACCCCGGCCGAACTGGCGCGCAAAGTGCTGGCGTGGCGGCCCGACGTCATTATCCCCGCACCCGCCATACCCGAAATCGGCCCGCTTTTTACTACGGCCGCCGACCACTGTATCGAATTGTGGTCCGAAATTGAACTGGCCTGGCGCCTGCGCGCCCATGACGGTGCGGGGCAGGCCGCCCCGTGGCTCGCCGTCACCGGCACCAATGGCAAAACCACCACGGTGACCATGGCGGCGCATATTTTGCGTGCCGCACACCTAGGGGCCGAACCCATCGGGAACGTCGGCAATCCCGCAGTCACCGCCGTGAGCGCCACCGGCCCGGATGCCCCGCGTGCCTTCGCCCTGGAGCTCTCATCCTTCCAGTTGCGCACCACCCACACCATGGAACCGGCTGCCAGCATCTGCCTCAATATTGCCGACGACCACCTCGAATGGCACGGCAGTCGCGCCGCCTACGCCGCCGCGAAAGCCCGCATTTACGAACATGTGCACACCGCCGCGGTCTACCCGGTGGGCGATAACACCGTCCAAAGCATGGTCGATAGCGCGGACGTGCGCGAAGGCGCGCGTGCCATTGGCATCACCACCGGAATTCCCGCTGTCGGCCAGATCGGCATCGTGGACGGCCTTATCGTGGACCGTGCTTACGGGAAGCAACGGTGGACTAGCGCCGTGGAGATCGCTTCGTTGAACGACGTCGCCCATCTGGCTCCCAGCACCGCGGCGCTGCCGCGCCACCTCATCTGGGACGCCCTGGCCGCCGTGGCCCTCACTCGGGCCATTGATATTCCCGCGGAGGTGGTGCGCGCTGGCCTCCAGCACATGCGCCCGGGCCACCACCGCATCGAGACCGTGAGCGAACGCGCCGGGGTGCGCTACGTGGACGATTCCAAAGCCACCAATGCCCATGCTGCTCTCGCGTCCGTCTCCGCGCTGGCCGAAGGCACCTGCGTGTGGATCGTGGGCGGGCAACCCAAGGGCGCCCGCTTTGAGTCCCTCGTGGCACAGGTGCGGGACAGGCTGCGCGCCGTCGTCGTTATTGGCGTGAACCAAGAACCCTGGCACGCGGCCCTGGACGGATCGAACCTCCCCGTCACCTATATCGATCCTGCGGCCTCCGAACCCATGGCGCGCGCGGTGCTGGCTGCCTCGCGCTACGCACAGGCGGGGGATACCGTCATGCTGGCTCCCGCCAGTGCCTCCATGGACCAATTCACCTCCTACGCGGATCGCGGTGATCGCTTCGCCGCGGCCGTGCGCGCCCTGCCCGCCCCGTTGGAAGGTAGCGCTGTAACGGGGGACGGTGCCCCGGCAGCGGAGACGGTGCAGGATAACGGTACGCCGGATAGCTCCACGGAGGCGCCTCATGCGTGAGCGAACTGAGAAGCCGCAGGCACCGAGTATCCCGGAGGAACGCGTGCGCAACGTCATGCACCGTTCCATCCTCCTCCTCGTGGTGGCCACCTCGATTCTCACTCTCCTCGGGCTCCTCATGGTGTTTTCCGCCATCACCCCCGGGGCGGTGCGGGCCGAATACGAAGACGGCCCCAACCTGTTCCGCTCCGCCTACCTCCAGATGGCCTACGCCGCCATCGGCACCGTCCTGGCGGTGATCTGCGCGCGTATTCCCCTCGCTGTTTTCCAGCGCCTGTGGGGCCTGGCCCTCGGCTTCGGGATCCTTTTGCAGGGGCTCGTGCTCACCCCGTTGGGTGCCTCCGTTGCCGGTAACCGCAACTGGATTGCCTTCGGCCCCATCCGGCTCCAGCCCTCCGAATTCCTCAAACTCGCCATGGTGGTGGCCCTGGCCGCGGTGCTCGGGCGCATGGTGCAAGGCGCCCACTTCCAGCTCTCCGATTGGAGCGGCCCCATTGCCATCACCGGCGCGTCCATCGGCGCGGTGCTCGTGGGTGGCGATATGGGAACCGCCCTCATTTTCCTTCTCATCGGCGTGGGAATGTTCTGGATGGCCGGCTTCCCGGGCCGTTATTTCCTTATTAGCGGGGCGCTGGGTTTCTTCCTCGTCGTCGTGCTTATTTTTTCCAGCCGGTCGCGCATCACCCGCATCCAAGACTTCTTCCAAAATCTCTTCACGCTTCCCACCGGGCAAACGCCTTCCCAGGCTGATTACGCGCTCTGGGCTTTCGGCTCCGGGGGGCCGGGCGGATCCGGCCTGGGCACCGGAATTGAAAAATGGCCCGGGAACCTCGCCGAAGCACATACCGACTTCATCTTCGCGGTGGTGGGAGAAGAACTCGGCTTCTTCGGGTGTGCCGTCGTCATCGTGCTGCTCGGCACCATCGGCTACGCCCTTCTCACCATTTGCATGTACCACCCGCACCGTTTCGGCCGTTTCGTGGCCGGGGGAGCCACCCTATGGCTATGCGGACAGGCCGTGGCAAATATGTTCGTTGTTACCGGCCTGCTGCCCGTTTTCGGAGTGCCGCTTCCCTTCATGAGTCAGGGCGGCTCCTCCGTGATCTCCTGCCTCATGGCGGTGGGAGTTTGCGTGGCGGCAGCCCTGGCGGTCCCGGGCGTGAAAGAATCGTTCCGGCGCTCCAGCTCACTCGCGGGCCGGGTGCGCGCAGTTATCAGGAGGACTTCGTGACACTAGTGCTCGCCGGCGGGGGAACCGCCGGGCACGTCAATCCGCTACTGGCCACCGCCCACGAACTCGCCGGGCGCGGGCACCGTATCCTCGTGGTCGGCACCGCCACCGGCATGGAAAAAGACCTCGTTCCCTCCAGCGGCTTCGATTTCGCCACCGTGGAACGCGCACCGTTCCCGCGCCGTCCCGATAAGGACGCGCTACGTTTTCCCGTGGCTTTCCCGCGGGCGATACGTCAAGCACGCCGTATTCTCACCGCGGCCGGAGCCGAGCTGGCAGTTGGTTTTGGAGGTTTCGCCTCCACCCCCGTCTACGCGGCTGCGCGCCGCGCCGGCATCCCGGTGGTGGTGCACGAACAGAATGCACTGCCGGGCCTCGCCAATAAACTTGGGGCACGGGGCGCGGCCGCAGTCGCCCTCACCTTCCCCTCCACACCGCTGCGCGCCGCGTGCGGCATCACCCGCACCGTCGGGCTGCCGCTACGCCCCGCCATCGCGGCCCTGGCCAGCGCTGATAGGGCAGCAGCACGCACCGCCGCAGCGGCGCGCCTCGGATTAGACCCGCTGTTACCCACCCTCGTGGTTACCGGGGGCTCCCTGGGTGCTGCTCACCTCAATGACGTGATGACCGCCGCCGCCTCCCGCTGCGCCGCCGCCGGCGTGCAGGTACTTCACCTCACCGGGCGGGGCAAAGCCGCCGCGGCCCAGCGCACCGCCGCTACCATCCCCAGCTACCGCGTGCTCGAATATCTGGAAGAAATGGAACTTGCCTACGCGGTGGCCGATACCGTGGTGTGCCGCGCCGGAGCCGGCACCGTGGCGGAAGTTTCCGCTTTGGGTATCCCCGCCGTTTTCGTTCCGCTCCCTATCGGCAACGGGGAACAGGCGCGCAACGCCGCGGACGTTGTGGCTGCCGGCGGGGCGCTACTCATCCCCAATGCCCAGTTCACTGCGGACTCGGTGGGTGCCGTGCTGGACATCGTCACCGACGCATCCACCCGCACCCGCATGGCCCAGGCCTCGCGCGCCATCTGCCCGGCCGACGGCGCAGCCCGGCTCGCTGATCTTATTGAGGAGGTTCTCAGGTGACACATATCCATCTCATCGGCATCGGCGGGGCAGGCATGAGTGTGATCGCCGATCTGCTGCATGCCGAAGGCTGGACCGTGACCGGCTCCGACGCCCGCGCCTCGGCCACCACGGAGCGCCTAGCGGATTCCGGCATCACCCTGTGGATCGGAACGAAACCGGAGCGCCTGAGCGCCGACACCCTCGTGGCGGTATCCTCCGCCATCCGGGAAGATAACCCCGAGCTCGCGCGGGCCTGCCAGCTCGGTGCCCGCGTCATCCACCGCTCCCAAGCTCTCTCCCTCGCGAGCGGGGATCGCGATTTTGTGGCGGTGGCCGGCGCGCACGGAAAAACCACCACGTCGGCGATGCTGGCGGTGGCACTGGAGGAAGCTGGCCAGGCACCGTCCTGGGCGATTGGCGGGAGCGTACGCGGGCACGGCTCCGGAGGGCATCTGGGCACCGGGAAGGTCCTCGTTGCCGAAGCTGATGAATCAGATGCTTCCTTCCTCAACTACCGGCCCCGTATCGCCTTGGTCACCAACGTCGAACCCGATCATCTCGACCATTACGGTAGCCGGGAAGCTTTTGAAGAGGCCTTCGCGGAATTCGCGCGCTGCATCGTCCCCGGCGGGCTCCTCATTGTTTGCGGCGACGACGCCGGTGCGGCCCGCCTGGGCGCTCAAGCGGTAAACGAAGGTATTCGGGTGGTGAGCTACGGGCGGGGCGCACCGCTCCCTGGCGCGGAAGCCCACGTGGCTCTCGAGGACGGGGCACTACGGTGCGGGGAAAGCCGCGCGCCGCTTTCCCTCCAGGTCCCCGGATCCCATAACGAACTCAACGCGGCCGGAGCGGCCGCCGCAGGTCTAGAACTGGGCGTGAGCCTGGCCGATATGGCCCGCGGTCTGGAGACTTTTACGGGGACGGGGCGGCGTTTTGAGCTGCGCGGCGAGGTCGGGGGAGTGCGACTCTTCGACGATTACGCCCACCATCCCACCGAAGTGGAAGCTACCTTGCGCGCCGCCCGCGCCGAGGCCGGTGAGGGTAGCGTGCGAGTCCTCTTCCAACCGCACCTGTATTCGCGCACCCGCAATTTCGCGGATCGTTTCGCCACCGCTCTTGAACTGGCGGATACCGCCATTGTTACCGCCGTATACGGGGCCCGCGAAACGCCTTTCGACGGCATCGAGGGCGATATGATCACTTCCCGCATGGGAAGAGCTGGGCATTTTATTGCCGATAAACACGAGGCTGCCCGGGCGCTCGCGAAAAGCGCGAAGCCGGGGGATCTGCTGCTCACCATGGGGGCCGGCGACGTGACCGCTCTGGGGCCCGAAATACTGGCGGCGCTGGGGGAGGGGACAGCGCGGTGAAAGAACCATCCCGGCGTCGCTCCGCACGCGATATTAATCCGCGGGCGGAGATCACCTACGTTCCCACCGCAGCCACCGCCCCGGTGGTATACGACGACGGCGACGCCCCGCTAGCCGACCTAGCGAGCACCACAACGGTATCCCTGGACGAGCGCCTCGAAGAAAAAGCTTCTGAGAAACGCCGGGTGCGCTGGCGGCGCCTCGGGGTGGTTGGTGCGGTACTCGCCGCGCTTGCCGCCCTGGCTTGGGTGATTTTCTTTAGCCCGCTCCTGGCCTTGCGGGTCAGCGATATTACCGTCTCGGGTATCCCCGCGAACGCGGCGGTGACCGCGGAAGACGTCACCGCCGCCCTCGCCGAACGCTCGGGAATCCCGCTCCCACGCCTGGATACCGAAGCTCTTGCCACCGATCTAAGCGAGCAATTTCCACCTATCAAGGAAGCGCAGCTACGCCGCAGCTACCTCCACGGACTGGAGGTCACCCTCACCGTGCGCGAGCCGGTAGCCTGCCTGGTGAACAAAGGAACATGCTCCGCCATGGACCGGGACGGCGTGAGTTTCCCGGTTCTCCCCGAGGTGGAAGCAAATCTCCCGCGAGTAAGCCTCACACCTGGGCCTGCCACCCGCTCCGAGGACGGGAACGACGGTCCGGGTATTCGCATCGCCCTCGATGTACTCGCAAGCCTGAAGGAGGATGTGCGCGCCCAGGTAGCCGGGGTATCGGTAAGCGATAGCGGGCGGGTCGGACTCGATCTCAACTCCGGGCAGAAGGTGATCTGGGGCGATGCTCAACGCTCCGATCTGAAAGCGGCAGCACTGGCCACCGTGATTAGCGTTCCTGGCCAGGTATACGACGTGTCAGAGCCCACCGCCGTCGTCGTTCATTAATCCTGAACCGGTTATCGCACCGATGCAGACCACCGCCGCACCGCTCGACGTAATCTCCGCACCGTTCTGAGCGATTACCGGACCGTTCGACCGGATTTCCACACCGTAGCGCAGATCACTTCGCAACACACCAGCGCGGGGAATTGCACCGTTGTCATTCACCTACTATCTTTTCCGCGAAGTCAGGAACGAAAAACCTCAAGTTTTACTTGAGGTTCGGGAGGAAAACTCATGGCCGTAGTCAATAACGCCGCCAATATCAAAGTCATCGGGGTCGGCGGGGGCGGTGTCAACGCTGTTGACCGCATGATTCAAGACGGACTTGCCGGTGTGGAATTTATTGCCGTTAACACCGACGGGCAGTCCCTGGTGAAATCCGAAGCGGAAACAAAACTCGATATTGGCCGTGAGGTTTCCAAGGGCCTGGGTGCGGGCGCGGATCCCTCGGTGGGTAAGCGCGCCGCGGAAGAAAACGTGGAAGTTATCCAAAGCGCCCTCGAAGGTGCGGATATGGTGTTTGTCACCGCGGGTGAAGGCGGGGGAACCGGCACCGGTGCCGCCCCCGTGGTTGCCAAGGTGGCTCGGGATCTGGGGGCGCTGACCGTCGGCGTCGTTACCCGTCCCTTTGAATTTGAAGGTGCCCAGCGCGCTAATAATGCCTCCATGGGTATCGCGGAACTGCGCCAAGCGGTGGATACCCTCATTGTTATCCCCAATGATCGCCTCCTGGAGATCGCCGAAGAAGACCTCACCATTATTGAGGCCTACCACCTCGCCGATGAGGTGCTGCGCTCGGGCGTTAAGGGAATTTCGGATCTTATTACCATTCCGGGCCTGGTTAATCTCGACTTCGCGGACGTCAAGGCCATTATGAAGGACGCGGGTACCGCGCTCATGGGTATCGGTTCGGCCTCCGGGGAAGATAGAGCGGTGCGCGCCACCGAAAGCGCCATCTCGTCCCCGTTGCTGGAAGCCTCAATTGACGGGGCGCACGGCGTACTTATTTCCTTCCTGGCCGGCGCGGACTTCGGTATGAAGGAGCTCGCCTCCGCTTCCAAGATGGTCAAGGAAGCGGTGGATCCGAACGCGAATATTATCGTTGGCCAGATTATCGATGAGTCCCTTGGTGACGAGGTGCGCGTGACGGTGATTGCCGCGGGCTTCGACGAGGCACGTGACCACCTTTTGCAGATGGATGGCGTGCCCGCCGGGCACGAGGCCGTAGAACCCATCGAAGATCTGGCCCCGGTGGAACCCGGACCGGAAGTCGAAGCCGTGGCGAGCCCGGCCCATCCGGTGGCCAGCCCGGCTTATCCGGCGGCCCAGCCCGAAGCGCAGCCGGCTGCACAACGCCCGGGAACCCACCGCGCCATTCCGCCGCGGGTGGAGGAACCTCAACGTTCCGATCTGGATATTCCCTCCTTCCTCTTCGAGGAAAACTAAGGGAAACCGCGGGAAACTAGGAAAAACCGTGGAAAAGCTCGAGAACTAGGGAAACATAGGGCATAGGAAAACTCAGGCAGTAATGACTCGTAACGCTCTGGTGGAGTGGGTAGCGGATATCTCCGTGCCCGGTGGTCGCATCCGGGCGGGATTCACATCCCGCGCCGGCGGGGTATCCCACGCTCCTTTTGCGGGCCTCAATGTGGCCCACCACGTGGGGGATGACCCCGCGGACGTGGAGCGTAACCGGGCTCTTCTGGCAGAGCACATCGGGCAGCGCCCCGTCTATATGGACCAGGTGCACGGGGACCACCTTGAAGATGCCGGCGTTCTGACTTCCGCCGGTACCTTCGTGGCCCCCGGCACCGACGGCCTCCTCATTGACATTCCGCGTAGCTCGGGCACCGCACCGGTGCCGAGAGGTGCTGCTGCGGTAGTCATGGTGGCCGATTGCCTCCCCTTGCTCCTAGTGGCGCGTGATCGCCCTGCCGGGGCTGCCGTGCACGTGGGGCGGCGTGGACTGGAGGCCGGTATCGGGCCGGCCGCCGCGCGCGCCCTCGGGCCGGAGCACCTCATCGCCTACCTTGGCCCGTCCATTTGTGGGCGCTGCTATGAAGTGCCCGAGGAACTTCGGGCCAGCGTTGCCGCGAGCGTTCCCGAAGCTGCCGGGCGCACCGCCTGGGGCACTCCCTCCCTTGATATCGCGGCCGGGCTCAGCGCTCAGCTACGCGCCGTCGGGGTACGTGAGATCCACGTCAGTTCTCAGTGCACCCGTGAAGATACCGATTTTTATTCCTACCGCCGTGCATCGCGCACCGGCCGTTTTGCTGGAGTGCTCGCGGTGGACTGTAACGCGCCCGCGGCGCGCCGTGCTGACAAGGCCGGGCGTGTCGCCTAACGTAAAACGAGAACAGTGAGAAGGGTTGGCTGCTATGGGAATGTTCCAGCGTTTTGTCTCTAAGGCAACGCTTAACGACGACGAGTACCTGGATTACCAGGACGACGCCGATTACTACGAAGATGATTACGAGGCGGAATCGGAAAGCCCCGTCAGCGAAATTCACGCTGTGGAGCAGCCCGTGGATATCGCCCGGATCATCACCGCGAAACCGCGTTCCTTCACGGAGGTGCGGGGCTTCGCGGAACAGTTCCGTGACGGCCTGCCCGTCATTATCAACCTGGCCGAAGCCGACGATATTGCGCGTAATCGCATTGTTGACTTCGCCACCGGGATCTGCTTCGGGCTGCACGGGGATCTCAATAAGATTTCCGCAGATGTCCTGCTCATGACCCCGCGTACCGTTCGCATGGAAAACCAGCGCCCGGAGTCGCGCGATTCGTTCTAATGGCAGTAGTTGGAATTATCCTTTCCACCCTCATCAGCATCTATCTTTTGGTGCTGCTCGCGCGGGTGATTATTGATCTAGTAACCATTGCGGCGCGTGATTGGCGCCCCAGTGGCGCCCTTCTCGTTATCGTTAATATTGTCTACGCGCTGACGGACCCGATTCTTAATCTGGTGCGCAAAATTATCCCGCCCTTGCGGCTCGGAGGTATTGCGATTGACATCGGTTTCATCGTTGTTTTTATCGTGCTTCAAATCCTCAACGGGATAATTTTACGTATCTTTGTCTCGTAGTTCGCCCAGATGAGGTAGGCTTTATCCGAGAGCCGTGTGCTCATAACACAGTCACGTGCTCTTAACACAGTTTCGTTACACTACTTGAGGTGAGAAATGGCAATGCTCACGGCACAGGATGTCATGGATGTCCGCTTTAAGCGCCCGGAAACCGCGGAGACCGGTTACGACGAGGTACAGGTCGACGAATTCCTTGACGCGATCTACGAAACCATCGTCGATCTGTCGAAGCAGCTCCAGGAAGCGGAGAATCGCGCCACCGTCGCCGAAGCGCGCGTGACCGAACTCCAGAACGGTTCGGGTGAAGAACCCGCAGCGCCGGACCAGGCCACAACCACCGCGTCCTTCGCTCAGCCCACCGGTACCGTTGGGGAACAGGCGGCTGCCGTGCTCCAGATGGCACAGCAGACCTACGAAGAACTCGTGGCCCGCGGTGAAACTGAGAAAGCTCAGAAGATCCAGGATGCGGAAACCCGCAGCGCCAAGATCATCGAGGATGCCGAAGCTCAGTCCAACCGCACCCTGGCCCAGCTGGAGCAGGAACGCGGTTTGGTGGAGCGTAAGATCTCCGAGCTGCGTGACTTCGAGCGCGATTACCGCACGCGCCTGCACAGCTACCTCGAGACGCTGCTCGCCAACGTCGATTCTGGCGCGCAGGAACCCGAAGCTCGTAACTAGTGCGTATGGTGAGGCGAAGCACCTCGTGGTTCCTCATCCTCGTGGGGGCGCTGGCCGTTGTGGCCATCGACCAACTCACGAAGCAGTGGGCCATCGCTAACCTCAGCCAAACGGAGCGTATCGCCATTGTGGGGGATGCCCTCGGGCTGAACCTGGTCTTTAACCCGGGTGCAGCATTCTCTCTGGGGGCAAATTCCACCCGCGTTATCACCGTCATCGCGCTGGTTGTGGTGCTTGCGGTTTTCCCCGCCCTCGCGGCGCGGGTACGTCACCGGTGGATTGGTGTCGGTCTTGCCCTCATGTGGGGTGGCGCGGCCGGTAACCTCATCGACCGTATCTTCTTCGAACCGGGCGGTTTCGCCGGGCACGTGGTCGATTTCATCGCCTACTTCGACTGGTTCGTAGGGAACGTGGCCGATATTGCGCTGGTGGCCGGGGCCGTGATTATGATCGCTGTAGCATTCTTGATGAACGACGGCGCAGCTTCGGAATCAGCGGATTCTGGCGCCACTGCGGATACCGGAGCACTTCCAGTTTCCCGGTCGGCAGATGCGGTGCGTCCATCAGATTCTGTGCCCGCACCGGGCAGCCCCGAGCGAGGCGACTAGCATGTGGCGGACCTATCCGGTCACGGAAGAATTCAACGACGTACGCATCGATGCCGCTATCGCGCGTCTCACCGGCCTTTCGCGCGCCGAAGTACAGCGCCTGATCGATACCGGGGACGTGCTCCTGGACGGTAACCCGGTGGCGAAATCAGTTCGGCTGCGCGCGCAGAGCATTCTAGAAATCAATATCCCAACCCCGCGCACCGTTGCCCCGCGCGGGGGAGATGTCACCATCCCTATCCTCTACGAGGATGGGGATCTCGTGGTGGTGGATAAACCGGCAGGTCTGGCCGCCCACCCTTCCCTCAACTTCACCGGCCCGGACGTCCTGGGCGCTCTTATGAACGCCGGGGTGCAACTCTCCGCCTACGGCCCGGCCGAACGCAAGGGGATTGTGCATCGCTTAGATGTGGGAACCTCCGGGTGTATGGTGGTGGCCAAATCCGAACGCGCCTACGTGCTGCTCAAGGATGAGTTCCGTCAGCGCGTTCCCGAAAAAATCTATCATGCCCTCGTCCAAGGGCATCCCGACCCGCTTTCCGGTACCGTAGATGCCCCTATCGGGCGCGATCCGCGCCACCAGTGGAAAATGGGGGTGCGCGCGGATGGGCGCCATTCCGTCACGCACTATGACACCCTCGAAGCAATGGCCGGAGGTAGCCTCCTCCAGGTTCACCTGGAAACGGGACGCACCCACCAGATTCGGGTGCATATGTCGGCCCTCGGCCACCCCTGCGTGGGCGATGCCACCTACGGGGCCGATCCGGGGCTGAGCGAAACGCTCGGTCTGACCCGCCAGTGGCTGCACGCCACCCATCTCGGCTTCGAACACCCGGACGGCAGCTGGCGCGAATTCGAGGCTCCCTACCCGGCGGATCTCGCCACCGCGCTCGAACGTATGCGAGCGGGAGTTTTTTCATGACGACGGCGCAGCTACGTTGCCGCGAGGGAGATCTGGAGCGGGCGCGCGCCCTCCGCATCGAAGTCTTTTGCGGGGAGCAGGGCGTGCTGCTGGAAGAAGAACTTGACGATATAGACGAACGCGCCCACCACGTCGTCGTCGAAAACACAGCGGGTGAAGCACTCGGAACCGCGCGGGTATACGCAACCGATGAGGGCGTTGTACACCTGGGGCGGGTGTGCGTACGCCACTGCGCCCGCGGGCTGGGCGTGGGCCGTGTCGCCTGTGAGGCCGCGGCCCAGATCGCGCTGCGCGAATTCGGACACGCCGGGCAGGTGCGCATTGTCCTCGATGCTCAAGAGGACAAAATCGGCTTCTACCGGGCCCTCGGCTACGAACTCACCGCCCGCGAACCCTTCCTGGACGCGCGCATCTGGCACCGGGAAATGGCGCGGATAGTGAGCGCTGGATAGACTAGGCCCCATGACCGCTCCCTCAGATTTCGTTCACCTCCACACCCATACCGAATACTCCCTGCTGGACGGGGCCGCGAAAATCAAGCCGTTGGTAGCGCAGGCCGTTGCCCAACATCAAAGTGCGCTGGCCATTACCGATCACGGCTACTGCTTCGGCGCCTATGAGTTTTACCGGGCCTGTAAGGACGCGGGTATCAAGCCGATTATCGGGGTGGAAGCATATATGACTCCGGGTACCTCGCGCTACTCCAGCAACCGGGTGCTGTGGGGGGATGAATCGCAGCGCAGCGACGATGTGTCCGCGCGCGGAGCCTATACCCATATGACGCTGCTGGCCATCAATAACACCGGGATGCATAACCTTTTCCGGCTTGATTCGCGCGCCTCGCTGGAAGGCCAGATGGGCAAATGGCCCCGCATGGATATCGAGCTTCTCGAGGAGCTGCACGAAGGTCTCATCGGCACCGCCGGTTGCCCCTCCGGGGAGGTGCAAACCCGGCTGCGGCTGGGGCAGCACGCCGAAGCTCTGGAAGCCGCCGGGCGGATGCAGGAGATCTTCGGTAAAGAAAACTATTTCGTGGAAATCATGGACCACGATAATGAAATCGAGCGGCGCACCCGCAATGATCTGCTGGATCTCGCTAAGAAAATCAATGCGCCGCTGCTGGCCACCAATGATTCGCATTATGTGCGCGCGGAGGATCATTCCGTCCAGGATGCCATGCTCTGCATTAACTCCGGTTCCACCCTCCAGGATCCCAACCGTTTCAAATTCGATGGCCACGGCTACCACCTGCGTTCCACCGAAGAAATGTACCGTCTCTTCGGGGACCTACCCGGAGCCATGGAAAACACCCTGCTGGTGGCCGAACGCTGCAATATCTCCTTCACCACCGCCGCCGAAGGCGCTAATTACATGCCGGTATTCCCGGTTCCCGCAGGGGAGGACATCACCTCCTGGTTCATTAAAGAAGTGGAACGCGGCTTGCATTCGCGCTATGGGGAGCATATTCCCGATCATGTGCGCCAGCGCGCCAATTACGAGGTGGAGGTCATCGTCCAGATGGGCTTCCCCGGCTACTTCCTCGTGGTGTCCGATTACATTCTGTGGGCCAAACGCAATGGCATCCGGGTGGGCCCGGGGCGTGGCTCCGGGGCCGGTTCCATGGTGGCCTACGCGCTGCATATCACCGAATTGGATCCCATCGAACACGGCCTCCTCTTCGAACGTTTCCTCAACCCGGAACGCGTATCTATGCCTGATATTGACGTGGATTTCGATGAACGGCGCCGCGGGGAAGTCATCGCGTACGTTGAAGATAAATACGGGCATGACAAAGTCTCCCAGGTGGTCACCTTCGGCACCATTAAAACGAAGCAGGCCCTCAAGGACGCCTCCCGGGTGCTCGGTTACCCCTTCGAGATGGGCGAACGCCTCACCAAGGCCCTCCCGCCCTCGGTCATGGGCAAAGACATCCCGCTCTCCGGCGTTTTTGATGAAAAGAATTCCCGCTATATGGAAGCCGGGGAATTCCGCGATATGGTCTCCACCGATGTGGATGCCAAACGTGTTTTCGACCTGGCCCAAGGCATCGAAGGGCTCACCCGCCAGTGGGGTGTGCACGCCTGCGCCATCCTTATGTCCTCGGTCCCGCTCACCGATGTTATCCCGGTGATGAAACGTCCGGCTGACGGTGCGGTCATCACCCAATTCGAATACCCCGAATGCGAGGACCTTGGCATCCTCAAAATGGACTTCCTAGGGCTGTCCAATCTCACCACGATTGAGGACGCCCTGGAAAATATCGTGGCGAATAATAAAGAGCCGCTCGATATCGATAATGTTCCCCTCGATGATGAGCGCACCTTCGAGCTGCTCCAGCATGCAGATACCCTCGGTATTTTCCAGCTGGATGGTTCGGGGATGCGCACGCTGCTCAAGCAGATGAAACCCACCAACTTCGAGGACATTTCCGCGGTGTCCGCGCTCTACCGCCCCGGCCCCATGGGGATGAACTCCCATACCAATTACGCGCTGCGCAAGAACGGCCTGCAGAAAATCGAGGCAATCCATCCCGAACTGGAGGAGATCCTCGAGCCGATTCTGGCCCCCACCTACGGCCTGATCGTCTACCAGGAACAGATCATGCAGATCGCCCGGACGGTGGCCGGTTTCACCATGGGCCAGGCAGATTCACTGCGTAAAGCCATGGGTAAGAAGAAAAAAGACGTCATGGATAAGATGTACGTCGATTTCGAAGCCGGGATGGTGGCCCAGGGCTTTAGCAAGGACGCGGTGAAAACCCTGTGGGGCACCATGGAGCCCTTCGCGTCCTACGCGTTCAATAAGTCCCATTCGGCCTGCTACGGCGTGATCTCCTACTGGACGGCCTACCTGAAAGCCCACTACCCGGTGGAATACATGGCGGCCCTCCTCACCTCCCGCAAAGACAATAAAGACAAAATGGCGGTCTACCTCGGGGAAGCCCGTCGCATGGGCATCCGGGTGCTCGTCCCCGATGTGAACGAATCCCTGGCGAATTTCTCCGCCGTGGGGGAGGAGATCCGCTTTGGGCTGTCCGCGGTGCGCAACGTGGGCGCGAAAGTCGTGGACGGCATTATTAGCGCCCGCGAAGAAAAGGGTGCCTTCACTTCTTTCCAGGACTTCCTCGATAAGGTTCCTCTCGAGGTCCTCAATAAGCGCAGCGTGGAATGCCTCGTGCGCGCCGGGGCTTTCGATTCCATGGGCTATACCCGCCGCGCCTTGCTCTCCAAAGTCGCGGAAGCGGTGGATGCCGTCGTCGCCCTGAAGAAGAATGAAGCGGTGGGGCAGTTCGATTTGTTCGGCGGTTCGGAAATCGCCGGCGGGGTGGAGGTCGATATCCCCGAGCTGCCCGAATGGGATAAACGCGAAAAGCTCAACCTCGAGCGCGATATGCTCGGCCTGTATGTTTCCGACCACCCGCTCTCCGGCATGGAACATATTTTGGATCGCGCGGCCGATACCACGGTGGTGCGTCTTTTGGACGACGACGCCGCAACGGACGGGCGGACTGTGACCTTGGCCGGACTCGTGACAGCTGTCCAGCCGCGCATCTCCAAGAAAAACGGGAAGATGTGGGCGACGATTGTTCTGGAGGATATGACGGGCAGTACGGAGATCAACTTCTTCCCGGCCACCTACCAGACCGTGGCCGGGCTGCTCGCCCCGGATCAGGTAGCCATTATTACCGCGCGCGTCTCGGATCGTGATGGCAATATTCAGCTCTCCGCACAGGATATGAAAATTCCCAGCGGTGACCTGCTCCCGGATTCGCCCGTGGACGTTCAGCTGGCGGAGCGCATGTGCACCCGCGATCTGCTCGGGCAGCTCAGCGAGTTGCTGCAGCTCTACCCGGGGAGTGCCCCGGTGCGGCTCCATATCCAGCGCCCCGGCCGCACCTCGGTGGTGCAGGTGGGCCAAGAATTTTATGTTAAACCCGAAGCGCGTTTCTTCTCCGATCTCAAGGTGCTCCTCGGGCGTAACTGCTTGGTCTAGTTCGCGTTGGGTAGACTGGCCGGGTGAAGAAAACTTTGACTCGTATGGTGGCGCTGCTCGGATGCACAGCGCTGCTGGGATCCACCGCGCTGCTGGCCGGCTGCCAGCCATCCTCCACCTCGCCCGCGGATAGCGCCGCAAGCTCCGCAGCTGCACCGAGCGCGGATACCGCGCGCATTGGTGTGACGGCATCGTTCACCCCGATCCGGTGGCTCGCTGAACAGATCGGCGGGGATTACGTGGAGGTCACCTCCGCCACCCCCACCAATGTGGAACCCCATGACTACGAGTTCTCCCCGAAGCAGGTCGCGGAACTGGAAGCCACGGACGTCATCTTCTACGTCGCCGGATTCCAGCCCTCCCTCGATGCGGCGATTTCCACCATTGGGGGTGGTAACGCTGTCAATCTGGCCGATGCCGCCAAGCTGGTTCACCACCGCGGTCTAGCCGATAATCACGGGGATGAAGCTACCGAAGCCGGGCGCGTTCTGGATCCGCATTTTTGGCTTGATCCGGTGCGGATGCGGGACGTAGGCGAAGCCATCACGGCGTCGCTTTCCTCCATGGACCCGGAGCATCGCGCTGATTTCGAGGCAAATTTCGCGCGCCTCAAGAACGAGCTATCCGATCTCAATTCGCGCTATTCCACGGGTCTCGCCCAGTGCGCTACTACTACCGTGGTGTCCTCCCACGCGGCTTTCGGTTACCTCACGGACCGTTATAACCTCGTCCAGGTGGGAATCTCGGGGATTGACCCGGATCAGGATCCCTCCCCGCTCGATATTTCCGAAGTGAAACGCATTATGGCGGAAACCGGGACCCGCACCATCTTCGCGGAAGTAAATAGCCCCGCGAAAACCGCCGAGGCCATCGCCGCGGAAACCGGCGCGCAACTCTCCTCGCTGAGCACCGCGGAATCCGATCCGGATGGCGCAGGTTACCTGAGCATTATGGATACCAACCTCGCCCACCTGCGTGAGGGATTGCAGTGCCAGTAAGTCCGTCCCCGGCACCCGGCACGGGCGCGATATCCGTTGCGGGCCAGGCCCCGGCGCAGCCTACGCTTCCCCCGGCCCTCCTTGCCCGCGACCTGTGTATTACCCTGGGCGGGCGCGAGATCGTGCATTCGGCCCACCTGGAGATCGCGGCCGGGGAATCGGTGGGGATCTTCGGGCCCAATGGCTCGGGTAAATCCACCCTCGTCAAGGGGCTTCTCGGCGTCGTTGCCCACACCGGAACCGCGCAAATTTTCGGGGCGGATACCGCGCGCCCGCGCCAGGTGCCCTGGCACCGGGTGGGCTACGTGCCCCAGTCGATGGTGCACGCCGGGAACCTGCCCGCCACCGCGCTGGAAGTTGTGCGCTCCGGCTTACTATCCGGGCGTCACCTTTTCGCGGATAAGGGGAAAGCGGCCCGCGCCGCAGCCTATGACGCCCTCGCGGCGGTGGGACTGGAAGATCGCGCCCAGGATCCGGTACGGGTCTTTTCCGGCGGCCAGCAGCACCGCGTCATGATCGCCCGCGCGCTGGTGCGCCGCCCCGATCTACTGGTGCTTGACGAACCGCTGGCCGGGATCGATGCCCGCGCCCGCGCCGATCTGGCCGATATCCTCACCCGCCTGCACGGCGCGGGGCTCACCCTCGTGATGGTGCTCCACGAACGCGGGGAACTCGCTCACCTGGTGCACCGCGATATCCAGGTATCAGATGGCTACGTTCACGGGGGAGTGGTGCAATGATCGCAGATATTCTTTCCTCGCCCCTCATGATGCGTTCCCTGCTGGTAGCGGTACTCGTGGGGTTGGCGGCGCCGGTGGTGGGCAGCTACCTCGTCCAACGCGGCATGGCCCTCATGGGCGACGGTATCGGGCACGTGGCTCTCACCGGGGTGGCCCTCGGCTGGCTCACCGGCACGTGGTTGCACGGCCAACCCGAACGTTTCGCGGTGCCCGGTGCCCTCGTTATCGCGGTGCTCGGCGCCCTCATTATCGAATGGGTGCGGTCCGCGGGAATCACCTCGGGGGATACCGCGCTCGCGATTATGTTCTACGGGGGTATTGCCTGCGGGGTGCTGCTCATTTCCCTTGCGGGTGGCACGACGGCGAACCTCAACTACTACCTCTTCGGCTCAGTTACCACGGTCACGGGGCAGGACGTGTGGTACACCGTGGCCCTCACCGTGGTTATCCTCGCGGTGGGTATCGGGCTGCGCGGCCCGCTTTTCTCCGTGACGAACGACGAAGACTTCGCGCGTGCCTCGGGACTGCCGGTGCGGGCCTTTAATATCCTCATCGCGGTCACGGCAGCGCTCACGGTCGCGGTGTCCATGCGGGTGGTGGGCATTCTGCTGGTGTCGGCCATGATGATCGTCCCGGTGGCCACCGCCCAGCTGGTGTGCTCCTCCCTGGCGCATACCCAGCGCCTGGCCATGGGGCTCGGATGCGGAGCCGCACTTGTCGGATTGGTCATTACCCGCTATGTTTCTGCCTCTCCGGGGGCTATGATCGCGGTGATTCTCATTGCCGGGTACGCGGCCGTGGCAATGGTATCTACGCTGGTACGGCGCAATCACAGGAGGGTTCATGAACGCGTCTAAACCGCGGGTAACTGCCCAGCGGATCGCCATTTCGAAGATGGTGGAAACGATCCCGGAATTTGTTTCTGCCCAGGAGCTCCACGAAAAGCTTTCTCGGGAGGGCCGGCGCATCGGGCTCGCCACCGTGTATCGCACCTTGCAGGCCATGGCGGAGGAGGGGATTCTCGATACCATGCAGGAGGGGACCGAAACTCTCTACCGCTATTGTGAAACCGAAGAACACCACCACCATCTCATGTGCCGGCGCTGCGGCAAAACCGTGGAAATCGCACTCGAAGGTGCCGAAGATTGGGTGCGTTCCATTGCCACCGCCAACGGTTTCTCGGATGTGGACCACACCCTTGAACTCATTGGGGTCTGCTCCGATTGCGCCGGGCAAACAACCGGGCGGGGTGGGCAGGGAACGAGCCGCACCGGAGAAAGCGCGGGTCGCTGAGCATGGATTCTTTTGCGTTCCTGGCCGGGCGTTCCTTTGCCTTCGTCTATCTTTTCCTTTTCCTCGTGGTTTCCTTGCGCTCCAGCGCCACCTTCTGGTTGGGCCGCTATGCCGCTTACCTGGTGGCGCGCCAGCGTGAACCGCGCAATCGCCTCGCCCACCGCGCCTGGGCCTGGGCGCATGACGAACGCGTTATCGCGGCCTCGGCACGGGTGGCGCGCCGCGGCTGGCCCCTCGTCACTCTCTGCTTCTTCACCATCGGCGTGCAAACCGTCATCCTCATCGGCGCCGGGCTCACCCGTATGAGCGGCTGGCGTTTCACCTTGGCTGCGCTTCCCGGCTGGCTGGGGTGGGCGGCGATCTACTCCACGGTGGGTATGCTCGCCTTGCGAGCGGTATGGGCAGCTATTTTCGGTAACCCGTGGGGGATAGCCGCAGTGGTGGTGCTGGGCGTCGTCGTCGCATATTTCCTTTTCGTTTTCCGCACCGGCCGGGACCGCGCGGAAACGGGCGCGGCGGTAGACTAGACGGGCCACGCATCATCCGGATGCGCGCAATAGAAAGGAACAACGTTGGCTAAGCCTGCTCCCTCCCGTCTCGATAACGTTATTTCTTTGGCCAAGCGCCGCGGTTTCGTGTTCCCCGCCGGGGAAATTTACGGCGGCACCCGCTCGGCCTGGGATTACGGCCCGCTGGGAACCGAGCTGAAAGAAAATATTAAGCGCCAGTGGTGGCGTTACATGGTGCAAAGTCGCGATAACGTTGTCGGCATTGACTCCTCCATTATTTTGCCGCGGGAAGTGTGGGTGGCATCCGGGCACGTCGGGGTGTTCAACGATCCGCTCATCGAATGCCTCAACTGTCACAAGCGCCTGCGCATGGACCAGCTCCAGGAAGCCCAGGCTGCGAAGAAGCATATTGACGACCCGGATTCCATTACCACCGCGGAGCTGGGCTGCCCGCATTGCGGGGTGAAGGGCCAATGGACCGAGCCGCGCGATTTTAACATGATGCTGAAAACCACCCTCGGCCCGGTGGAAGACGAATCCGGCCTGCACTACCTGCGCCCGGAAACCGCCCAGGGTATTTTCGTCAATTTCGCGAATGTACAAACTACCTCGCGCAAGAAGCCACCGTTCGGCATCGGCCAGATCGGCAAGTCTTTCCGCAATGAAATCACCCCCGGAAACTTCATTTTCCGCACCCGTGAATTTGAGCAGATGGAACTGGAGTTCTTCGTCAAGCCCGGGGAGGATGAAGAATGGCACCAGTACTGGATTGACCAGCGCCTAGATTGGTACAAGGACCTGGGGATTAACCCGGAGCACCTGCGCCTGTACGAACACCCCCAGGAAAAGCTCTCCCATTACTCCAAGCGCACCGTGGATATCGAATACAAATTCGGGTTCCAGGGATCGGATTGGGGCGAGCTGGAAGGCATCGCCAACCGTACCGATTTTGACCTCACCACCCATATGAAGCATTCGGGTAAGGATTTGTCCTACTTCGACCAGGCCAGCGGGGAACGCTATGTTCCTTACGTGATTGAGCCCTCCGCCGGGCTGACCCGTTCGCTTATGGCTTTCCTCGTGGATGCTTACGTGGAAGATGAGGCGCCTAATACCAAGGGCGGGGTGGATAAGCGCACCGTGCTGCGCTTGGATCCGCGCCTGGCACCCGTCAAGGCCGCGGTGCTCCCGCTCTCGCGCAATGAGAAGCTCACCCCCTTGGCGGCGGATCTTGCCGCGCGCTTGCGGGCCTCGTGGAATGTTGATTTCGACGACGCAGGAGCGGTCGGGCGCCGCTACCGCCGCCAGGATGAAATTGGCACCCCGTACTGCGTGACCGTGGACTTCGATACTCTCGAAGATCAGGCGGTCACGGTACGCGACCGCGACACCATGGAGCAGGTCCGTATCCCGCTAGAGAAGGTGGAGGGCTTCCTGGCCCAGAAACTGGTGGGCTGCTAGAGGCTTGTCACTCGTACGCGCAGCGCGCCGCGCGGCTGGGCGAGGGCAATCACATCGCCCTCCGCCAGCGCGCTGCCGCGGCGGGTTTCTACCCGACCGTTCACGCTAATATCGCCCGCTTCGATAAGCTCGCGGGCCTCGGCGCCCGAAGCCGCCAACGATGCTAATTTCACGAACTGGCCGAGTTTAATCGGCAAACGAACCTCGATGCTGGGGATAGGGGTGTCGGTCATGACGGTCCTTTCACGTGGGCGGAGTGCTGGCTTCTACTTTAGCGCGGCGCTGCTAGCATAATGATCGTGCCCGCGGCGGGGCGCGGAGGGAGAACACGTATGGATGCACTGCCGGTGATCTTCGGTAATGAGGTGGAAGCCTATAGTTTTGCGCGGCTTTTCCACGAAACCTACGGGGTGAATTCGCTCGTCGTTGCCGAATACCCGCGCGGGCATATTAATAACTCCTCGATTCTCTCGGTGCGGTACTGCGAACGCCGCATTATGGAGGACGAAGAAAAATTCGTGGCCTTGCTTAACTCCCTGGCCGCGGAGTTCGCGGATCGTACCCTCATCTGCCTCGTTAACGTTGACGAGGGTGTGGACGTTATTGTGCGTAACCGGCACCGTTTGGCGTCGAATTGGTTCTTCCCTTTCGCCGCCCCGGAGGTCGTGGACCTGGCAAATTCGAAAGAGGCGATGGCGCAGGTATACGAAAAGGTGGGGGAGGCGGCCCCGCGGCGCGCCGTCGTCCATTTATCCCGACCCGAAACCTGGGACGCGGCCCTCGCCGCGCTGCCGTTCCCCATTGTGGTGAAACCCGCGCGCGCGGATAACCCCACCTCGCTGTACGCCACGGGTCTGAAAAAGGTGGAGGTATTCGACGACGCCGCCGCAGCCCGCGCGAAATTTGCCATGCTTGCCGGCCGCCAGGTTGGTATTGACCTCATCGCCCAAGAGCTTATTCCGGGGGATGACACCACCCAGTGGGTTGTCAATGGCTATATTGATTCACGCGGGCACCTCAGCGCGATTGGCTCGGGGCGGGTATTACTGGGACTGCATGAGCCTTCTCTTATCGGCAATGCTGGGATTATCCTCACGGATCCGGATGGTTTCCTCACCGACCGGGCCGAACGGATCGTGCGGGAGGTTGGCCTGCGGGGCTTCTTCTCCATGGACGTGAAAATAGATCCGCGCACCGGCCGGGCCTACTGGCTGGATCTCAACCCGCGGGCCGGGCGCGGGCACTACTACCTTAAGGTGGGCGGGGTGAATCTGGCGCGCGCCCTGGTGGCGGATATCGCCGGGGAAACCGCGCCCCTCCAACGGGTTAACCGCGCCGGTATTTTCGCGATTATTCCCGCGTGGCTGGCGGGCCGGAACTACGTGCGCGATCCGCAGCTGGCTGCGCAGGTGCGGCGAGTGCGCCGGCGTGGCCCGGTGGTCAATCCGATTGCCTATAGCAAGGACCGCCACCTGAAACGCGCTATTTTCCGGATGCTTTCCGATATTCGTGCGGTGCAGAAAATGCGGCGCTTCTACCCGCATCCCACCGAATCTGGATTCTAAGGCTAAGCTCAAGGCATGCGTTTCTTCCCCCCGCGCCGCCCGACCGGGCGGCATTTTGTGGCCGATGATTGTGCCGATGCCCGCCCGGAGCTAGCGGAGCCCGATACCTCCGCTAGTTCCGGTGCAAAAAGCGCGAGTGCCGCGCGGGCCTCCATCATCATGTTCTTCGGTACGCTCGTCTCGCGCATCCTCGGCCTGGTGCGTTCCCCGATTCTCCTCGGTGCGGTGGTGGGCCTAACCTCGCCGGCTGGAAATGCTTTCGGGATTGCCAATAAGCTCCCGAACCTCATCTACATGATTATTGTGGGCGGTCTGGTCAACGCGGTGCTGGTGCCGGCGATCGTGCGGGCCACCAAACGGGGGGAGAAAGAAGGCGCCGCTTTTATTAACAAGCTCCTCACCGTGGCGATTGTGGGCCTGGGGGCGGTGACGGTGCTTATTACCCTGGCTGCGCCCGCCGTGGTGAAAGTTATGGCGGCCACCATGTCCGAGGATTGGTATCGTCTCACGGTGGCCTGGGCCTACTGGTGCCTGCCTCAGATTTTCTTCTACGGCATGTACACCGTTATCGGGCAGATCCTCAACGCCCGCGAAAACTTCGGGCCCTATATGTGGGCGCCGGCTCTCAATAACGTGGTGGCGGTTCTCGGGATGCTCGCCATTCTTGCTATTTTTGGTTCGGCCACCCCGGAGGATGCTCTGGAAGCCGGGCGGTGGACCGCCTCGCGGGTGGGCTGGCTCGGTGGTATTTCCACCCTGGGGATCGTGGCCCAAGCGCTTATCCTTATCTGGCCGCTGCGCCGCCTGGGTATCCATTTCCGTTTCGATTTCCGGTGGCGTAATTCCGGGTTGGGGGCGGCTGGCCGGGCTTCCTGGTGGATGCTCCTCATGATGGTCACCTCGATCATCCCGACGGCGCTCATTTCCAATGCCGCCGCCGGGGCCTCTGACCGGGCCATTCGCATGGGCATGAATTCGGAGTACGTCGCGGGTAATTTCGCCTACGACACCGCCTACACTATCTACTCCCTACCCACCTCGCTTTTCGTCGTTTCTATTGCCACCGCGGTCTTTACCCGGATCTCGCGGGCGGCCGCGGATGGAGATAGGGATCGCATGCGCCGCGATGTTTCCCGCACCCTGCGCATCGTCTCCACCATCATGTTCCTGGCGGCCATCGGCCTCATGGTTTTCGCGGTTCCCGTCTCGCGGCTTTTCGCTATTACGTCGAGCGCGGAGCAGGCGGTCACCCTGGGGAAAGTGGTGGCTTCTATGGCCCTCGGGCTCTTTGGGATCGGTGCGGTGAGCGTACTCGACCGCGTTTACTACGCTTTTGAGGACACCCGCGGTGCCTTCCTCATTAGCTTGCCGTTCCAGGGCGCCTCCTGCGTGCTCACGGTATTCTGCGCGCTGCTGCCGCCCCAGCACGTGGTGTGGGCGGTGGGCATTGTGGGCTCCCTCGCCAATATTTTTGCGGTCATTGTGATGTTGTGGCACCTGTCCCCGCGCATGGGTGGGGTCGATGGCGCCACCCTGACATCCTTCCATCTCAAACTCGTGGCGATTTCCGGGCTGGCGGCCGCGGCCGGCTACGGGGCGGCCCGCCTGGTGGGCCCCGTCTTTAGCCCCATGACCCCGGCGCAGGCACTCCTGGCCCTCATCGTGGGAGGAAGCGTCATGGTGCTGATCTACGTGGGCGGTATGAAGCTCGCAAAAATGGAAGAAATCGACGTGCTTTTCCGCCCCGTGGCGAAGATCCTGGCTCGGTTGCGCCGGCGTTCATGAGTCCGCGCGGGGAACTAGCCGGGCTGCGCCGGTGGCGCAGCCCCGTCGTCGTACCGCTGCCGCGGCACCGTGCCGGAAAAGCTAGAGCAGCGCTCCCGTGAGCCTGGCTTCCGGGCGCAGCGGCAGGGCGAAAGTGCCGATAAATTCCTCCACGTTCCCGTTGAGTTTGCGTTTGTACTCAAGCACCGGGTAATCAGGTGCGGACTCGTCAAAAATACCGGAAATCCCGAGAGTGTTATAGGTGGAAATATCGTGGGCGGCCGCCCAGCGCAGCAGGGTGGATTCCACCGGGTAATCGCGATTATAGGTGGTGAAATCCTTATTGAAGCCGCGGAGCAGCTGCACCAGTTCGTCACCCCAGCGGAAAGCCAGCACCCCGGCGAAAGGCACACTAGTGCCGTAACGCTGCGCTAAATCGCGGGCCTCGGTTTCCTGCTTGACCAGGGAGGCGCGCTGGTTACCGAGCTCCTTGAGCGCTCCCGCCTTTTTGCGAGTATGCGGCTCGGTGGAATTCTGTGCGATCTGCTCATCGAGGCGGGCAATATTCGCGGTGATCTCCTCCAGGTAGGTGGCCGGATGCGCGTAGGCAATCGCGAGGAAAGCCCGCTCCGGGCCCAGTTTCTCCATCATCGCGGTATACAGGTGCGCGGAATAATCCGAGATTTCGGCCATCTCGGTGCGCTCGCGCGAGGATTCGTAAAGCTGGTGGAAAGTCTCCCACAACTCCACGCCTCCGGTACGCACCTCCACGCCGTAGCGCCCCACGTGCTTAACCTGGCGACGCATCGTTTTTGTGAGGGAATCAGCGATTTCCTCGAAGCTCTTTCCAGCAATATCCTTCGTATAAATAAAATGAATATCGGCCGGGTCATTGGGATCCACCGCGACGCGCTGGAAGCCGGCCGCGCTCAGCTGCGCAGTTACCCGCGTACCCAGGGCAGAATCCGCCATTTTGTCAGTGTCCGTGTAGAAAGCCGCGGGAACATTAGGCGTGATACGCAAGGCGATCACCCGTTTCTTCGCGGCGAGGTAGCCCTTGAGCTCCGTGAAAAAGAAATCCACCAGCTCGGCATCTTCCCAATCCAGGGTGGGGCCGTTGGTAATAATGGCGCGAGTGAAAAGCTTTTTCCACGGCTGGTAGGTTATAAGGGCGACGCCGCGCAGCTCGGAGCCCTCGCGTACCCCCACATAATCAACGGTATCTCCCTGCTCCGTGCGCCACTGGCCGTATTCGGGAAGCTGAGCGAGGAAGAGTCGCGAGCTGTGGCGGGTGGCGGAGGCGTACTCTTCGGCAGTCAACGTGGTGAAATGCATGTAGATAGTCTAATGATGACGGGCGAACAAGCCCGGGAAGAAACACCGGTTTCCACGCGCGGCGGTGGGCCGGTAGCCTGAAGGCGTGCATCATCATTCAGATATCGAGGTACCGGCGCGGGTGCGCCGTAAAGTTGGGCGCCTGCTCGCCGCTATTGTTGTGCCACTCGCCCTTCTTACCGTGATTGCGCTGGTCGTGCTGTGGCCGCGCGGGGAGTCCCCGGTGGGCTCTATCCCGCTTAATTCGCCGGGTGTGAGCATGGTGAGCGGGCCGATCACCTCGGTGGGGGAAACGGATGCGCAAGGCCAAACGCCGGTGGAGATGGAAGTGGAGGGCGTATCCGTTCCCGTGCATGTTCCGGCGGAGGTGGTGGCTTCCGGGCTGGCCGTGGGGGATGTTATTGAGGCCCGTTTCAATCCTGCCATGGTCACCTCCGGTACCGCCCATATTTTCGTTGATTTTGAGCGCGGGGTGCCCCTGGCGCTCCTGGCCGGACTCTACGTGCTAGTCATTGTGGCGGTGGCACGCTGGAAGGGCCTGGCGGCGCTCGCGGGCTTAGGGGTATCCCTCCTGGTGGTCGGGTTCTTTATTATCCCGGCGCTGGCCGGTGGCGGTCATGCTTTCGCGGTGGTGCTGACCGGGGCGTCAGCGATGATGTTCGCATCGATTTATCTGGCCCATGGCATTTCGATCCGTACGACCACCGCGATTATCGGAACTTTCCTCGGGCTTCTTATTACCACGGCGGTCGCGGTGTGGGCGGTGGGCGCCCAGAATCTCAGTGGCACGGGCGGGGAACAAACCGCAATGCTCTCCTGGAGCCTGGGCGGTATTAATATGCGTACTCTGCTGCTGGCGGGGATTATTCTGGCCGGGCTGGGTGCCCTCAATGACGTCACCATTACCCAGGTTTCTACCATTTGGGAGCTGCACGCCGAATCGCCGAGCACACCGCGCCGCCGCCTCATACGCCGCGGGATGGCCATCGGGCGCGACCATATCGCCTCAACCGTTTATACGCTGGCTTTCGCCTACGTGGGAGCTTCGCTGCCCCTTCTGATTCTCGCCTCGATTTACCAGCGGTCTTTCCTTGACCTCATGCAGGTGGAGCAGATCGCGGAGGAGATCACCCGCACCTTGGCCGCTTCCGTTGGCTTGGTGCTGGCGATTCCTTTGACGACGGCGGTAGCCGCGCTTCTCGCCCCCGTGGCCCCCGGGCGGGATCGGGTGAACGCCTAGTTTGTGGCTCCACGGTGCAACCAAGCAGCGGGAGAAACGTTGAGGAGCGGATTCCCCTTGGAGATCCGGTGGCTAAGCATCGATAGCGTGCTCGTTGCCGTCGGCAATATCGGTGAGGGTGAAATGTTCGTAAATGCGTTGCTGTTGGTCTTCGGTGAGGCCGTCCTCCACTGACCAGGCCGGAGCGCTGGCCACCGCTTCTGCAGAAACCGCGAGGATGAGCTTGCCCTCCACCAGGCGCGAACCGCGCAGCGGAACCAGGGCGGAGCGAAGATTGAATAATCCCCGCCCAATGAGGGCGAAGGTGGGTTGCCCGCTGGCGTCATCGAGGAACACTTCACGCACCGGCCCGATTTCCGCCTCGGAGCGGTCATAAGCGGTGGCATCCAGGACGTCTTGGACGGTGCTGTTATCAGCCATATGCGCTGTGCCTTTCTGGTAGAAAATGTAGAAGCTACGTGAGTTTGCCGAAGCTAGCCGTGCACGGGTAGTGGTGACACACTTTCAGGTTACCGTGATGCAGGTCATATAGCTGGGTGTTTAGCTCACGGAATAACTCTGGCTCCTGGCTGTGCGGTACCCTCATCCATGATGCAGGACGGGAAGAAGGGAAACACATGGGGGATAACGCCGCATGGCCGGCGATCCGGCTGGGTGATCTGACTTTGGCCACGCCGGTGATGCTCGCGCCAATGGCCGGGGTGACCAACCCTCCTTTCCGCCAGCTGTGCCGTGAAGAAGCCGAGGCGGGAATCCGGTGCGCAACGGGCGCGGGAAATGTTCCCGAAGTCGCGCGTCCAGATACCAGCCACGCTGCGGGGGTGGATACCAACCACGCCGTGCGCCCGGATACGAACCAGGCCGAGACCACGGGGGAGGGGCAGGCCTCGGAATCTCATGCGTCCGGCTGCTACGCCCCGGCCGGACTGTGGGTATGCGAAATGATCACTTCCCGCGCGCTGCTGGAACGCACCCCGGAAACCATGACCATGATCCAGCCCGATCCGAGCGATCCGGTGCGTTCCATCCAGCTCTACGGGGTGGAACCCAAGGTGGTAGCCGCGGCGGTGCGGCTCCTCATTGATGAAAACCGCGCGGACCATATCGATATTAACTTCGGCTGTCCGGCCCCGAAAGTCACCCGTAAGGGTGGGGGTTCGGCACTTCCGTGGAAACTGGATTTGTATGAGGACCTGGTGCGCCAGGCCACCGAAGCAGCTAACCTCGCGAACCGCGGGCGCGATCACGCCGTGCCTATCACGGTGAAATTCCGGGTGGGGATTGACGCCGCCCATGAAACGTTCCGGGATGTGGCCCGTATCTCTGAAGACTACGGGGTCGCTGGGCTCACCTTGCACGCCCGCACCACCGCCCAGCACTACGCAGGCCACGCGAATTGGGATTATATTGCCGAGCTGGTGGAGTCCACGGATCTGCCCGTGTTCGGTAACGGTGATGTTTTCGACGCCGCAGATGCCGCCGCGCTGCGCGCCCATACCGGATGCGCCGGGGTGGCAGTCGGACGCGGCTGCCAGGGGCGCCCCTGGATTTTCTACGATTTGGCCGCACTCATGCACGGGGCCACGGTGCAGCGCCGCCCCTCCCTGCGGGAAGTTGCAGCGATTATTGAGCGCCACGCCCGCCTCTCGGTGGAGCATTTTGGGAGCGAAAATAAGGCGATGCGAGAACTGCGCAAGCACATCACCTGGTACCTCAAGGGTTTCGCGGTGGGCGGGGAAACGCGCCATGCGCTCGGCCTGGTCTCCACCCTGGAGGAACTGCACGAGCGCCTCCAGGGGCTGGACCTCGACCAGCCCTATCCGGCCGCCGCGGAAGGAAAACGCGGGCGCGCCGGAGGGGAGAAGCGCCCGCATCTGCCCGAAGGCTGGCTTGATTCGCGCGAATTAACCCCGGAACAAGCCGCCCGAATCCACGAAGCCGAACTCGATATTTCCGGCGGCTAAACCGGCCGCGGTGCGGTGACTGCGCGTACTACAGTGCGGTGACTGTGCCAGCCGCGGTACGGCGGCGCAATCGCCCGCTCTACCCGCCAGCACCGCACTGCTCGCAGGCTTGGTACTCTCTAGCTGTGACGGATTTATTTGGGGCGGCCGAAGTCTACGGGCCTGATGACCGCGAACGGTGGGTGCACGAACCACCCAAATCGCGTTCGCGTACCGATTTTGAACGTGACCGTGCGCGGGTGCTACATTCCTCGGCGCTGCGCCGCCTCGGCGCGAAAACCCAGGTGCTCGGGCCCGAATCGGATGATTTTGTGCGCACTCGCCTCACCCACTCCCTCGAAGTTGCTCAAATTGGGCGTTCTTTGGCGAAAAATTTCGGGTGTGATCCGGATATAGTGGAAACTGCGTGCCTGTGCCACGACCTCGGCCACCCGCCTTTCGGGCATAACGGGGAGCGGGCCCTCGCGGAAGTCGGCGCGGATATCGGCGGTTTTGAAGGCAATGCCCAGACTCTGCGTATCCTTACTCGCCTCGAGCCCAAACGCACCACCCGCACCGGGCGCCCGGCGGGCCTTAACCTCACCCGCGCCACCCTGGATGCCGTGATCAAATACCCCTGGGGTAATAACGAAGGTCCGGGCGGCACCCCGAAATTCAATTACTATCGTGATGACGCCGATGTTTTCGAGTGGATCCACGGCGCGCACGGGCACAACCGCTGCGTCGAAGCTCAAATCATGGATCTGGCTGATGATATCGCCTATAGCGTCCACGATGTTGAGGATGCGATCGCCCGCGGGTTCTTCGATCCTTCCTGCCTGACCGATCCGGGCGAACGCCAGAAAGTCGTGACCGATACCCTCGCCTGGTACGGCGAACCGAGCGCGGGCGAGCTTTCCGATGCCCTTGACCGCCTGCTGCGCGAGGAAGCTTGGCCGGTGCACTTCGGGGGTAATTACCGTGACTTTGCCCGCATGAAAGACCTTACCTCCGACCTCATCGGGCGTTTTGTTTCTGCCGTGTGCCAGGCCACCTGGGCGCAGTCCGGGCACGGCAAATTGGTGCGCTACAACGGTAACGTCGTCGTGCCGCCAGAAACTTTTGCCGAAATCACGGTCCTGAAAGGGATCGCGGTGGCTTATGTCATGGCCCCGCGCGAGCACGAACCGCATTACGTGGAACAGCGCGCCATTATTTTTGACCTCGTCGAGGCACTTCTGGATAATCCGGCCGAATTGGAGCCGCACCTGGCGGAACTGTGGGCGAGTAGCGATAAGGACGCGCGGCTGCGTTTGGTGATCGACCAGGTCGCTTCGCTCACCGATCTTTCCGCACGGCAGTGGCACGCGCACCTGTGCGGAATGCTGCGCCACTAGGCGTGCGGTGGCAGTCACGCGCGAGGTGAATTGTGGAAGCGCGCGGTCCGTACGTGCACGGCGCCGCGGCCTCGCTTAGACTAGGCGGCATGGCCGGGCTCATCAAAAGGGAAGACATCGATCGGGTGCGCGCCGCGGTGCGGATCGACGACGTCGCCTCTCAGTACGTGGCCCTGCGCCCCGGTGGAGTGGACTCGCTCAAAGGCCTGTGTCCCTTCCATGATGAGAAAACTCCATCGTTCCACGTGCGCCCGAATCTGGGGCGCTGGCACTGCTTTGGCTGCGGGGAAGGCGGAGACGTTTTCGCTTTCGTGCAGCGCGCTGAGAGTATTGACTTTGTCGAGGCGGTGGAGCTGCTGGCGCGCCGCGCCGGGATTGAGCTGCATTATGAGGGCGCGCGTGAGCGCAAGCCGGGGGAGCCTTCCAAGCGGCGGCTGATCGATGCCCACCGGGTTGCTGTGCAGTTCTATCGCGCTCAATTCGACAGCCCGGAGGCTGCCCCGGCCCGCACGTTGCTAGCTGAACGCGGCTTTGAGCGGGCGGCCATCGACCATTTTGACTGCGGTTACGCTCCCGACTCCTGGGACGCTCTCTATACGCACCTGCGCAGCCACGGTTTTTCCGACCGGGAAATCGAAACGGCGGGCCTGGCCACGCGCGGCAACCGCGGGCTTTACGACCGTTTCCGCGGGCGCCTTATGTGGCCAATCTTCTCCATTACTGGTGAACCCATCGGCTTCGGGGCGCGCCGCCTCGGGGCGGACGACCGGGGGCCAAAATACCTCAATACCCCCGAAACACCCATCTACAAAAAATCGCAGGTGCTTTACGGCCTCAACCTCGCGAAGAAAGAGATCGCGGCCTCGCGTTCCGTGGTGATCGTGGAGGGCTATACGGACGTCATGGCCGCGCACCTGGCAGGGGTCACGACGGCGGTGGCGACGTGCGGTACGGCTTTCGGGGCCGAGCACGTGAAAATTGTGCGGCGCTTGCTTGGCGACGGCGCCAACCCGGCCGCCGGCGTGGTGCTTTCCTCCGGGAAGGCCTACGGCGGGGAAGTTATTTTTACGTTCGACGGCGATAGCGCCGGCCAAAAAGCGGCTCTGCGTGCCTTCGGGGAGGATCAGGCGTTCGCCACCCAAACCTACGTGGCGATAGCGCCGGATAACCTGGATCCCTGCGATGTGCGGCTCCAGCGCGGCGATGAGGCACTGCGGGATGTCATCGCCGGGCGGCGGCCCCTCTTTGAGTTTGCGATTCGCTCCCTGATCGAGGATCTTCCGCTCACCACCGCGGAAGGGCGCAGTGCCGGGCTACGGGTGAGCGCCCCGATTGTGGCCGGGATTCGGGATCGGGTGCTGCGCGGGGAATACACCCGAAATCTGGCCGGCTGGCTCGGTATGGATGAGCATGTGGTGCGGCAAGCGGTGGCGGAGGCGGGGCGCCAGGGCCGGGCCCAGGCGCGCGCGGTGCTCGAGGCTGCTAGTGAACACACCGATAGCGCTCGCGGTGCAGATAGCCGCTACGGTGCAGATAGCCTGCACAGCGTGGAAAACCGCTACGGCGGATTATCAGACTATGCTGGCGGTGCGGTGCAGCCGGGGAATGCGGCGGCGTCGTACCAGGGAGCGCCGCAGCAGGGGAGCGCACCCGATGGCGGTGCGCACCGGGCGGCGACCTTGCCGCCGGTGCCTGAGCTGCGTGATCCTACCGAAAAAGTGGAGCGGGCCGCGCTGGAGATTTATCTTCAGCTTCCGGCTTTTGCGGCGCGGGCGGAGATGGATAATCTGCCCCCGCATACCTTTACCCATCCGGTGCACCACGCCATCCACACGGCGATTCGCGCGGCGGGGGGAACCCGGGTATTTGCGGAGCGTTTCGCGCAGTTGACCGGCGCGGGTATGGATGCGGAACACGCTGAACCACAGGCGAGTGCCGCCTACGTGGAGGCGGTGATCGCGGCCGGGGGGCCGGAACTGGCCGGGGTGATATCCCAGCTCGCGGCTGAACCGCTTCCCGAGACCGATGTGCAGCGCCTCCCGCACTATGTGTGGGGGATTGCTCTGGCGCTTATTCGGCTGGGCGTGCTGCGCCAAATTGAGGACGTGCGTTCCGCCCTCCAGCGCACCAACCCGGAGGATACCGCCTATCAGCAGCATTTCGCTCGTCTCATGGAACTCGAGGCGCAGCGCCGCACCTGTGAGGAACGGATGGAGCTGGGGTAGCTAACCCTAGCTACCCGGCTGAGTGTTCTCAGAATTCTTTGGCTCCTAGAGAACGCGAGATCTTTGCTGCGGTTTGCTTGACTTGGGGAACCAAGGCAATGACTTCGTCCATACTTTTCTCCAACGTTAAGGTAGTGATTGATAATGCGTGGTTAACGCGTCCAAGATGGTTCCTAATGGGGACGGCAACGCACCGAATCCCAGGCACGTTCTCCTCGTCGTCTATTGCGAATCCGCGCTCGCGAACTTTGTCTATTTCTTTTATCAGTTCGGCAGTTGTCGAAATAGTTCGGGGCGTATGTTTAGGGAGTTGCATATCGGCCACGTAACGAATGATTGCCTCATCCTCTTCCTCGGCGAGGAAACACTTACCGATTGAAGTCGAATGGAATGGAAGTCGATCCCCGATTCGTGATGGTATGCGGTACGGGGTATCAGTTTCTTGTATTGCAACATAAACGGCGTCTTTACCGTTCCTCGCCCCAATGTGTACTTGGCACCCGACTTCGCGTGCAAGTTGTCGAATATAGGGTTTTGTCTGTTGAGAGATGTCGATTCTTTCGAATGCTGTGGCGGCGAGCGACAAAGCGGCCGGTCCGGCGTAGTAGTTTCCGTCAGCACTTACCGCAATGAACTCGTACTTCACCAAGGTTTGGAGAAGCCGATGCACACTAGATTTTGCCAAGCCAGTAGCGTTAACGATGTCGGTAAAACGTGGATGTTGCAGTGCAGCTTGAAGAACAATAAGAGTTTTATCGGCTGCGCTCGGGCTCTGTTTGGTACTCAAGAGAAGAACCTTCTTCTAGATTAATACGGACCACCAGTTCCATTTTATGGAACTTAATTGTAGATGGTTGGCTGTTGATTGTGCGCGTTTTCTTACGGTTCCTAGAGGAACGAAACTACGATTCAAAAACTTTGAGGGCGGAGTGAGTCAGCCCTTTTCTATTTTAACGTCAAAGTATTATTCTCTGTCAGTTAAGGTGAAGTTGCAATTCGTAAATGTGAAGTGTGTCATATCTAAATGCTTAACCCGCGTATTTGCACAGTTTTACGTACTGGACGCGAATATAGGCTGCGAAAGGTCCTAGGATAGTTCCCCAAATGGGACTAGGGTTCATGACGTGGAACTTCCACGGTGGGTAACTAAAACAAAGGAGTTTACTCGTGAGTAAGATTACCGGCGTAAAAACGTACGATTTTCGATTCCCCACATCTAACACGCTCTCCGGCTCGGACGCGATGAATCCCGATCCTGACTACTCGTCAGCGTATGTAGAAATTTCTACTGACGCTGATGATGGAATTTTTGGTGTCGGGTTTGTGTTCACCATCGGTCGTGGAAATGATGTTGTTTGCGCGGCAATGAACTCAATGTCTCACACACTTGTTGGGCGCAATGTTGAGGAGCTGCTCGACAATATGCGGCTCGCGTGGGATCTGCTCGTAGGCGACTCCCAGCTGCGGTGGCTTGGTCCGGAAAAGGGTGTGGAGCATATGGCCATTGGCGCATTGCTCTCAGCGCTTTGGGATATTAAAGCTAAGCGTGCTGGAAAGCCTTTGTGGCGCCTGCTGGGCGAGATGGAACCCGAGGAATTGGTTGCAACCCTCGACTTCCGTTATCTCTCTGATGCGCTTCGCCCTGAAGAGGCTATCGAATTCCTGAAAGATGGTCAGCGTGGTAAGCAAGAAAGAATTGCCAATCTTCTTGAAAATGGCTATCCCGGGTATTCCACTGCCGCGGGTTGGCTAGGATACTCCGATGAAAAGATGGTCTCGCTGTGTAAGGAAGAGACCCAAGAAAAGGGCTTCAAGCTTATTAAGCTGAAGGTGGGGCGCCGCGTCGAGGATGATATTCGGCGTCTTGGGTTGGCTCGTGAAGCTATTGGTCCTGACGTGAAGTTGGCTGTTGATGCTAACCAGGTGTGGGACGTTCCTGACGCGATTTCTTGGATTAATGAATTCCATGATTTCGATTTGGCTTGGGTGGAAGAGCCGACTTCGCCGGATGATGTGGTCGGACACGCCACTATCGCACGCGCTATTAATCCGATTCCTGTAGCGACTGGTGAACATATGCAGAACAGGATTATGTTCAAGCAGTATCTCCAAATGAACGCGTTTGGAATCATGCAGGTTGACGCGACCCGTGTCGCTGGTCCGCAGGAACTGGTCATTGAATACCTGCTTGCCAAGAAATTTAATAAGCCTGTTTGCCCGCACGCTGGCGGTGTCGGCTTATGTGAAGCTGTGGCGCATTTTGCAATGTTTGATTATGTTGCTGTTTCGGGAACTATGGAGAACCGATTGATTGAGTATGTCGATAACCAACATGAGCACTTTGTTCACCCGACGGTCATTAAGAATGGTAACTACATGCCGCAAACGGCTCCCGGCAACGGTGCTGAGATGACTCAGGAAACCGCTGAAAAGTACCTCTACCGAGGTTAGTTTTCCCGGGAAAACAAGTTCCACTGCCGCACGCGGACTAAATAAATAGCTGTCGCTACTTGCTATTGGTTAATCCATTTGGATTACCCGCGTGCGGCAGTGTGAATGCCGCACTCGTCAGAAAAAGGAAATATAGATGAATGCTTTATTTGTAGGTGTGAGTCAGTTACAAAGCTCAATACCCGACGGATTACTACCTTTCGCTCGAGATATCCCGGAAGTAAGCCTTAACCCGGCGGCGCTTCTCATCAGTATTGTAACTGGTGTTGCCATCCTCATTATTTTGGTTAGCTGGGCGAAAGTTCACCCCTTCCTGGCAATTATGCTCGCGGCCCTGATTACCGGAATTGGTTCTGGGTTCGGACTAATGAACACGGTCCACGCTTTCCTTGACGGCTTTGGGGACACGACTAAAAGTGTCGGTATCTTAGTTGGTATCGGTGCAATGCTGGGTGCGGTTTTGATGGTAACGGGAGCGACCGGCGTTTTGGTTGATGTTCTGATTTCGAAGTCTTCTCGTAAGATGCTCCCTTGGACTATGGCTCTCATTGGGTCTCTTATTGGGTTGCCTCTATTCTTCGATGTTGGACTAATTATTATGGCTCCGGTAATCATCATGGTTACGCGGAAATCTAAGATGCCACTCATGATGATTGCGATGCCCGCTTTGGCAGGTCTTTGCGCAATGCAGGCACTCGTTCCTCCACACCCCGGGCCCACCGCTGCTCTCCAAACCTTTGAGAATGGTTCCATGGGCATCACGATGGGTATGGGCATTGTCCTTGCTATTCCTCTCGTTATTATCTGTGGACCGCTGTTTGCGAAGTACTCAACGCGTATCGTGCCGCGCGGCGCACCGGATACTTTTGCGATGGGGGATAAAGCGGATGGTGACGAAGGGCGTCGTAAGCCTTCCTTCGGGCTGTCTTTGCTTTGCGTCACTATGCCGGCCATTCTTCTCTTGATCACTTCAATTATCATGATGGTCCGCCCTGACCTTCACGATTCCAAGGAAATGGGCGCCCAGATTTTGCAGTTCATCGGCAACCCAGAGATTGCCCTGCTGATTTCTCTAGTATTTGCATCTCTCACGCTTTTCGTTACGACAAGATACCCTTGGGAAAAGCTCAACGATGAAGCTGGAAAATCGTTGCGGCCCATCGCTGGAATTGTGTTTATTCTCGGTGCTGGTGGCGGTTTCAAGAACCTTCTGATTGATACCGGCATCGGAGACATGATCACTAAGTTTGTGGAGAACACAAATATCTCGATCATCTTGATTGCTTGGGTTATTGCGGTGTTTGTGCGTGTGGCCACAGGGTCTTCAACGGTTTCGGCGATTACTACGGCAGGCATTCTGGAGCCGACTGCCACAGCACTCGCCTATGATCCAATCCAAACAGGTCTTCTCGTTCTTGCAATTGGTGCGGGGTCGTTTATTTTCTCCTTCGTAAACGATGCGGGCCTTTGGTTGGTAAAGGAGTACTTCGGATTTACTCTTCCTGAGATGTTCAAGACCTGGACGGTAATGACATGTCTGATCTCCATCGTTGGGCTAGTTCTGGTTTGGGGTCTTGGACTCTTCCTGTTGTAACATACAGTTGAAGATCTAAATTAGTCCTAACGTATCGGGGCTATCGCTGGCCGGCGTGTTCAAAAAATCAGCGCGCCGGTCAGCTATGTTTCCTACGGAAACTTATTGTCTTCTAGTGTTTTGCGTTGGTATGGAATCACATTCCTCCTGTTATCGTTCGAAGTAAGTCGCAATGGTGCGTGAAACATGGAAAATGGGTAGCTGTTATTGCCTAGACCTGAAAGGGGTTGGAATGTTTTCTGGTGTGTATTGCCCGTCGGTCACGTTGATCGATGATTCGGGTGCGATTGATTATCCGGCGATGGCTGCCCATATTGATCGTCTTGCCGAGTCCGA
>NZ_JARBHJ010000029.1 GCF_028864145.1 Actinotignum schaalii | reverse complement strand
GGATCCGCCATATGGTGGTTGGAGAGGGTTTGTTCTCGATGTCCAGGTGGGTGTGGATGGTGTGGGCGCCGCAGTCCAGGCCCAGGGCTGCGAGTTTTTTCCTGAGGTTGAGGATTTCGTTGATTGTTGTGGTTGGTGTTGCGTTGGGGTTGGTGTGTGGGGTGCGGGGTTTTTCTTTCAGGCCTTCTATTCCGTGTTCGTGGTAGCGGGTCAGGAGTCGTTGGATGTGTCGTGTGGAGAGGTTGAAGTGTTGGCTGGCTTGGGTGAGGGTCATATTGCCTTGAGTGATTGCCAGGACGAGGGCACGGTTCCTTGAGAATGTCATGCCTTATTTTGTGGGTGTGGGTGTGGACTTATGTCGTGGGACATGCCCGGACTCATGTCGTGGGACATGGGTATTTAAGGTGTGGTGGGGTGGGGTGGACATATGTCCTGAAACCAGACACGCTAGCCCGACAAAAAGCCCGGTATCAAGCCAAAAACGATACCGGGCTTCTTTGTGTGAAGAGCAACTGCATGTTGAAACGTATGTTGAAACCGGTAAAGCACCATTGCAACAGCCTAAAGGGCACCTGGTGCCTACAGGAGACTTGGTGTTGGTTTCACCTCGACTTTCCGCACCGTACCACCACAAATCAGGACCCTGACTCGGCTTAAATGTAAGTGCCGAATCCGAAATGAAACAGGCATATACCGCACGGATGCCGGAGTCTGTCCGGGTGGTGAGACACGCGGCGTCGTCGCTCTCAAAACAAAATCTCGCACAAAATGGCGAGTTTTCAGCGATTTCCGTCACACGGGACTATTGTCCGAAGAAATGCTCTACGCCAGCTGATAAAAGTCTGAGTAAATTAAGTTATGCTTGACACATGGAAAATCATCAAGATTTCAGTGGTATCCCCACTGACCTAGAGGAGCACAAGGTTGCCAGGTGGGCGTCGCTCCTCGCTAAAGCCACCTGGGTTGTCCTCGCGCTTGGACTCGTTATCGGGCTGGTCTTCTGGGCCACGGCAAGCGGAAGTACCGGGCAGGATCTTGGCGTCCTGAGCTGGTGCATCACTTTTGCTGCTTCCATCGCCTTGATGTCCATCCGCCAATTCCTGCTGTCGGAAAGGAGGTAACGGGCCATGCTCATGCAAGGTATTACCTATAACACCACTATGGCGCTCGTTGCCGGTGCGATTATGGTGCTCGTGGTTCTGTTCGCCCGCGTGGCTGCGAACCCGAATCATCGCACCCTCGCCGGGTGGGGTTGGACTTTCGTCGCTACTGGTGCCTTCCTGGGGATCACCGGTATTCACATGACCCTGACCTGGCCGCTGGCCCAGATCGACGGCGCTTTCTGCTGCTCCGTTGATAACATCACTTTCGGCGAGCCGGCCGCCTTCTACGGAATTCTGACCTTCATCGCCGGTATTGCGATTCTGCGCGCTGAAAAGCTTGCGGACAAGGGTGTACGTCCCTTAGATCTGGTGGCCACGCTGCGTCCGCTTCTCTACGTGGCGGCTATTGGTGGCTTCGGGCTGGTTCTTTTCGGTATCGCGGGTATGCACTTCGGTATGTGGCGTCCGCCGGAAATTGAGCCGGTTGCGCGCCTCATGGCCGGATCGCTCATCGAGCCGCTGCTGGTTATGTTCCTGTACGTGGGTACCGGGGTTTCGGCGATCCTCTCCCCCTTCGTTCCGGATAGTAAGTGGGTGGCACGTATTGCCGCCATCCTGACCTGGGGCGTGGGTATGCTGTGGATCTTCCTGTCCTTTACGGTGTTCTACAGCCACGTGGGCTTCTTCCCGCAACCGGACGGTTCCTATATCTAAATAATCCCATCGTCACGCGGTAGTTTTTCACTGCTACCGCCAAGATAATCCGCGGGGTTCGGTACTGCTCGTCACGAGTATCCGGGCCCCGCGGATGTATATGTGATTGCTATTTCCAGACGTACTTAGGATTACGGGCGTGTCTTATCCTTCCTGCGGGGCGCGGATAGTGGGGCACGCTTTTGCGGAAAGTTCTGAGGCGGTGATTGCCGACAGCTAGAACGGGTACGGAAGTCTGGCTCGAATACGTGCACAGGAATGTCACGGTCATGCGCGGGATCAAGCACACCGTAGCCCTCCGAACCATAAACAACAAGAGCAGATGGTTGTTTTACCTCACAGATTTGCCGGATTTCTTCTTTGACGACTGTGCGATTTTGGCGGTCCTTAACGCAGCCATCCTTCGCTGACCATATAAGTTCCTCCTAAAATAGTTTCTTGCTGTCAGGTCATACCGGCAGTGTGATTCATGCAGCGGTATTACTGCTATGGCAATGGTGGATAGACGACGGTGTTAGTCGTGATGTCGATAATCTTCGCCGGAAAGTCCCGATAGTCGATGGATAAGTACTGGTTGTACCGGCGCGGACCGTCATGGATAATTTCACGGACCTCAAATACCAAAACATGAAACTCGTCGTAACGGGGATCGTCCATTTCGATGTCTAGTTCACCGGCGTTATCGCTTTCGAAGGCGGTGAAGTACACCGCGCGGTAACATTCACCATTGGAAAAGACGATCTCGTAAACGGCATCAGAATGCTCGTTGTCATAATCCCACACCAGCCCAAATTGACGGTCTTCTTCAGGATGGTAGATTCTCTTCATTCCCATTATTTCTTCCTTGGATCAGCCGGAACTATGGGCTCCGCTTTTTGAATAGTGAATGGTGGCCCAAGTTGTAGGCAAGTCGGGTTCTGTGGATCGTCGACGATATAAACCGATTATGAATCCACAATTCACGCGTTCTTTATGGGAATCTTTTCCACGCCGCGAGCCTGTTCCGGCGTGCCGTAGAACAAGTCGCTGAATCGTGAGAATATCTACCATGACAGGCGATCATGATTTATCGTATTCCGGTTGGCCGGGCATGTGCTTAGCCTGCCTGCCGAAATGAACTTCAGTGGTGAAACCGTAAACTTCGGGAAACTTGAGCTTGTGATAGGGAATGAGCTTGCTTCGCGGCTTACCCATTCACACCCCCGATACAAAATCAGTACAACTTTTCGGAAAAAGGTGTAGGTTTATGGAATGGTTTTGTAAATAGTATTCATAGCCAGCTTCTAGCTGGTCTATATGCCGCTCCTGGCGTCGTTATTATGATACATTTGCGGTTATACTTTTGACTAGCACACCGGGGTATAGTGCGTAATGTCACATGCTATTATACGGTGTACGCCTTTATTTCAATGGCACACTAACACAGCAGCGGCCAGGAGGCTCCCGAAAGAGCCCCTGGCCGCGATCTTCCCCGCGCTGGGAAGTAACCGAGTGCGGATCCGTATCCCCTACCGCCGTTTAGCTGTGCAGGAGAGCGAATTCCTCCTTGCTTGCGTAGGAGGTTTGGGTGCCGCGTTTCGTTACCGAATCAGCAGCGTACCGATTGGCCATCCGCAGGGAATACTCAATATCGCCGGTAGCTACCACATAATGCGAGAAACAGCCGATAAATGCATCGCCCGCACCGGTGGTATCCACCGCCTCCACCGGCGTTGCCGGCAGCAGCATATCCACGCCCTCGGCCACCCAGAGCACTCCCCTACCGCCGAGCGTCACAATAACGTTGCGCATCCCCGCCTCCAGCAAGGTGTGCGCGGCGTTGCGAACATCCGGGATTGTTTCTACCGGCATCCCGGTGAGCAGCGATAGCTCACTTTCATTAGGCGTGAAATAGGTGCAGGCTCGCACCCGGGACAGCAGCAAATCCGGTTGCGCCGGTGCCGGGTTCAGCAGCACGTCGATTCCGTGTTTCACCCCAAAATCAATAGCGTAATAGACCGTTTCCAACGGAATCTCCAATTGCAAGACGATAAGTTTGCATTTGGAAATCTCCGTTGCCGCGGCGTCAATATCCGCCGGAGTGAGCAAAGAATTAGCGCCCTGCACGATAATGATGGAATTCTGCGAATCCGGATTGACGAAAATAGGAGCCACCCCAGATGTTGCTGCGGTACGCAGCACATAGGTGGTATCAATCCCGTTGCGCTCGAAATTCGCAACCGTGTTATCAGCAAAAAGGTCATTTCCTACCCGGGTGACCATGCGTACGGCAGAACCGAGGCGTGCGGCCGCTACCGCTTGATTGGCTCCCTTCCCACCGCAGCCGAGGGCAAAATCGGGTGCTTCCACGGTTTCGCCATCGCGGGGCATGCGGTTGATATAGGAAATAAGATCGACCATATTTGAGCCGATTACTGCGATATCCATTAGTGTGCCTCTTCTGCTGTGTCGTTCTTAGCGGTGCGCGAATCAGAAATAGCCTTACCGCATTCCCCCGTTTCCAGACCGGTATGGACCCGGAAACTGCGTGTGCCGCCTGGCTCCACCCAGATGAGAGTGCCGGCCTCCTTTGCGGCCAGGAAACCTTCGGGCCGGCTGGTCCCCGGAAGAACAAAAGCAGCCACCTGCTGGTCTAAAGTCCAGAGAATCCACCGGGTCGCCACGGGGAACTGCGCCGTCGAAAATTCCGTAAAGAAAGCGTGCCCCTCCGGGGACGCGAGCTCAAAACGTGCGCTCGTTCCGTAACGGGGCAGATCATCCGCAAAATACACGATTTCGGGATTGAAGTTTTCCGCGCCTTCCAAGGAATCTGCATCGATCTCACCGGCGATGATCCGCTGATTCAACTCGGTCCACTCCGGTGTGGGCGTCACGTGCGCCGGAATAGAGCGGCGTAACTGGAAACTGCCCGCGGGAAGCGATTGGCTCATCACGCCGCCGGGCACGAAGGCGTAATTCATATGGCACATGTACTGGAGTGGCATGGGTTGGCAAGGCGAAAGGTTCTCCACATCCATGCCGATAGTGAAAGCTGTGGCCCCAGCTCCCAGCGAAACCGTGGGTGTCGCCCGGTAGTGGTCGCCAAATCCGCGTGCATATTCATAGGTGGATGCTAGCCGAATTGCGCCGTCGTTCCCGGAACCATCGATCTCCACCCAAGCCCGGTCCATAGCGGCGCAAGAAAACTCCCCGTGCAGGACGTGGCTATCGTCGGGGCTGGGGCATCCGGCTGCGAGTAAGCCAGAATGGAAAGCGAAACAGCCGTAGGTGTCCGAGATTTCGCGAGCTGGGCGCGGCTGAGTGAACATATTTTTCATGCGCAACGAGATACCGTCGAATTGGGCGTCCCAGATGATTCCACCCATAAAGGGCAGTACCTCAATATATCCACGCGAATTATGCACCGTGAGCGCAGCCACCCCCGATGGATAGCGATGTGCAAGCACCCTAAATTCTGAAGATTCGGCAAGGCACCGCGGTGCCTCGGTGAACTGATCCTCACGCAGATTAATAGTGAACGTCATAATGATCTCCTTTGTTCATAACAGTGACGTTTCGAAACAACACGACGAGCGGGAGGGCTCTAGGCGGCGATCCCGGCGCGGTCCTTACGGTAAATAGAGAAGAAGTAGATGAGCACTGCCACGAAGCAGCACAGCGAGACAATAAATGAGGTCTGCATCGACCCCGTCTTATCGGAAACAAGCCCCTGAATAACAGGGATCACCGCACCGCCGATAATAGACATAACAATCACGGCCCCGCCGGTTTCTGTATGGCGCTTATCCTCAATTGCGTCGAGGGTACGCGAATAAATGGTGGCCCAGCACGGTCCGAATAGTCCCGAGGTTACGATGGCGGCGTAGACAGCCGTCATATTCGGCACCAGCACCACGTAACTGAGGGCAGCCACCCCAGCCAGCGAATACAGTACGAGAACGAGATTTTCATTCAACTTCGTCATGAGGATATTTGCAATGAATTTCCCGGTGAAGAAAGCCGCGAAGGCCCACACCATGTAATTACTGGCGGTGCGCTCATTAATCGAGGTATCAAGCGTGAGTGCGAGGCGAATCGTGAAAGACCACACCGCCGTCTGCATACCCACGTAGAGGAATTGGGTGAGGATTCCGGTGCCGAAGCGCTTATTGTGGACAAGATAGCGCAGTGTTTCACCGATAGATGCCCGGGACTGGTGGTGCGCGGCGTTGAGCGGTTTACACGAGGGCAGCTGCGTGAGCGCCACCAGAATAAGTACGACGGCGAGCACCAGAATAATGAACCTATAGGGCTGCAAAGTGCGTTGGAGCATCTCCTGCGCAAATTGGGTTTTCTCCAGGCCGCTGAGATCATCGAGTTGCTTGTGGAGCGCCTCCCCTTCGGTGAAAATAAGATATTTGCCGAGCAGAATTCCGAAAATGGAACCAAGCGGGTAGAAGGTTTGAGAAATATTCAGGCGCAGGGTGGCACTACGCCGCGGCCCGATCATCGTGGAATAGGTATTGCACGAGGTTTCCAGGAAAGAAAGCCCGGTAGCGATAGCGAAGAGCGCTGCCAGGAACACCGAGTAGGTTGCCATATGGGAGGCCGGGAAGAACATCGTGCAGCCGATGATATAGCAGCTCAGGCCCACCAAGATTCCGGTTTTATACGACCATTTCCGGATCACCCGCGAAGCGGGAATAGCCAGCAGGAAATACCCGCCATAGAAGGCTGATTGCACGAAAGCGGAAGCGAAATCCGAGAGTTCGAAAATTGATTTGAATTGGGTGATGAGAACGTCGTTGAGTGAGGCAGCTGCTCCCCAGAGCGGGAAACAAATGGAAATGAGAATGTACTGAATAAGCGGGGTGCGATTTAGATACCCGTCATGCAGCTGGAGGGAAGGATCTTTAATAAGACCGAAGCTAGTATTGGCAACTCCGGATTCTTCTTGGGGCGGTGTTATGACCGGCGGTGTTGGGGCGTCATTGCCCGCTTGTCCTGACATGAATATTCCTTACTTTTGTCAATATTCACCCGCGGGTGGTGGGCAGCGGCGCCTGTGCCACCCCACCTCCCGGACGGAGAATATTCGTTTGTTTTTACTGGTACTTGTTCTGGTGCTTAGTGTGTTGAGTGCTGTAATTCCGCGAGGATCTGGACTCCCGCGGAAGCTCCGATACGATTGGCTCCGGCTTCCACCATGGCGCGGAAATCAGCGGCGCTGCGGATTCCGCCGGCCGCTTTCACGCCCATGTGCTCCCCCACTGTTGCGCGCATGAGGGCGACGGCATGTTCCGTAGCCCCGCCGGAAGAAAATCCTGTTGAGGTTTTCACGAAATCGGCGCCGGCACGCTGAGCCGCCTGGCAGGCACGTACGATCTCGTCGTCACTCAACAGGCAGATCTCAATAATGATTTTAACCAGGGCGCTTGGGTGCGCCGCACCTACGACGGCGGCGATATCAGCTTCCACATCTTCCCAGCGCCCATCACGTGCGGCACCCAGGTCGATGACCATATCGACTTCGGTAGCTCCGTGCGCGATAGCGTCGCGAGTCTCGAAAGCTTTCGTTGCCGAGGTACTGGCACCCAAGGGGAAGCCAATAACGGTGCAGACCTTGACACCGCTACCCGCAAGCAGCGCCGCGCAAGTTTCCACCCACACCGGGTTAACGCATACCGATGCTGTTCTCAGGTTGCGGGCCTGGGCGCACAATTCTTCAATCTCGCTGCGGCGGGCATCGGCTCGCAAAAGAGTGTGGTCGATGAGCTGTGCGGGACGTGAATAATGATCGAGAGCGGGCATCATGACTCCTTTGTATGTTTCCCACCGTGATTCACGCTGATAGCGGGAAACTCCGCAACTGTAGCTTCCCCTAGCAGCCTCACGCTACTGATATAACACCGTTCCCGGTGTTCACGAGTGAATCTAGACGAGAGAGCCACTGCGTGCCACGCGCTGCCCCGCGCCCGTTCCGTCTACAAAATCGCACCACCTCGCGGAAAAACCACCGCTGCGCCGGTGCGAGGCGGGCATATTGCCACCGATGTTCGCGAACGGAACATTTGTTCCGCGGCCGCGTATCCTTAGCCGCTCGGATTCCCGGGAGCACGGTCACGGTTCAGACCGTGCGCCTCAGGCCATCATCGTCAAATCGCGCGCGGTTCCCACATCGGTGACCAAGCGCGAGACATATCCATTGGCCAGGGCCGCGTAAATAGCCTGGAGTTTATCCGGTCCCCCGGCAACCAGGATCTTTTGTTCTTTCTCACGCAGCTCTGGAAGGCTAATCCCGGTGGCCCGGTTATTGAGATCCGGGAGGCATACCCGGCCCTGTGCGGTAATGAAGTGGGTGCAGATATCACCAACAGACGCGGTGAGCAGGCGCGTCATATCGGCATCTTCCAGGCGAAAACCCGCAAGATAAGCCAGATTTGAGCGGGCATCGCCCACGGTATAGAGAACCACTCGGGTGCTGGCCCGCTGGGTCCGTGTAGCTCGTAAACGCGCCTTGACATCCGGATCTTCACGCTGCTGGGCAGTGAGAAAGGCCGGGAGCTGGAAATACACGGCCTGCCCACCGCAGGAAGCAGCGATGCGTTCCATCACCATCGTTTCATCAATAGTGCGAACACATGCCCCAATACAGCACGTCAGTTGAATAATGGCAACGCCTTTGCGAGCAATACGGGGCATATGCCGGGAGACCGCTTCGGTGGTGCGGGACAGGCAGATGCCGATAGCGTCGCCGTCGCGAATCTGTTCGCTGAGCACCTGCGCGCCCACGCGCCCGAGGGCCTCGCGCACATCTTCCGGCGCGGAACTGGGCGGACTGACCAGGCGCACATCCAGTAAATTGAACCGTTCACTCAAACGCGCGCAGAGGAAGGCATCATCTTCACGCGGATCATTAACGGTAATTCGCACAAAACCGCGCTTGCGTGCGTGACTGAGCAGCTTGGAAATCGTGGAGCGAGCCAGGTGCATACGTTGGGCTACCTCATCCTGACTGAGCCCGGAGTAATACAGCTTTGCGGCGTCGAGCGCATCAATATCCCGCGCAGAAAGACCAGAATCCACAAGCACCACCTCGCCTCGGTACCGCACCATAGCTCACCACCGCTAGTGTAAGCGAGGCCGCCCGCGCACGTAACAACGCGGGTGCTGCGGCGTCGTTCCACCCGGGACCTGTGATTACACCCGGACGCGGCCTTAGCGTTAGGATGGAAAGCGGTATTGGCGGGGCACGCGCCACAGCTGTGCATCGGCCGATACCGTGACGGTGAGATCCCCAAGGAGAGGCGAGTAGATCTAGTGAGCCACGACCAAGATATTCAGCTCCACGACTCCGTTGACCGCACCACGGCCCGCTCCCCCGAAGATTTTGACGCCCCGCTGCGTGCGGTTGTGCGGCGCCTGAGCACGATGCTCGGCCAGGAAATCGCCCAGCAGCACGGGGAAGAAACCCTTGATCTTATTGAGAAAGTACGCGCGGCTGCACGTGACCTCGATTCGGAAACGGCGGCCTCGGAAGTGCAGCGTTCTCTGGATGATATGTCCACGGATACCGCCATTATTCTCACCCGCGCTTTCGCGGAATATTTCCTGCTGGCCAACGCCGCGGAGCAAACTTTCCGCATTAAGGTGATCGGTGATAAAGAACCGGCCGAATCGTGGGTGCCGCGCGCCATTTCGCGTATTTATGACGCGGTCGGGCTGGAAGGCTTGCAAAAAACTGTAGATTCGCTCGATATTCGCCTTGTTTTCACCGCTCACCCCACCGAAGCGCAGCGGCGCGCCGTGCTCACGAAGCTACGCCGCGTTTCGGAAATTGTGGAAACGGAAACGGAAGAAGGCAGCGAAGAACGCGCCCGCCAGGATCGCGAACTCGCCTCGGTGATGGAGAGCATCTGGCTCACGGACGAACTGCGCCGCGTGCAGCCCACTCCCCTGGACGAAGCCCGCAATGTTATGTGGTACCTGCGCAGCCTCTACACGGATACTCTTCCCGATGTCATCACGGCTTTCCGTGACGAATTGGAACGTTACGGCGCCCACCTTCCCGAAGATGCGGTCCCGATCCGTTTCGGATCCTGGATCGGCGGGGACCGGGACGGCAACCCGTACGTAACGGCGGACGTTACCGCGGATGTGCTGCGGTTGCAGTCCAGCACCGCCATCGATATTGCGGTGTGGTTCGTTAACCGCGCGATGCTCAGCTTGTCAATTTCCTCGCGTCTTTCGGGCGACGACGCCGCACTGCTAGCTTCCCTGGAAGAGGACTTCCGCTTCCCGGACCTTGTGGATGAGGATTCACGGGCGCTTTACGCCGAAGAACCCTACCGGCTCAAGCTCGGCGCGATTCGCTCCAAACTCAATAATACGAAGGAGCGCATCACTACCGAGGCAGAGCACATTCCCGGCCATGATTACGCCACCGGATCGGAAATTCAGGCAGAATTCCAGCTGCTGCGCGATGCGCTGCGCCGCCACGGAGCCGAACGGGTGGCCGATGGCCTACTGGCTACCGCCCAGCAGATTATTCACGGGATGGGCCTGGGGCTAGTTATTTTGGATGTCCGCGAACATTCCGAGAAGCATTTTGAACTGCTCAACGAATTATTCAATCGCTTTGGTGGGCTGGATACGGATTACGCATCATTGAGCCGGGAAGAACGCACGGCGCTCCTGGGGCGGGAACTGGCCTCGGCTCGTCCGCTGGCACCGGCTCTTATTAACACCGATGATTCGCCGCTCACCGAGAGTTCACAAAAGACGTTCGAGGTGTTCCGGGCGATTCGCCAGGCCCACAAGATTTACGGGACCGATGCCATTACCACCTACCTGGTCTCTATGACCCACGGTCCCGATGATATCCTCTCCGTGGCGCTGCTGGCCCGCGAAGCTGGGATTATCGATCTGGAAAGCGCGGAGAAGCGCGCAGATCTGGGACTTGCTCCGCTATTGGAAGAAGTGCCGGAACTACGCCGGGCCGGGGAGATCCTCGATACCCTGCTTTCCGATCCTTCCTATCGGGAAATTGTGCGCTTGCGGGGTAACCGGCAGGAAGTAATGCTGGGCTATTCCGATTCCAATAAGGATGCGGGTGTGGTGACCTCCCAGTGGGAAATCCACCAGGCGCAGCGCCAGTTGCGCGACGTCGCCGCACGCCACGGCGTGACCCTGCGGCTCTTCCACGGCCGCGGTGGTTCCGTGGGGCGCGGGGGCGGGCCCACCTATGACGCGATTTTGTCTCAACCCTACGGCGTTCTGGACGGGGAAATTAAGTTCACCGAACAGGGCGAGGTTATTTCCGATAAGTACACGCTGCCGGCTCTGGCCCGGGAGAACCTCTCTCTCACCCTGGCCGCCGTTATGGAAGCCTCCGCGCTGCACCGAGAACCGCGTAATAGCAATGTGTCCCTGAGCCGCTATGACGAAGTCATGGACTTCCTCAGCGGGGCTGCCTACCAGCGCTATCGGGTTCTTGCTGATGACCCGGATCTGCCCGAATACTTCGTTACCTCCACTCCGGTGGAATTGCTGGGTGATCTCAATATTGGATCGCGCCCTTCCAAGCGCACCACCTCAGAAAAGGGCTTGGATGGACTGCGGGCTATTCCCTGGGTTTTCGGGTGGACCCAATCCCGCCAGATCGTCCCGGGTTGGTTCGGTGCTGGTTCCGGACTCCGCGCTGCCCGGGAAGCCGGGTATGGTGAGGACCTGAAGAAGATGGTGCGCGGCTGGCAGTTCTTCCGCACCACGATGTCCAATATCGAAATGACCCTTGCGAAAACTGATATGGATATTGCCGGGCATTACGTACGCACGTTGGTGCCCGAGCGTCTCCACCATATCTACGCGGAGATTCGCGAAGAATACGAGCTGACAGTGCGCGAGCTCGAGGCGCTGCTGGCCGAAGATGACCTGCTCGATACCCAACCGGTTTTGCAGCGCACCTTGCGCATCCGCGATCAGTATCTCAAGCCGATCCATTACCTCCAGGTTGCCCTGCTGGCGCGGGTACGGGCCGATGCGGCTTCCGGTAAGGAACAGTCAGCCGATGAGCAGCGCGCTCTCCTCACAACCATTAACGGTATTTCGGCCGGAATGAAGAATACCGGATAAGCGTTATGAGAACCGTATGAAGCGTGCGGCGAACTCACCGCGCGAGATGAGGCTCAGTACCGGCAAAGGCGCCGGTGCTGAGCCTCATTTTTATTTTCTGTGGCCTTTATTAAGCAAAACCCTGTGTTGTGGGCGGCACCGCACTTATTTTTACACTAAACTGAAACCGTGGAACGAACATATGCAAGAAGAGTAGGTAGGAAGCAACGCTTCAACGCTGACGATGTTATTCGCGCAGCGAAGGAAGTTGGCGTCTATACCTTCACCATGAGTGATATAGCAAACAAGATCGGTGTCGCTACGCCCGCGGTGTACCGCCTCTATGATGGCCGTCAGGACATTGTGGATGCGGTCGTTCGGCGTGCTGCCGATGAAACACCAATTGTGCAGGCGGGCACGGATTGGCACGAAGCCATTGACCAGGCGGATGCGAATCTGCGGCGCACCCTGGATGATTTCGAGGGGCTGGCTGAAGTACTCCTGTGCAACCCGAAATTGACGGTGCATTTTGCGCGTCAGCTCCAAGGTCTCTCCCGGGCCTTGGAAGATGGCGGTTTCTCGCATCAGAAAGCGGTGGCTTTCGCTTTTATGGCGAACGGACACACCATTATCAACTATGTTACGGAAATGGCTTTCCGTAACATCGATCTGGCGGGTCTGGAGCTGTTGGAGAAAACAGGGCCGGATCTTATCCCCTTCCTCAAGGATGCGGCGGAGGATCCCGCTGGCGCCCTGGACGGCTACAAAGCAGTGCTGCTCCGATATCTGGAAGACCGGGAGCGCTAGGCGCGGCCTTTTGCTGTAGTTGCCGGGCTGGAACACGACACCAGCTAGCGCACAAGAATCAACCTGTACACGGGCGGGTACCGAGAACACGGTACCCGCCCCTTAGTTTGCTTTCTTCAGGAAACTCAGGTAATTTCGCCAGTGATAGATCCCCGGTCAGGCCTCTTGTTTTTACAAAGCACAAATGACCGGGCCTTTTTTCCTGACCGGGTGAGCCACAGCTAATCCAAAACTGGTCACAGCTAACACACGTGAACTGCTTATTGCAGTAGAGCGACCAAGCTTATCGCTACTCCCGCCACCGTGGCGACTAATGTCGAGGCAACCAACCAGCTGTTTAATCGATTGGAACGCTTATTCTCAACCCGGGTTTGCTCTAGTGCTTCCACCAATCTTGTGGAAATCGCAACCTGCTGCTCCGCCATTTTGAGGCTAGATTGAGTAGCTTCGACGAGTAGATTCACGGTCTCCCAGTAGTTAGGAACATCGAATAGTTCGCACCCCCGTCCGCACCCCCAAGTGTCCTATAAGCCGAAACTTGACCGCCTGACCGTTGACTCCTAGGCAAAATAACGGGCCGGGTCACGTACCTGAATTTCGGTACCTAACCCGGCCCAATGCTTTTCGTTATTCGGCCTTCGCCGGCTCTAACGCTTAGCTGCTACTTCCTGCGCGTGGCATCCGCATCGCGGCGCACCGCACCGGCATCATTGCGGCCAACCACTGCGCGCGAGCCCCACACACCCGCAAAAGCGGTGAGAATCGCAGAAAGCAACAGACCCACGAAAGCCCAGATAGCAACGGTGGAGCCGGTATCGGTCACGTCCTGAGCAACCTCGCGGCCTTCCTCAACCAGTTCCTTGGCTTGAGCCTGCACATCCTGGAGAGTCTTTTCCGCGTTATTAAGAGCTTGTTCAGCCTTGACCTGCGCCTGGTTGTACGCTTCCACCGCGTTGTCCACGGCCTTGCGGGCTTCATCCTCATTCAGATCCGTATTGGCTGCCACGGACTTCGCTACCGCATCGCGGTCAATATCCTTCGTCACGGAATCAACCCGCTTCTGGAGCGAATCGCCCAGATTGGAAAGAATCGTCTCGTAATTCTCCGGATGGACCACCAGGTCCTTGGCCGCAGCACTAATATCATCCGTGGCGCCGTCCACCTGACCGCGCAGGTAATCAGGCTGGAGTGTTTCCTCACCGGTATCGGCAAGAATCTTCTCCGTTTGGGCCTCTACGCTATCCCACTGAACATCGAGGTTATCGGAAATAGCGCTGGCTGCCTCCGACACAGCGTTCCCGGAGGCCTGCGCCACCCCGCCTACCGCGCTACCCGCGGCGTTACCCACCGAGCCGATGGCCGAACCAACAGCTCCCAGCGCGGCGGAAATACCCAGCCACACCGCAACGGTGGCCACAATAATTGTGGTGGCCCAGGTGGTCAGGCCGTGCAGCAGTCCGCCTTTAACGGCCAGCGCGCCCGTCACGTAACCGCCAAAACCTAGGGCGATCACAATGGAGCACACCGCCCACAGTCCCATGCCGAAGCCGAAACCTTCACCGGGATTGCTGGAGGCCGGATCGAAAGTGCCCAGGCCGATCGCTGCACCGAGGAAGCTGAAGACCACCAGGGTGGCAATAGCAACGGCAACACCGGCGAAAACGGAACCCCAGGACATATTGGTGGCCCGGCCCGGGGTATCAGCGCCTAGGAAAGTGGAGCGCCACCCAGGCTTGGCATCCTCGGCCGAGTACTGCCCGGCCGAAGCCACCCGGGCATCTACCGGACGGGCGGTAACTCGTTCACGATCCACGCGCGTGTGCGCCGTCGTGGCTTCAGGGTAATCGCGCTCGGGAGTTGCCCCTCCGGGCGTAGTTATATGTTCTGTCATGAGTTGATCCTTAAAACTTGGCGGAAAGCGCCATGGGTGCCGGCCTGGTGGTGTCAGCCGTGGTGGCAGAGCCGTCGAAGGCGCAGCACAGCACTCTCTAGGCACCACACTAGCCACGCCACCTTAAGTGATCAAAGCGACAGAGCACGTAATGTCATTCACTTCTCAATCAGAATAACTTATAATCTTTGTCTTTATTTCTCCCCGCATATCGGCTAATGTTCCGCGACCGGGGCGCGAGATCGGCGTGATTACGTAACAAATTCGTGACGAACGGATTCGCAACGATGGCTCGCGTTTCCGCAGCCTCACCTCGGGCCGCACCTCAGTCCATCATCCTGCAACTACCGCTTAACACTCTGCTGCACCACCGCGTACCCGTGCAGTGTCACATCCAAGCCCCGATTCTTAGGCTGGTCGGCGGTATTGTGCGGGGCGCGCTCCCGGGCCTCGGCCCAGGCATCATAAGAATCCTGGGCATCCCAGCCGGTAACCACGTAGTACTCCTCCACCCCGCGCACCGGCCGCCACAGCTGGAAGAAGGAGAAACCGGGCGCCGCATCCACGGCTGCCTTGCGGGCCGCGAAGCGTTGCTCGATAACTTTTTCCATCCCGGGAAGGAACGATAGCGCCACGATAGAAACGAAAGACGCCGGCGGGGTGTTTCCGTGCTCAACTTCGGGAAGCTCGACTACCTCAAACTCGAGAAGCTGAGCCCCCAGGTCCGCATTACCGGGCGCTTGCCGGGCCTCCTCCATCTTGCGCGGATGCGCGGCCGGGTCACTACGCCACGCGGTGAAATCCTCGTCGGATTCCCATTCGGTGACCACCAGGTAGCGGTCACTTCCTTCCAAAGGGTGCAGCAGCCGGAAAGAACGGAAACCGGGCCGCTGGTCCACCGCACCTTCGCGAGCCGCAAAACGAGCCTCGAAATGCTCGGCAGCGCCTTCCGGAACAGAAATAGCATTGATTTTAACGACGGTCATGGAGGCTCCTTCACCTAAAACAACGGGACGTGAACCATAGTAACTCTCTTCGCGCCCCGTGCTCCGCATGGTGGAAACTTCACCCTCCACTCCCCCGGGAGTGCCACAATAGAGCCCATGCCTTCCCACGTATCAGATGTGCGTTTTGGAGCACAGATGGCCGCGGGTGCCGGCCTGGGAATGATTCCTTTGGGCATGGCCTTCGGACTTCTCGTCATTCAGTACGGTCAACCGTGGTGGCTCGCTCCCGCGCTGTCTTTCTTTATCTATTCCGGCTCGGCCGAGCTGCTCGCCGTCGCCCTTATCAGTGCCCAGGCCCCGGTCCTCACGATTCTTCTCACCATCTTCTTCGTGAACGTGCGCCACGTTTTCTACGCGTTTTCGTACCCCATCGCGCAGCTCCGGCATCCCCTCGCGCGCATGTATTGCGTCTATTCGCTTACCGACGAAACTTACGCCATCACCACGTCGCATCCGGGCGTGTGGAACCAAGGCCGGCTCATCTCTCTCCAAGCCGTACTCCAGGCTTGCTGGGTGGGCGGCGGACTGCTGGGAGTGGCGATTGGTGGGCTCCTCCCCGGCCAGATTCGAGGCGTCAATTTTGCGCTCGTCGCCCTCTTCATCGTTCTCGCCCTGGATGCTTTCCACGCCCGCCGCGACATTCCCGGCGTGCTCGGTGCCGGCCTCGCGTTTCTCTTGGCGCAGCTGTGTGCGCCGAGCGCGCTCCTTCCGGTTGCGATGAGTTTCTTCGCGCTTTTCTTAGTGGTGCGTTTCGTGGTACGTGCCCGTTTCAAGAAGAACGACGACGCCGCTTCTTATGACGGCGGCGCACCTGGGGAGAATAGAGGTCTTTTATGACCGCCTATCTCCTGGCCGTCCTGCTGGGTTCTTTGGCTCTCATGCTGTGCCTGCGCGGCGTTCCTTTCTTTATTCTCCACCCGCTGCGCCGTTCGCGCCTGGTGCGAGCGCTGTCAGTTTGGCTCCCGGTGGGGGTGCTGGTGATTTTGGCGCTGGCTATGGTCCGCAGCGAAGTGCTTCCCATATCTGCCGCATCGCTACTACGCGTGGGAGTGGCCAGTGCCGTCACGATCCTGGCCCACGAGCTTTCCGGGCGCCGCATGCTTGTCTCCCTGGCCGCCGGCACCCTCACCTACATCGGCTTGTTGGCGATCTAGAATCTGGGGTGACGGCTTGTTGCCGCTGGAGGTGAGCAAAGACTGCTGAGGAGGATCCAGATGTCTGAGGTGCGCAAACGCAGTTTCTTGCGCAGGCACCCCTACTTCGCGCAGCTTGCCCTCGCTTATCTCATTGCCGTTCCCGGACTCATTATTTATTCGGCATGCACGGGGCAGATTAACCCACACGCTTCGTGGTGGGATGCTGAAGGGTTAGTTTTACTTTTATTCTTCCTTACGCTCCTGCCCTGGGTAACCACGTATCCGGTTATCCTCACCTGTTACCAGGTGATTGCGCTCATCACGGCGATACGGGGCAAGCCGCTGTCGCTCCTGGAGGCAGTGCATGATGTCTGGACTATCTTCCTAGCGCTCAGCTTCCATGTGGCCGCTATCTCGATAAAACACAGCGTGGTCTTTTATGCCGATTGGGCGGAGCAGCTCGTCAATGACCAGACGCATACGCCGATCCACACTGATTTTCAGCCATTTTTAGCGCTGCTGTGCCTGGTATGCGCGCTGGCTTTTCTTTACGTGCGGCTCAAGCCGCTGCACGAGATTCCGCCGCTTCTCACGGTTCTCTGCTTCTCGTGCATCTATCTTGGCAACGCCATTGTTATTGTGTGGACTATTCAAACATTCCGGCCCGCCGGACCGGAGAGCCTCATCCTTTTACTGCCGGTCACGGTGGTGATGTTGATATCCGCGAAAACAATCATTGCGAAAATCCACGAATTTCACACCCACACGTCCCAGGACGCCGAGGAAGCACGCGCGGACGGAGCAGGCGTACTCGCCTACCTGGAAAAGGTTTTGTCGCAAGCCAGAAACTGGCCGCTTCTCGCCCTGCTCGGTTTGATACCTGTATTGGGGATATTCCTCCTTATCACGGTGCTCTTCGGCCAGGAACCAGACGCTGCTATCAAAGCCTTCACGGAAACAAGTGACTGGACGCTTTCCGAGCGGGTATCACCGCCCAACACTTTCTACGATGAGCACTATCTATGTACCGTGGCCGCCGGCGGGCACCCGGCCGTGGTCAAACCCCTCCGCGACGGGGTGCGCGGCGGGCATCGCATCACCGTGAATCGCCAGCTTCTTATCGCTAACGCTTTCGAACAGGTCCTGGAAGAAAAGACCCCAAGGCTGCATCGGGTGATCCGCAGATTCTATAATCGCTACGGTTTTCCGCTCTCGCGCCTCATTCGCACCCGTCTGGCAGCTGACATCGTGTGGATCGCCATGAAGCCTCTGGAATGGATATTCTTGGTCGTTATTTACCTCGTTGATGCCCGCCCGGAAGATCGGATCGCAATCCAATACACCGGGCGCCGCCGCGAGGATATCACCGGGCGAACTCGCGCCGAATTCACCGCCCAGGTCAGCTAAGAAAAACGCGCCAACGCAGTGGGGAGCAGATCCGGATGCCCGGATCTGCTCCCCACTCATTGCGCGGTGCGCGCTAAGCACACTGTGCGGATTTATTTAGCGCTTGACACGTGCCGAGCCGCCGCGGGCGAGGTTCTCCACCTCGGCGCGGGTGGCCATGGTGGTATCACCCGGAGTGGTCATGGCGAGGGCGCCGTGTGCGGCCCCGAGTTCCACGGCCTTCTGGGCGTCACCGTATTCCATGAGCCCGAAGATGAGCCCGGAAGCGAAGGAGTCTCCCCCGCCCACGCGGTCGAAGATCTCCAAGCCATCACGCTGGGTAGCTTGCACGAAGCCCTGGTCGCGCTTCCACGCCACCGCGCCCCAGTCGTTGATGGTTGCCGAACGCACCTGGCGCATCGTGGTACCGATGGCCTTGAAGTTCGGGAAGGTTTCCGCAGCCTTCTCGATCATCTTGTGGAAGGACTCCACCTGGAGGTTATCGAGGTTTTCGTTGGCGCCTTCGATTTCCAGGCCGAGGCAGGCGGTGAAGTCCTCTTCGTTACCGATCATGACATCCACGAAGGGTGCCAGGGACTTATTGACCTCCTGCGCGCGGGCCTTGCCCCCGTGCAGATTCCACAGGGAGGGACGGTAGTTGAGGTCATAGGAGACGACAGTGCCGTATTCCTTGGCCTTCTTGATAACCGCCAGCGCAGTTTCCGAAGCCTGCTCCGAAAGGGCCGCGTAAATGCCCCCGGTGTGCAGCCAGCGCACTCCTAGTTCACCAAAGAGGTAATCGAGATCGATATCCTCCGGCTTGAGCTGTGAAATCGCAGTGTGAGCCCGGTCGGAACACCCGACCGCTCCCCGCACCCCGAAACCGCGTTCGGTGAAATTGAGTCCGTTACGAGCCGACTGGCCGATGCCGTCGTCGTCGACCCAATGAATGAAACGGGTGTCCAGGCCACCGGTGAGGATAAGATCCTCGAGCAGCAGGCCCACTTCATTGCGCACCAGAGAGGTCAGGATCGCGCCGCGCTTCTGGAAAGCGCGCCGCAGGCCGCGAGCCACGTTGTATTCCCCGCCGCCTTCTGAGGCGGCGAACTGGCGCGTGGTGCGGATACGGCCGGCACCCGGATCCAGGCGAAGCATCACTTCACCCAGGGAGACAATATCGTAGGTGGTTTCCTCGGCGGATTTAATCGTCAGGGCGTCGCTCACTTGCGAATCTCCTTAGCTAGATCGGATGCTTCTTGGGACAGGCGGGTGATCTCCGCGAAGTTCCCGGAGGAAATGAGATCGCGTTTGATCATCCACGAACCCGATACGGACAGGATTGCCGGATCGGAGAGCCATTCGGCCATATTCGCGAGCTTCACGCCGCCCGAGGGTACGAAGTAGGTATTCGGGAAGGGACCGCGCAGGGCCTTAACCATGGGCAGCCCGCCCGCTTCCCCACCGGGGAAGAACTTCACCGCGGTGGCACCGTATTCCAAAGCCATCATGATTTCCGTGGCGGTTTGCACGCCGGGAAGATACGGGATCTGGCGTTCGGCAGCAACGTCGGCCACGCCGGCGCTCCAGCCCGGAGATACGAAGAACTTCGCGCCCAGGTCCGCGGCGGTTTCCGCTTGGGCCCGGGTAAGCACCGTTCCGGCACCAACCGTCATTCCCTCAACATCGCGCATCGCCTTAATGGCTTCCCCACCGGCAGCGGTACGGAACGTCACTTCGGCGCAGTGGATACCGCCGGCCACCAGGGCGCGGGCGGCGTCGGGCGCCTGCGCGGCGTCGTCGATCACCACAACGGGAACGATGGGGTGGGTTTCCAGGAACGGACGAACATCTGGAAGTTGCTGAGACACTACTTTGCCGCCTTCTTCATCTTGTCGATGCCGTCCCACAGCCCGAGGAGGTACTGGGTGCCCAGTGCCCGGTCATACAGCGGGTAGCCGGGGCGGCCTTCTTCGCCCCAAATCATGCGGCCGTGATCGGGACGCACGTAAATATCGGGGCAGGTATCGTAAATGGCTTCCACCGCGGCCTGCATATCGAGGTCGCCGTCCGCGGACCAGTGGGCCGCTTCCTTGAACGTCTTTTCGCCCAGGTACTTGACGTTACGCAGGTGGGAGGCGGCAATACGGCCGCGCTCGCCCACGTAGCGCAGGATCTCAGCGACGTTATTGGACGGGTTGGAGCCAAGCGAGCCGATGCACACGCACAGAGAGTGCATCGGGGAATCATTGAGGGCCAGGATTTCCTTGATGTCATCCAGGCTCTTGTAAGCGCGCGGAATACCGAAGAGGTCCCAAGCCGGATCGTCCGGATGGCAGGCCATCTTGATGCCGACCTTTTCACACGTGGGGATGATGCCGTCCAGGAAGTACTTCCAGTTTTCGCGCAGCTTTTCCACCGTCATGTTCTGGTAGAGCGCCATGACTTCGTCCAGCTTAGCCAGGCGTTCGGGTTCCCACCCGGGCAGGGTCAGGCCGCCGGATTCTTCGGCTGTCTTATTGACGATATCCTGCGGGGTCATACCCTCGATCTCAGAGTGATCGTAGTACAGGCAGGTGGAGCCGTCCTCGTTCACGTGAGCGAGCTCAGTGCGCAGCCAGTCAAAGACCGGCATGAAGTTGTACACAACTACCTTGACGCCGAATTCCGCGAGGTTTTCCAGCGTGGTGCAGTAGTTCTTGATGTATTCGTCACGGCTGGGCAGCCCGAGCTTGATGTCCTCGTGGACGTTCACGGATTCGATGATCTCGCATTCGAGCCCGGCTTCGTGAACCTGGTCAATAAGAACCTTAATTTCGTCCTTTTCCCAGTTCTCCCCGGCCGCCTTGTAGGACAGGGTGCCCATAATTCCGGACACGCCCGGAATCTGCTTGATGTACTGCAGCGGAATGGGGTCGTGACCTTCGCCGTACCAGCGGAATGTCATTTTCATTAGTTGATCTCCTCGTGAATAGTGGCACGCACAGCGCCGGGACCGGCAATGAGCTTGGTAAACAGGGCTTCGACCTTCTCCGCCAGCGGAGTGGTATACAGGTCGAGGCCGAAGATATTGGCATTGGACAGAATGGGCTTGAGCACGGCGTGAGCGTCAACGCTATCGCCGAGCTTAATTCCCTTGAGGTGCCCCTGGAGTTCCTCCAGCAGCGGATCGGATGACGGCGCGAATTCTTCGCCGTCGTCCGCGATGCCGAGCAGATACCGTGCCCACACCGCGAAAACGAGCGGGATCACGCGCAGCTTGTCCATATCCAGACCGCGGCGCTGGTATTCCTGCAGCGTGACACCGAAACGAATCGGAATCTTCTGCGAGGTATCCATGGCGATACGGGCCGGATTGTCCGGCAGCGCGCTATTGGGGAAACGTTCCTCGAGGACTTCGCGCACGAAGTCCTTCGGATCGATAATTCCCGGATCGGTTACTACCGGCATCGCTTCATCATAGGCGAGGATATTGACCATCTTCGCCAAATCGGGATCGCGCATTTCCGAATCGATGGTCGGGAAGCGCATGACCGTACCGGACACTGCCAGCGCGGTGTGGAGCGGGTTGAGGCAGGTGGTGACCTTCATCCGCTCGAACTTATCGCAGGTTTCACGATCGGTGATGTACACGCCGTAGTCCTCAAAGGGCGGGCGTTCGGCCGCGAACTTATCTTCGATAATGAGGTATTCGGTAGGTTCAGCATTGACGAACCCGGCGATCGGAGTGCGCCCGAGGTGGTCAATACCCATATCGGTGAAGCCGAGCCCGGTGAGGTATTCCGAAACTTCTTCGGAGGGGCGCGGGGTGATCTTATCGATCACGGAAATGGGGAAAGCAACCTTGGTGTCATCGCTGACCCAGTCCAGGAAGTCCTGGCTGAGCGCGCCACGCTCCACCCACCCGCGGGCGATCTGCAGCACCGAATCGCGCAGCTTATCGCCGTTGTGGGAGAAGTTATCCGCGGAGATGAAGTTAATGGGGGCGCCGCCTGCCTGGTAGCGATGTGCGAGGAGCCCGGCCAGCAGCGCCATGGTGTTCGCATGGTTAGCGTACGGATCGGAGGCGATATCCGCGCGGGTGGCTTCGGAAAGCTCACCCTGGGAATCCTGAATAACATAGCCCTTTTCGGTAATGGTGAGGGTTACCGTGGTCATCTCCGGCTTGGTGAAAATGGAGACGAGCCGATCAAAATCGCCATCGCGGCGGGTGGCCAGGCCATCGGCCAGACCCGCGATAACGCGGGTATCGCGCTTGTCCCCGGAAAGAATGACGCCGAGGGTCAGCAGATCAAAAGCTTCGAGCTGCTTTTCCATTTCAGCGGGATCCATGGGAACCACACCGGTAATCGGCCAGTACTTGCCGTCCGCCAGCATGTCATCCGCGATGCGGGCTAAGAAAATCCGGAAAATATTACCCGGGCCGATATGCACCCAGCGCGGGTTGGTGCGCGCACGTTCCTGCGTAGCGGCCACATCAAAAGCCGGAACTTGAATACCGGCTGCTTCGTAATCACTCGCGTGGGAGAGCGAGCTGAGATTGAGTTTCATATACATCACCTTTGATAGTTGGATCGGGACGGCTCCACGTGCGATCCACCGGCGGCCGCCCCGCAGGAGCGCCGGCATGCGCCGCGTTCCTGCCGTGAGGTCACCCGGTGAGTGAACACCGCTCCCGATGCCACCACCCAGTATTCCTTTATACGACGACGAACCGGCCGGGCACCCCCGCACCCGCATGTTTCTTTACGTGAAACGCCCGTTCGTACGTATGAAATGATTGTACCCCATTTTCACCCCCGACGGCACCCCTTCATAACGTGTGAACTATTCGGATTCCGGGCCTTTTCTTATTCAACACTGACTGCCTGACGCACCCGCTTCAATGTTTCACATATTGAAATCGCGCGGTATAATTTTCCCGGCCTGCAGTTACACCCTCGTAGAGTAAAGGAGCTTGAGGTGTCCGGTACTTCCCATGAGGAGCGCGCTCCGCTCTCCTCCATTGATCGCGCGTTGCTCGTTGTCGAGTTTTTAGCACGCCGCGGACCGGAAGGTGCCCCACTCTCCGATATTGCAGCCGCGGTAGAGTCAAATAAGGCCACCGTTCACCACACCCTGCGCTCGCTGCGCTACCGGAATTGGGTGGATCAGGATCCTGATAACGGCTACTACTTCCTCGGGGACGGCGTAGATCCGATTATTCGCTACACCACCCGCACCCAATTCGTGGTTGACCAACTCCACCCGGCTTTAGTGGCTATTTGCCACCGCTATAACGAGCTCGTGCACCTGGGTAAGCTCTCCGGCCAGGTGGTGACCTACCTGGATAAGGTAGAGCCGGATCGGCCCATCCGGGTGGTGTCCTTTATCGGGCGTAACGCCCCGGCGGTCACCACCGCCCTCGGGCGTGCCCTCCTGGGCGCGAATAACGTGACCGGCGCGGAAATCGACTGGTACCTGAGCGTTCCTACCGATAATCCGCCCACCCGGGCCACCATCGAAGAGTGCATTGAGCACGTGCACCGCTACGGCTGGGGTATGGAAGTGGAAGAAAACGAAGCCGGGATCGCGTGCGTGGCGGTTCCGGTCGATCTGAAAAACGGCGAGCGGGTGGCGGTCTCCGTCACCGCGCCCGCCGAACGCCTGGGAGCGGCTACCCGCGAGGCGGTGGCATACGGTATCGCGGAGGAAATCACCGCTATTGCCGGTTCCACCGGCGTGAGTGTTCCGGAAGTGCTGCTGCCGCGCTCTGCGCGCTAGCCGGAGCGCCGTGGGGAGGGACCGCGGTGGGAGGTTTCCTGCCGCGGCCCCTGCCAATGGTGGAAGTACGACGCCGCTGGCAGCTGCGCCGTCGTGCCACCCCGCTACTTCTTGCGCCGTTCGCGCACCCGAACCGAAATCTGGAGCGGGGAACCTTCGAAACCGAAAGTATCGCGCAAGCGGTTCTCCAGGAAACGCCGGTAACCGGCCTCGATAAAGCCGGTGGCGAAAAGCACGAAGCGCGGCGGCCGGGTGGATGCCTGGGTGCCGTACAGGATACGCGGCTGCTTGCCCCCGCGCACCGGATGCGGGTGCGCGGCCGCCAATTCGCTGAGGAAAGCATTGAGTTTGCCGGTGGGAATACGCTGATCCCAGGATCGCAGTGCGGTGGTCATGGCATTGGAGAGCCGGTTGGTATGCCACCCGGTTTTCGCCGAGAGATTGACCCGCGCGGCCCACTGGATCTGCACCAGCTCCCGCTCGAATTCGCGGTCAAGTTCGAAGCGGCGTTCCTCATCCACCTCGTCCCATTTATTGCACACAATTACCAGGGCACGCCCCGCATCAATGACCTGCTGAATCACGCGAATATCCTGCTCGGTGAGCGGCTCGGAAGCATCAATGAGGGCCAGGGCCAGCTCCGCTTCCGCCAGCGCACGCTGAGTGCGCAGATTCGCGTAATAATCCGCACCGCGAGTTTGGTGGACCCGCCGGCGAATCCCCGCGGTATCCACAAAAGTCCACGGGGTACCGTCCAGCTCAATGACTTCGTCAACCGGATCGCGAGTGGTGCCGGCAATATCACTCACCACGGCGCGGGTTTCCCCAGCTAACTGGTTGAGCAGGGATGACTTCCCTACATTCGGGCGCCCCACAATCGCGACCCGGCGCGGGCCGCGGCGCGCGGGACGTGCCGGCACCTCACGTTCGGCAGGAAGCGCGCCGATAACCACGTCAAGAAGATCGCCCGAACCGCGCCCGTGCAGCGCGGAAACGGGATACGGCTCCCCTAGCCCCAAGGACCACAGGTAAGCAGCATCCGGTTCCTGCTGGGGCGAATCTACCTTATTGGCCGCCACAATCACGGGCTTGCGCGAACGCCGCAACACCCGCACCAGGGCTTCATCGGTATCCGTCATGCCCACGGTGGCATCCACGACGAAGATCACAGCATCGGCCTGCTCAATAGCAATTTCGGCCTGCAGCGCGACGTCGCGATCAAGACCTGCAACATCACGTTCCCATCCGCCGGTATCCATGAGGAGGAAACGGCGATCCGCCCACTCGGCTTCGTAAGAGACCCGGTCACGGGTCACGCCCGGAACGTCCTGCACCACGGCCACTCGTTTGCCAACAATGCGATTCACCAGGGAGGACTTCCCCACATTCGGGCGCCCTATCACCGCTACCACGGGTAGTGCACGGTTCGCCGCCTGTTCCTCGGGTTCTGCACCGGCCAGGAGCGCCAGATCGGCCTCGTCCAGATCGTAGGCATCCAGACCGGCCCGGAGTACGCGTTCGGCGTCGTCCGGGGTGGTCCCCTCCGCGCTCATATCGCGGTATTCCTCAGTCATTCCTGTTCCTTTCGAGAGCCCTGTGCCAGCGCCCGCACCGCGGCCACCACGTCCGCAATACTCATCTGAGAAGAATCAATTGTAACGACTCCATCGCGATCTTCCAGGAAAGAGGCGACCGTCGAGTCCTGTGCATCCCGTTCGCTCACTTCCGCGCGGGTCGCGGCCAGGGCATCGGGCGCCGCGCTTCCGCGCACCTCGCGGGCTCGCCGTGCCAAACGTGTTGCTTCCGATGCGGTGAGAAGAATTTTTGTGGGAGCATCCGGGGCGACGACGCTAGTGATATCGCGCCCCTCCACCACAATGCGCGGGTGGGCCGCAATAATGGCCCGCTGCCGGGCAATGAGCTCGGCGCGTACATCCAGGTTCACGGCTACCCGAGAAACCACCCGGGACAGCTCCGGAGCGCGGATAGCGGAGGTGATATCTTCCCCTTCGCAGATCATCACCTGGTTATCAGGATCGAGCGGCATCTCGAGTTTCATTGCCCGCACCACGGCTGTCACGGCAGGCTGGTCGGTGAGTTCGACTCCGGCGCGCTGCGCGGCCCACGCGGCTGCCCGGTACATTGCCCCGGTATCGAGATAGCACAGTCCTAGCTCTCGGGCGACCTGGCGGGAAACGGTCGATTTACCCGAGCCGGAGGGCCCGTCAATAGCGATGGGATAGCCCGCGGTTTCGGGGCGCGGGGCGCCCGCTGTGCTCATCTCACTCATGCTCTCCTCCTTCAATAAAAGCCTGCCACCGGCGCGCGGCCAGTGCCGCGGTGAGATCCCGGGCGGCGGCCGGCGATACGGATAGCCGCGCCCGCCCTACTTTTTGGGCCACGGAATGTTCGAGCGAAAAATCTTCAATATTGACCCCGATCTCACCCACCTCGGTGAAGAGGCGGCCCAATTCACCCGGGCGGTCCGGAACCAGGACGGTTACATCGGTATAGCGCTGGGGAGCTCCCCCGTGTTTGCCGGGAATACGCGCGACCCCGCGTCCACCTGCAGCCACCACCGCGGCAACTGCCCGGGCCAGCCCGGGAGCCTGCGCCGCCCCCGCGGCTTCTTCGAGCGCGGTTGCCAAATGCGCGGTGCGCTCGGCAATATCGCGGAGTACCGGAGCTACCGCCGCGCAATTACAGGCGATAATCGCCGTCCACAATTGCGGATCCGAATGGGCCAGCCGGGTCATATCGCGTAAGCCTTGGCCTGCGAGGCTCAGCTCGGTAGCTGCGGCGTCGTTCAACGTACCCGCCAGCAGGGAGGACACCAGTTGCGGAACGTGACTGACAAGGGCGACGGCGCGGTCGTGCGCGCTTGCCTCCACCAGAATCGGCATGGCCCCGCAATCTAAAGCCAGGGTGCGCAAGCGCGCAATATCTTCCTCGCGGGTCTCCGGGCGCGGGCATATTACCCACGGGCGGCCCTCAAAAAGATCGGCGTCCGCGGCGATCGCCCCGGAACGTTCCCGGCCGGCCATGGGATGGCAGCCCACGTAGCGGGCTCGCTGGGGATGCGCCGCGAGGCGATCTTCCACCGCGGCCTTGACGGAAGCAACATCGGTAACGAGCGCGGCCGGGAAGCGTTCCAGGGCCGCGCTCACAACCTGCGCCGTGACATCCGGGGGAACCGCAACCACCACGAGGCTCGGCTCCCAGGCATCTTCGGGCGGTTCCTCCCCCGCACCCAGATCACGGGCAAGGGCCGCCGCGAGCGGGGAAGCATCCTCCAGGTACACCGGAATATCGCGCAGCCGCAGCCGCAGCCCGAGGGAAGCGCCCAGCAACCCCGAACCGATAATAAGGACCGGACCGGCGTGCATCACATCCCTACCGAATGCATGAGGGCCGAGAGCTCACTTCCCGCAATAACCCGGCTTTTCCCGGGCCGCAGCCTCCCGGCGTCAATAGTGGCGAAACGGGTGCGCACCAGTTCCATAACCGGGTGCCCCACTTCGTCCATGATGCGGCGCACAATCCGATTGCGACCCGAATGCAAGGTGAGTTCGACGATGGAATTGCGCGGCTGCGATTCCCGCAGTACGAATTTATCCACCCGGATGGGGCCGTCCTCCAGGGTGATGCCCTTTTCCAGCACCCGCGCGAGGCCCCGCGTCACCTGGCCTTCCACCCGCGCCACGTAGGTTTTCGGAACCTCATAGGAGGGGTGGGTGAGCCGGTGGGTGAGCTCGCCGTCGTTCGAGAGCAGAATCAGACCCTCGGTATCTTCGTCTAGGCGCCCAACGTGGTAGAGCCGTTGCTCGTATTTCTCTACGTACTGGGCGAGGCTCGGGCGGCCCATATCATCATCCATGGTGGATACAACCCCCGGCGGCTTATAAAGCGCGACGGTCAGCAAATCGGGTTTTACCGCAATGGGCATGCCATCCACGTGGATGGTGTCACGCTCGGCATCCGCGCGTGTTCCCATTTCGGTAACGACGGCGCCGTTGACGGCCACCCGCCCCTCAGCAATGAGCGCTTCGCAGGCGCGCCGGGAGCCCACCCCCGCGTGGGCCAGGATCTTTTGCAAGCGTTCTCTCATCTTATTTCTCTTTCCACATCTTCAAGGTCGGTTGCTTCGGGCAGGTAGGGCGCCAGGGGCGGCAGGTCATCCAGGGAGTTCATGCCCATGGCTTCAAGGAAATACGGGGTGGTCGCATACAGAACCGCACCGGTGGACGGCGTAGTACCCGCTTCGGCAATAAGGCCGCGGGTTGCGAGCGTCCGCACAACTCCATCAACGTTCACACCGCGAATCGCCGCTATCTGCGCACGGGTAACAGGCTGCCGGTAGGCGATCACCGCCAGCGTTTCCAGAGCCGGCGTGGATAGTTTACCCGATTGCCCCCGGGTGACGTGGGCAAGAACAACGTCCGATACCAGCGGATTGGTGTAGAAACGCCACCCTCCCCCGGCCTCGCGCAGCTCGAATCCGCGCGGGCGCCCGTTGCGATATTCCCGCGCGAGATTTTCTAGCTCGGTGCGGGTCTCCGCTTCGCTCAGACCCACCGCTTCGGCAAGGGTGGCTAGGGGAACCGGGGTGGCCGCCACGAAAAGCACCGCCTCGAGTGCGGTGGCGGGGCAAAGATCGGCCACAGATTCTCCTTTATTCCTCCGGATTCGGCGCGGCGCGCCGGCAATGCGAGCCTATAGGCCCAGTCTAGTCGCTGCGCGGCGCAGTGGCGCGCCTCCAGCAGGCACCGCGCGGCTTGGGTTTATCACGCGCGCGGCTCCACTTCGCCGTATTCGGCGGCGACGTCGCCCTCCCCCGCAGCGCCGCGATCATCGTCCGGGGTGGGGCGCAGCACCAGCGTGCCCAGCGGTTCATCTTGCTCGGCGGCAATCGCGCCCCGGCGCAGCAATTCCAAGACCGCCAAGAACCGGGCCACCACCATCTGCACCGAGGGGGCATCGGCGCAGAGCTGCGCGAAGGTAAAGGAATCCCCCGCCCGGAAACGTTCTTCCAGATAGGCCACCTGGCTAGCGACCGGAACAACCGGAGAGTGCAAATGTTGCAGCTGGACCACCGGTTCTGAAGTATCGCGGGTAAAAGCACGAGCCGCCAGGAGTGCCAGATCCATCACCCCGAGCGGAAGGCGAACTTCCGGTAGCGCCTTCGCGTACATCTCCTCGAGGGGAACATCGCGGCCCACCCGCCGCCCGGTTTCCGCCAGGCGCGCCCCGAAATCACGAGCCACCTCTTTAAAAGCCCGGTATTGGAGCAGTTTGGCGAAGAGGAGATCGCGCTGTTCTAGGAGCTCCCAATCCTCTTCTTCGCTTTCGTGGCGCGGCAGCAAGCGCGCTAGTTTCATATCGAGGAGGGTGGCGGCCACCACCAAAAACTCTGAGGTGGTGGACAGATCGACCTCTGGCCGGGACCGAATCCAGGCGATGAACTCATCCGTCACTTCCGCCAGAGCCACCTCGGTAATATCCAAGTTTTTCTTGGAAATCATGCTGAGAAGCACCGAAAACGGCCCCGAATATACGTCGAGGTCAACGTCGAAATCGGAGGAGACGTCAAAGAGAGTGGTCACGCCCAGTCCTGTTTAGGCACTTTGGCCGCGGGCAATCACTTCGCGCGCCAACTTCCGATAGGCTACCGCACCCGGGTGCGAAGGTGCGTACTGGGTAATGGGTTCCCCGGCCACCGAGGCATCGGGGAATTTCACGGTGCGGGAAATATACGTGTGGTAGACCTTATCTCCGAATCCTTCGTGTACCGAACGCATCACATCACGCGAGTGGAGGGTACGCATATCCACCATGGTGAGAAGCACCCCGTCAATGGTGAGCCGCGGATTAAGGCGATCCTGAACCCGGCCAATCTGTTCGGTCAGCAGTGCTACCCCGCGCATGGCAAAATATTCTGCCTCCAGCGGGATAATAACGCCGTGCGCGGCCGTGAGTGCATTAACAGTGAGGAGACCCAGGGAAGGCTGGCAGTCAATAATAATGACGTCATAGTCATCGAGAACCGGGCGCAGCACCCGGCTGAGAGCCTGCTCGCGCGCCACTTCGTTAATAAGCACAATTTCGGCAGCGGAGAGGTCAATATTAGCCGGAACTACATCCAGACCCTCAACTTTCGAATGCTGAATGATCCCCCGCACATCCGGTTTCGCGGCAATAAGTTCGTTATAAATAGTACGATCCAGCGCGCGAGCATTAATACCCAGACCGGCAGAGGCAGCGCCCTGCGGATCGAAATCCACAATGAGAACGCGCCGGCCGTATCCGGCCAGCGCGGCGGCGAGGTTAATCGACGTCGTTGTTTTACCCACCCCACCCTTTTGGTTGGACATCGCAATAATGCGCGCCGGGCCGTGTTCCTGCAAGGGCTCCGGTTCGGGGAAATCCACGTTCTCAGTTTCAAAAAGCGCGTTCTGTTCGGTCACATCTCTAGGGTACCTAAACTCGGAGGACTTGCGGTGCCATTTCTGGCGCTGAGCGTAGAACGACGACGCCGCGCCTCCTCGCCTTTCTACTCACTGCGCAGCGCCCGCGGGTGCGAGGTGGCATACACCTCCTTGAGGACATCGCGGGAAACCTGGGTATAAATCTGGGTGGTGGTCACCGAGGAATGTCCGAGTAATTCCTGCACCACCCGCACATCCGCACCGCCCTGGAGAAGGTGGGTGGCAAAAGAATGCCGCAGCGAATGCGGAGAGACATGCGCGGTAATACCTGCCCGTTCGGCCGCCTGGCGAATAATGAGCCAGGCACTTTGGCGTGAGAGAGCCCGCCCGCGGGTATTGAGGAAGAGCTTGGCCACACCCTCCCCGCGCGCGGCAAGCTCCGGGCGGGCCCGGGTGGTGTAGGCATCCAGCGCCTCCAGGGCGTAGCTCCCCAGCGGCACCACCCGTTCCTTACGGCCCTTACCGAAGAGCCGCACGGTGGAGGTATCCGTATCAATATCATCTGCGGTAAGCCCGAGGGCTTCGGAAATGCGTGCGCCGGTTCCATAAAGGACTTCCAGGAGGGCCCGGTCACGCAGGCCCAGGGGCGGCGGGGTGGCGCCGGCCGCCTCAATCATGGCGGTTACTTCGGCGATAGTGAGAGCTTCGGGCAGGCGCGCGGGAAGTTTCGGGGGACGTACCCGGGTGGCGGGATTGGCCGCGGTGGCGCCGTCGTCGTACAAAAAGGTATGAAAAGCCCGCACCGCGGTCACGGCCCGCGCAATAGAAGCCGGGGCCATGCCGCGTAGCGTTTCCGAAAACGAAGCGACGTCCTCGTCACGTACGTCACCCGGGCTGGTGACCCCGCGGGCCTCCAGATGCGCAAGATATTTACGCAAATCCCGCCGGTACGCCGCTACGGTATTGCGCGATAATGCACGTTCGACGCTGATATGGGCGAGGAACTGCGCGACCGCGCGTTGCAACTGCGGGGTACCGGGCTCAGCCATCTCTTCTCCTTCGCGGGTGCGCGGTCACGCTCGCGCCGGGCGCGAACGCAGATGCGCTTCGGGCGCGCGAAGCCCGCTCGACCAGTAGACTAGTGCGTGGCACATCTCATGTAACCACAACCTTACGTTAGGAGAATTCAATGGCGAAGCTCGAATGGTCGCAGCTCGATCAGCGCGCCGTGGACACGACTCGGCTGCTAGCCGCAGATGCGGTGCAAAAAACCGGGAATGGGCATCCTGGAACGGCCATGTCCCTGGCTCCGGCGGCATATTTGCTCTACCAGCGGGTCATGAACCACGATCCGGCGGATTCTGCGTGGGTGGGTCGTGACCGTTTCATTCTCTCGGCCGGGCATTCCTCCCTTACCCAATACAATCAGCTTTTGCTAGCCGGCTACGGCCTCGAACTCGATGATATTAAGGCGCTGCGTACCCTCCACTCCAAGACTCCCGGCCATCCCGAATACGGCTATACCAACGGTGTGGAGATGACCACCGGGCCGCTGGGGCAGGGCCTGGCCTCCGCGGTGGGATTTGCGATGGCCTCTCGGCGCGCCCACGGGCTTTTTGACCGGGATACCCCGCTCGGTGAGTCAGTATTCGATCATTTTGTGTACGTTATCGCCGGTGATGGCTGCCTCCAGGAAGGCGTGACCAGTGAAGCCTGCTCGCTGGCCGGCACCCAGGAGCTCGGAAATCTTATTCTCATTTACGATGACAACCGCATTTCCATTGAAGACAATACCTCCATTGCTTTCAGTGAAGATGTGCTGGCCCGCTACGAAGCCTACGGATGGCACACCCAGCACGTGAATTGGATTAAGGAGGATGGTTCCTACCAGGAGGATGTCCAGGCGCTCTACGATGCGATTCTGGCTGCTCAGCAGGTGACCGATAAGCCTTCCATTATTAAGCTCTCCACCATTATTGCCTGGCCGGCGCCCACCAAGCAGAATACCGGTGCCTCGCACGGTTCTGCCCTGGGAGTGGAGGAAATTCGCGCCACCAAGGAAATCCTGGGCTTCGATCCGGATATTGACTTCCCGCTGGAAGATGACGTGCTCGCCCATACCCGCAAGAATGCGGCGGCGCGGGCGGCCGCGGCCCGTAAGGATTGGGATGCGCGTTTCGAAGCGTGGCGTGCTTCCCATCCGGAAGAGGCCGCGCTGTACGATCGCATCCGCGCAAAGAAATTCCCCGAGGGTTGGGAAAAGAAGCTGCCGAGCTGGGAGCCGGATCCCAAGGGTATCGCCACCCGCGCGGCCTCCGGCGTGGTGCTCAATGCCCTCGCTCCGGTGCTGCCCGAATTGTGGGGCGGTTCGGCCGATCTGGCGGGGTCGAATAACACCACGATGAAGGGGGAACCGTCCTTCCTGCCCGCGCATCGCTCTTCGACGATGTTCTCCGGTGATATTTACGGACGCACCCTCCACTTCGGTATCCGGGAATTCGCCATGGGCGCGATCATTAACGGAATTACCCTCGATGGGCTTACCCGTGCCTACGGCGGCACCTTCTTTGTATTCTCCGATTACATGCGCGGTGCGGCCCGCCTCGCGGCCATTATGAATATCCCCTCGATTTTTGTATGGACGCATGATTCGGTGGGCGTGGGCGAGGACGGCCCCACCCACCAGCCCATTGAACACCTGTGGGCCTACCGCGCCATCCCGCGCCTCAATATTGTGCGGCCGGCTGATGCGAACGAAACCGCGGCCGCGTGGCGCGGGGCATTGGAGAAGGTCGACGGCGGGCCTACCGGCCTCATCCTTACCCGGCAGGGCGTGCCGGTTCTGGAAGGGACCTCCACCGAAGGCGTCCTCAAGGGCGGCTACGTGCTGGCAGACTCCCCCACCGGGACCGTTGACGTGCAGCTGCTCGCCACCGGTTCCGAAGTGCAACTGGCAGTGGCCGCCCAGCAGAGCCTCGCGGAACAGGGAGTGGGTGCACGCGTTATTTCGCTGCCCTGCCTGGAGTGGTTCGAAGCTCAGGACCAGGCCTACCGTGATGCGGTCATCCTCCCCAACGTCAAGGCACGAGTCTCGGTGGAAGCCGGTGCCACCTTCGGTTGGGCCGGCTACGTCGGGGATGCCGGGCGCAGCGTGGGTATCAATACCTACGGGGAGTCCGGGCCCGGTGGTGCACTCATGAAGGAATATGGGATGACCGCCGAGCATGTGGTCTCCGCTGCTCTCGAATCTATCGAAGCGGCGCGCGCCTAAAACGCAGGCGCCTCGCCCGCTGGCAGTAGTGTCTTTTCGCGGGCGCATATCAGTGACGGTCGCGCGGTCGGATGTCCCGGCCGCGCGACCTTATTGCCCCACAGCGGACTTTCGTTACGCTCGACGGCTCAAGCGTCTACCATAAGACAGGCGCATATTCTCGCCCTCTTTTTCACGACAGGAATTTTATGGTTGCTCCTACTTCAGGTAATCCGCTCCGTGCCGTCACCGACTGCCGCCTCCAGCGCGTGGCCGGCCCCTGCGGCATCGTTCTTTTTGGCATCACCGGTGACCTGGCGAACCGCAAAATTCTTCCCGCCCTCTACGACCTCGCGAATCGGGGGCTGCTGCCGCCGTCGTTCTCCATCATCGGAGTGGCGCGCCGTCCCGTAGACGCGGCCCGCAGCGTCGAAGCGGCCATCCGTCAAGGCGCCCAAACCCCGGTTATCTCCACCACTCTGGCCCAGATTCTCGACGGGTTGCGGATGGTCGAAGGCCAGTACAACGACCCGGAGCTCTATCGCGCTCTCGGGGCGACCATGGCGGATGTGGATGCCACCCGCGGTACCGGCGGTAATTTTGCTTTTTATCTTTCCATTCCGCCTAGCCTTTTCCCGGTGGTGACCCAGGGCCTCGCTACCGCGGGACTCAATCGCGGGGCGCCGGGCAGCTGGCGCCGCGTGGTTATCGAAAAACCGTTCGGGCACGATATGGCCTCCGCGCGCGAACTCAACGCCTCGGTCAGCGGGGTATTCCCCCACGATTCGGTTTTCCGCATCGACCACTATCTCGGTAAAGAGACCGTGCAGAATATCCTCGCGCTGCGTTTCGCCAACGAACTGTATGAGCCGCTGTGGAATTCTTCCCACGTGGACCACGTGCAAATCACCATGGCGGAGGATATTGGGATTGGCTCGCGCGCCGGATATTACGACGGTATCGGAGCCACTCGCGACGTGATTCAAAACCACCTGCTCCAGCTGCTGGCCCTCACCGCGATGGAGGAGCCGACCTCGTTCCACGCCGATGCCCTGCGCGCGGAAAAAGAGAAAGTCCTCGAGGCTACCCATCTGTTCGGGAGCCCGGCCGAAGCTTCGGTGCGGGCACAGTATTCGAGCGGATGGCAGGGCGGCCAGTGGGTGCGCGGTTACCGGGAAGAGAACGGTATCCCGGCCGACTCCGTGACCGATACTTACGGGGCAATCGCCCTGGGAATTGAGACGCGGCGCTGGTCGGGAGTGCCTTTCTACCTGAGAACCGGTAAGCGACTCGGGCGGCGCGTGTCAGAAATTGCGGTGGTCTTCCGTAATCCGCCTTTCCTCCCCTTCCCAGATGTGGCCGGGCTAGGGCAAAACACCCTGGTTATCCGGGTGCAACCCAATGAAGGCATCACCTTTAAATTTGGTTCCAAGGTGCCCGGCTCCGAAATGCGGCTGCGCGACGTCACTATGGACTTCGCCTACGGTCACGCTTTTACCGAGTACACCCCGGAAGCTTATGAACGTCTCATTCTTGACGTGCTGCTGGGAGATCCGCCGCTCTTCCCGCAAACCCGGGAAGTTGAGGAGTCCTGGCGGATTATCGACCAGGTGGAAAACTATTGGGATGCCCACCCGGAGTCTCTGGAAACGTACGCGCCTGGGTCCTGGGGTCCGGCCGGTGCCGATGCCATGCTCGCCGGCCACGGCCATGCCTGGCGCCGCCCCTAGCCGCACCTGTTCCGTGCCTGACAAAGATCCGAGGAAACTTCATGATTAACCATATTGCCGATACCACGTCTGCCCAGGTGGGCCAGCAGCTTGATCAATTGCGCGGAACTTCTGGGGTAGGAGCCCTCGGGAGGGTCCTCACGCTCATTATCGTGGCGCATACCGAGGGTGGGGTCCGTGATGCGCTTGAGGCCGCAGCTGGAGCGTCCCGCGCGCACCCTTCCCGGATTATCGCGGTGCTGCCGGTGGCTGGCGAAACCGCGCGTCTCGATGCGGAAATCCGTACCGGATCGGAAGCCGGCGCTTCCGAGATCGTTATTTTGCGCGCGCACGGGGGCGCCGCGGAGAACGTGGATACCTTGGTCACTCCACTGCTGCTCCCCGATACCCCGGTGGTGACGTGGTGGATTCAAAATATGCCGGAAAACCCCGCGGCTACCGCGGCCGGACGCATCGCGCAGCGCCGTATTACTACCACCCGCACCGCAGATCACCCAGCCCTGGCCCTTCAGCACCTTTCCGCTAATTATGTTCCCGGGGATACTGATCTGGGCTGGGCCGGCACTACCCTGTGGCGCAATTACATCGCCTCCATGGTGGACGAATTCCCGAGCCGAACCGTTACCGGCGCGAAGGTGTGGGGGCGCCCGCACCGCTCCTCGCTTTTCTTACTCGCCGCGTGGCTGCGCCTGCGCCTAGATGTCCCGGTGGAGATAGAGCCGCAGGAGGGCGCTCCGATTACCGGCGTGGAACTCTTCTTGGACGACGGCGCAGCTCTCAGCCTGCATCGCACCCCGGGCAATGACCACGGCATCATGCTCCGCCCGGGTCGAGCTCCCCAGGAGGTTGCTTTGCCGGTGCGCAGCTTGGAAGCGATGCTCATTGAGGATCTGCGCGATCTCAATCCCGATACCGCCTACGGTGATGTTTTAACCAAGGGACTGCCCCTACTGGATTATTCTCCCGCGGATGTAGACGTCTAGAAAGCCTGGATGTAGCGTCTAGAAAGCAGCATGCGAAACGGGGCCGGTACGTGCACACGCACGTACCGGCCCCGCCGCTTCTTAACTATCTAGTTCTAGACGCCCACCTTGACGATGAGGCCGATGAGGATAATAGAAATTCCCCAGATGAGGGCCAGCACCACGGTGATGCGGTTGAGGTTACGTTCGGCTACCCCGGAGGAACGCATAGACGTGGAAATACCACCACCGAACATATCGGAAATTCCGCCACCCTTGCCTTTATGCAGCAAGATGGAAAGCGTGAGGAAGATGCTGGTGATGAGCATAAGCACTTCGCAGGTAATGAGCAAAGCTTTCATTTCCAGTCCTTTCGAATGCTTCGTGCACCCGGAGAGTAATAGAGTCCTTGGTTAGTGTACCTGCTGATGCCGGCCAGCGGGAAATAAAACGTGCGGGGTGGGAAGAATCCCTGTCTCTTATACACATCTGACGCTGCCGACGAAATTGC
>NZ_JARBHJ010000028.1 GCF_028864145.1 Actinotignum schaalii | reverse complement strand
CCCGCCCCCACCGCTCCCTCGCGAATAAAACACCCCACGAGGCCTACCACGCCCGCCCTAAAGACGGTCCCACTATCTCCCACGACGGCCAGGACTGGAGAGTGCGTATCGACAAAATAGGCACCTCGGGCACCATCACCTTGCGTTATGCCGGCAAACTACGCCATCTAGGAATCGGCAGAGCCCACCGAGGCCAAGCAATCATCGCTCTTACCCACGGACCCAACGTCGTGATCATCAACCGGGCCAGCGGGGAAATAATCGCCGAGTTCACCATCGACCCGACCCGGAACTACCAGAAGAAAAACAAAAGAAAAACGGACACATGACGCGGGACATACCCGGACATATCACGTGGGACATCCCGCCCGAAAACACGAAAAATCCCGCGTCACAGGCGGACCTATGACGCGGGACATCACATTGTGCCCCGAACAGGATTCGAACCTGCGGCCTTTCGCTCCGGAGGCGAACGCTCTATCCCCTGAGCTATCGGGGCGCACTGCGCTACTTTACCACGTTGGTAGGCGCCGGGAAAAATACCTGGATTCTTACTTGGAGTTTCGTATCTTGTGCGTCCGCGGGTGGCGGTGCAATTTTGTCGGGGTTAGCACGTACACTTAGACACGTGACTCCGGAAGAACTCAGTGCATGTATCGCGGCGGAAATTAACGCCGCACGTAATGAAGGTCAGCTTCACCTCGATGGTGATATTCCCGCGGTGAAAATCGAGCGCCCGCGTTCGCGTGAGCACGGGGATTGGGCCACGAATGTGGCCATGCAGCTCGCCAAGCGCGCGGGAATGCCCCCGCGCGATCTAGCCACCCTGCTGGCCGGGCGCCTCGAGGGCGTCGCCGGCATTGCCCAGGTAGAGGTTGCCGGCCCCGGTTTTATTAATATTCGCCTCTCCGCGGGTGCCGCTGGGGAATTAGCCCGCACCATCGTGGAGCAGGCGGAGCGCTACGGCTCCTCGCAAGCCGGCGCCGGGACCACCGTCAATTTGGAATACGTCTCCGCGAACCCCACCGGTCCTATCCACATCGGAGGAGCGCGCTGGGCGGCGGTGGGGGATACCCTCGCCCGGATTCTCAGCTTTACCGGCGCTAATGTCGTGCGCGAATACTATTTCAATGATCACGGCAACCAAATCAATCATTTCTCGGAAAGCCTGCTGGCCGCGGCACTGGGCCGTGAAACACCGGAAGATGGCTACGGTGGAACATATATTTCCGATATTGCGCAGCAGGTTATTTCCCAGGAACTAGCCGCCGGGCATCCCGATCCGCGCACCCTCCCGGAAGCCGAAGCTCAGGAAGTATTCCGCGCCGGTGGTGTGGAGCTCATGTTCGCGGAGATCAAGAATTCCTTGGCTGATTTCCGGGCTGAATTCGATGTGTTCTTCCACGAACAATCCCTCCATGATTCCGGAGCGGTTGCCGCGGCCATCGAAAAACTCCGTGAACGCGGTGTTATTTACGAAGAAGATAACGCGGTATGGCTGCGCTCCACCGATTTCGGTGATGATAAAGACCGCGTCATCGTGAAATCGGATGGGGAAACCGCCTACTTCGCCGGTGACATCGCCTACTACCTCGATAAGCGCCACCGCGGTGCCGATCATGCCGTCTATATGCTCGGCGCGGATCACCACGGTTACATCGGGCGCATGTACGCCATGGCCCGCGCGTTTGGGGATACCGCCGGCAAGGGCGGCAATATGGAAATCCTCATCGGCCAGCTGGTCAACCTCAAGCGTGACGGCGTGCTGGTGCGTATGTCCAAGCGCGCTGGCACGGTGGTGACCCTGGAGGACCTGGTGGAAGCCGTGGGAGTGGATGCGGCACGCTACTCGCTGGTGCGGGCCTCGGTGGATACCACCCTGGAGCTGGACCTCAATGTGCTGGCCTCGCATACCAATGACAACCCGGTCTACTACGTGCAATACGCGCACGCGCGCACCGCTAATGTGGCTCGTAACGCGGTCGAACACGGGGTGCGGCGCGCGGATGCCTTCACGCCGGAGCTGCTGGAACAAGCCGATTCCGATCTCATCGGGCAGCTGGCCCGTTTCCCGGAAGTGATCTCCCTGGCCGCGGCCAATCGCGAACCGCACCGGGTGGCCCGCTACCTGGAAGAACTGGCCGGCGCCTACCACACCTGGTACGGCAAGGCCCGGGTCACCCCGCGCGCGGATGAAGAAGTCAGCGATCTGCACCGCACCCGCCTATGGGTTAATGATGCAACCCGTCAGGTTCTCGCTAACGGGCTGCACCTGCTCGGGGTCAGCGCCCCGGAGAAAATGTGAGCGCCGCTGTGAGTGATCTCGAGCAGCTGCCCGCGCCCGTCCCGGATGGTTCACCCACCGGGGTGTGGTCAACCACGGTGCGCCGGGTTCCCGGCGATCTCGAGGTGGGTGGCTGTTCGGTAAGCGGGCTGGCCGCGCAATTCGGCACCCCGCTCTACATCCTGGACGAAGTAGATGCCCGCGCTCGCGCCGCCGCCTGGGTGAGCGCTATGCGCGAGGCTTTTGCGGAGTTGGCGGGAGCGGATGTTTACTACGCCTGCAAGGCTTTTGCCAGCGTGGGTGTAGCTAGGTGGATGCTGGAAGAAGGCCTCCACCTGGACACCTGCTCCGAAGGAGAGCTGCGCATCGCCCTGGCGGCCGGAGCGCGGGGGCACCAGCTCGGATTGCACGGAAATAATAAATCCGCGGCGGAAATTGAGCTGGCCCTGGAGCATGAGGTCGCTCATCTCGTGGTTGATTCCTTGGCTGAAGTGGAGTTAGTTGCGGAGGCTGCCGCGCGCCGCGGGCGGGTAGCGGCCGTTGTTGTGCGGGTAACCTCCGGTATTCACGCGGGTGGCCACGATTTCATCGCTACCGCTCATGAGGACCAAAAATTCGGCCTGTCACTCGCCAGCGGTGCTGCATGGGAGGCTATCCGGCGTATTAGCGCACATCCGTGGCTGCGCCTGGTGGGATTGCATTCGCATATCGGCTCCCAAATCGTGGCCACGGATGCTTTTGTGGCTGCGGCACGCGCCATTCTTGACCTGCGGGCTCGGGTGGCGCGCGAGCTGGGGAGTGTTATCCCCGAAATAGATCTGGGCGGTGGCTACGGGGTGCGCTATACCGGTGCGGACCCGATTCCGCCTTCCCCGCGTGACTTCGCCACCGTGCTCGCCACGGAAGTTGCCCGGCACAGCGCCCAGAGTGGCATTCCTGCCCCGCGGATATCCGTGGAACCGGGCCGTTCCATTATTGCCCCGGCCGGTATGACGCTCTACACGGTGGGAACCATCAAAGATGTCCACGTGGATACTACCCGCACCCGCACCTATGTTTCGGTAGACGGGGGAATGTCCGATAATATCCGCCCCGCTCTCTACGGTGCGGATTACACCGCGGCACTCGTGGATCGAGTCCAGGCCGAGGATGCAGATTCTTCGCGCGTATGCCGAGTTGTCGGTAAACATTGCGAATCGGGCGATATTGTGGTGCGCGCCGTCGCCCTCCCGGAAGATATTCACGCCGGTGACCTGCTTGTCACGCCGGGAACCGGCGCCTACGGTCGGGTCATGGCCTCCCATTACAATATGCTTCCCAGCCCGGGAGTTATTGCGGTGCGTGATGGCCGGGCCCGCTGGCTTATTCGCGGGGAGACCGTGGCCGATCTCTTCGCGCTGGATGCGGATTACCCGGCCGCGGATTCCCCGGCCACCACTGCTGAAAACTAGGGCGGTTGCCGGCCCGTAGCGCACCTTCAGACCGGCAACCTGCACGGTTAGAACGCTAGCTCTCCGGAAGCACGGCCTCTCTTACCTGCGCGGGCTTTTCCCAGGTATCCGGGGCGCTGCTCCAGGCGGAGATAGCATCCACTACCGGGCGCAGTTCGGCTACCGCAATCTGCCCGGCTGCCGTGGCATGCCCGGCCTGACCCCAGGTTCCCGCGGACCCGAAAATAGCGGAAGTAATGCGGCTCATGGTGCCCAGCGCCCCCATGGCGATGGTGATAAGAGGGACGTGCAATTCCTGGCTGGCCCGATAAGTTGCATTGAGCACCGTCACCACATCGCCCGGATGGGAGGGAGTCACCGCAATTTTCGCGATCGAGGCCCCGTGCACCTGCAAGAGCCGCAAGCGATTAACGATCTCATCTTCGGGCGGGGTGGAACGGAAATCATGGTAGGAGCCAATCACCGGTATCTGGGCCCGCGCCGCTTCCTGAATAATACGTTCGGTCCAGGCTTCGGTGCGGAACAGCTCCGCATCCACCGCATCCACCAGCCCGGATTGGATGAGGCGTATCACCAGGGGGCCGTAATCATCGGGCAGAATTGCCTTCTGGCCGCCCTCCGCCGCGGAGCGGAAGGTGCCCAGAATCGGTAGGTTCGTGGATGTACGCAAAAGGGTTCCCACCTCGGTGAGGGTGGAAAGGTCCTCGAGGAAATCCACGCGCCATTCCAGGACGTCAATGTCCTGTGCGGGAAGCTTCGCTACCTGTGTCCGCAGCTCGTCACCGTTGGCGGGCGTTATGGACACGAGGATTTTCGTCGGCCCGGAGCCGAAGGCGACGTCCTTGATTTTCACAGTGGGCATCGCGCACCTCGCTTTCTCTTCGTGCATCACTCGATGCATTTTCCATGGGGATATTGTACCCATCTGCGTGGTGAGCACCACACCTCGTTTTGGTGCCACGCGGAGCCCATGCATCGGTAGCGGGCGGGCCAACAGCGCGCATCGGCTCCACCTTCGCTAGGCTAGGACACGCGAGGACAGCTAGGGGGCCGGCGCATCGCCCGGACCGAGCCGGAACCCGCGCAGGCCGAGCCGGCAGTCGCGCGGCGCGTTCGTCAAGATAAGGAGTAGGCGTGAAGGAAGTCAAGGTTGCCCTGCTGGGGGCGGGAACGGTAGGAAGCGCCGTCGTCCGCCTGCTGCAAGCCAATGCGGAAGAATTTAACCTGCGAGCCGGAGCGCGCCTGCGCGTGATCGGAATTGCGGTGCGCAACCTGGAGGCCCCGCGCGATCCTGCGATTGATCGCGCACTGCTCACCACCGATGCCCACGCCATTATTGCCCAGGCGGATATTGTTATCGAATTGATGGGCGGCATCGAACCGGCGCGCGAATATATTTTGGCTGCTTTTGCCGCCGGTGCCTCGGTGGTCACCGGAAATAAGGCGCTGCTGGCCGAACACGGTCCAGAATTGTACGACGCCGCGGCGCGTGCCGGCGTTGACCTCTATTACGAGGCCGCGGTGGGCGGGGCCGTTCCGGTGGTGTACGGACTGCGCGAATCCCTCGCCGGGGATCGCGTTACCCATATTCTCGGAATCGTCAATGGCACCACCAATTACATCCTCGACGAAATGACTACCAACGGGGAAAGTTTCGATGCCGCGGTGAAAAAGGCGCAGGAGCTTGGCTATGCCGAAGCTGATCCGAGTGCCGATGTGGACGGGTACGACGCCGCGGCAAAATGCGCCATCCTGGCCTCTCTCGCTTTCCACACCCGCGTCCAGCTTTCGGATGTGCATACCCATGGAATCCGCGATATCACCCCGGAGATGATCGCTTCGGCCGGGCGGGGCGGGTACGTGGTCAAGCTGGTGGCTTCCGCCAAGCGGCGCGCGGACGGCATTGAATTGTACGTGGGCCCCACCCTTATTCCTGCGCAGCATCCGCTCGCCACCGTACACGGAGCCTATAACGCCATTGTGGTGGAGGGTGAAGCCGCTGATCGGCTCATGTTTTACGGGCCGGGAGCTGGCGGGAATCCTACCGCCACCGCGGTGCTCTCCGATCTGGTGGCCGCCGCGCATCACCGCGTGCACGGCGGGCTGGCCCCGCGCGAACTGGCTTACGGAGAGCTGCCGATTCTGCCTCCCGCCCAGGCGCGTTCGCGTTTCCAGCTGAGCATGGACGTGGCTGATCACGTGGGTGTTCTCAGCGAGGTTACCGGTACTTTTGCCCGCCACAATGTGTCCATTAGCGGGGTTACTCAAGAATCGCCCACCGCGGACCACCTGTGCCGTCTCACGGTCACCACCCACGAAGCCCTCCAAGCTGATGTGGAAGCGACCATTGCGGATCTCTCCGCCGCCGCGGGGCCGGCAACGGTGAGCACCGCGAGCTTTGTGCGGGTGGAGGTGGCCTAATGCGTATCGCCACCTCCGAAGCGCGGGTGCGGGTCCCGGCGACCTCCGGCAACCTCGGTCCCGGTTTTGATTGCATGGGTATGGCGCATAACCTTTGGGACGAAGTCAGCGTGCGCCTCACCACCGGTGCCACCCGGGTGAGTATTGAAGGGGAGGGCGCGGATGTTCTTCCCACCGGAGAAGATCACCTCATCGTACGGGCCCTGCGCCGCGGTTTTGAGGCCGCGGCCCTGCCCGGCGTCGGTTTCGAGCTGCACTGCGTTAACGCGATTCCGCAGGGGCGCGGCCTCGGTTCTTCCGCGGCGGCCGTGGTGGCCGGCTTACTTTTAGTGCGCGGCCTCGTGGATCGCCCCGATATATTCGACGACGGCGTGCTCCTCTCCCTCGCCACCGAATTTGAGGGACACCCCGATAATGCCGCACCGGCAATTTTCGGGGGCGCCGTCGTTACTTGGATGGAAGGAACGCAGGCCCGGGCGGCGCGTATCCCCACCGCGGTGGAAACTACTCTCCTTATTCCGGGTGAACAACTCCTGACTGAAAAGGCGCGGGCCGCATTACCGGATACCGTTCCGCACGCAGATGCAGCTTTTAATGCTTCGCACACCGCGATGCTTGCCCTCGCCCTCGAGCACTACCCGGATTTGCTGTGGCAGGCCACCGAAGATCGCCTCCACCAGGACTATCGCGCCGGGGCGATGCCGACATCCGCGGACGCGGTACGGGCCTTGCGCGCGGCCGGGTTCCCGGCCGTTATTTCCGGTGCGGGCCCATCCGTGCTAGTATTTTCACGCCTTGACGCTGACACAGTATCTATGATGCAGCGGCGTGGATTTACGGTGAATACTGCTGGAATGTCCACACGGGGCGCCTATCTGGTGTAGACTAAGGTCTAACCGACGTTCTTATACCGGTTATTTCCCACGTACTTGAAATTGTCATAAGTGTGTTAACAACCCCTGAATTCCGAGGAAGGAACCTCGTGACGGAAACCCCAACATCAGGCGCAATCTCAACGATGCGGGTGCCGCAGCTGCGCGCGCTCGCCGAAGAACTCGGCCTGGACATTGACCCGAAAGCTAAGAAGGCGGACCTGCTCGCGGCCATTCGCGAAGTTCGCCCCGCGCGGCGCGGGCGGCCCCGTAAGGAAGATAGCCTCGCCAATATCACGAAGCCGCGCGAAAAGTCCGCTGCTGCCACCACGGCCAAGACCGCAGCGAAGAAAGAAAGCGAAGCGGTTGCTACCGAAGCCGCGGAAGCTGTCGCTCCGACTCGGAACACACGAACTGTTACCCGCGCAGCGGTATCGGCACCCAGTGCGGAAAGCGCCCCGGTAGCAGCTCCCAGCCGTGAAGAACGGGAAGATCGTGAGGAGCGTAAGGTGCGGCGCCGGGTGCGCCGGGATCACCGCGAACCGGTTCATATCGATTTGCCTGAACCAAAGCCGGAAGCCGGCCAGGCCGCGCGTCGCTCCGATTCCCTCAGCGATGAAAATACCCTCGCGGTTCTGGATGCCATTGGCGATGCCGCGGAACGCCGCGCCGGTGACCACCATGACACCACCTCGGAACGCCGCCGCCGTAAGCGCAACCGGCGCGGTGAGGAACATGAAGAAGCCCGCCGCTCCCGGCGCACCGCGGAACGCACCGAACGTACTGATCGCACGGATCACGAGGCGGAGGAGTCCGCGCCGGCTTCGAAGCCCGAACGTGAGGAACGCCAGGAGATTCCGGCCGGCAAGCGCCAGGCGGAGGATACCCTCGTTCCCGTTGCCGGCATTGTGGATGCCCAGGGTAACCAGATGGTGCTGCGCACCGGCGGCTACCTGCCCGGCCCCAATGACGCGCAGATTTCCACCGCGCTGGTGCGCCAGTACGGGCTGCGCCGCGGGGATGCTGTGGTGGGCGCTATTCGCCAGCACGATGAGGATAATTCCTCGCATAATAACCGCAATAACAAGCGTAATCCGCGCCGTCGTTACAATAACCAGAACAATAACCGTTCCGGTAATCAGCTTGTCCAGGTAGATACTATTAACTCCCTGCCCGCAGCCGAAGCAGCGCGCCGCCCGGACTTCAATAAACTCACCCCGGTCTACCCGGATGAGATTTTGCGTCTGGAAACCGAACGCAAGGGCCTGTCCACTCGCGCTATCGATCTGGTTGCTCCTATTGGTAAGGGCCAACGTGGTCTCATTGTTTCTCCGCCGAAGGCCGGGAAGACCATGATTATGCAGCAGATCGCCAAGGCGATTGCCGCTAATGATCCCGAGGTTCATATCATGGTGGTCCTCGTGGATGAACGCCCCGAAGAAGTGACGGATATGCGTCGCATCGTCAAGGGTGAAGTGATTGCTTCCACCTTTGATCGCCCGGCTTCGGATCACACCATCGTCTCTGAACTCGCTATCGAGCGCGCCAAGCGCCTGGTGGAACTCGGTCAGGATGTGGTGGTGCTCCTCGATTCCCTCACCCGCCTTTCGCGTGCCTACAACCTCGCGGCCCCGGCCTCGGGGCGCATCCTCTCCGGTGGTGTGGATGCCGCGGCACTCTACCCGCCCAAGAAGTTCTTCGGTGCGGCGCGCAATATCGAAAATGGTGGTTCGCTCACGATTATCGCCTCCGCGCTGGTGGAAACCGGCTCGAAGATGGACGAAGTTATTTTCGAAGAGTTCAAGGGCACCGGCAATATGGAACTGCGCCTCTCGCGCCAGCTCGCGGACCGGCGTATCTTCCCGGCGATCGATATCAACGCCTCGGGTACCCGCCGCGAAGAACTGCTTTACAAGCCCGAAGAACTCAAGGTCATCTGGCAGCTGCGCCGGGCCCTGGGCACCCTCGGGGTGGATGAAGCGGCGGACTTCGTGCTCAAGCGGATGCGGAATACCGAAAATAACGCGGAATTCCTCGTGTCGATTATGCGTTCCATGCAAGGATCGCGCGGCGAATAAGCCGAATAAAACACGGCGGGAAGATCCGGCCGGGGGTCGGGTACCGAGCACGCGCAGCACGTAGTGATGTGATACGCGCACGGTACCTTGTCTCGGCCGGGCCGCCCGTGCCATAATTTTCTGTCGGCTCCCGGTTCACCGTGATACGGAGAACCGTGCTCGGACCCGGGAGCAGCTACGAACCAAGGAGAGATAATGAAGCAGGGAATCCATCCCGATTACCACGAGGTCTCCGTGACCTGCACCTGCGGTAATGAGTTCACCACCCGTTCCACCTACAACGGTGACCACATGCGCGTGGAAGTGTGCAATAACTGCCACCCGTTCTACACCGGCAAGCAGAAGATCCTGGATACCGGTGGGCGTGTGGCTCGCTTCGAGGCACGCTACGGCAAGCGCAAGAAGTAAGCGCCACGGAAAGGAGCGTCACCGCAAGGGCGCTCCTTTTCTTTTTGCACTATTGTCGGTAGAGCTGCCACAGTCCCGTGGCGGTAGGGCACGCGCGGGGTGCGCGTGAAGAAAGGTCCTCGTTATGGCTGATACACGTCGTGAGGTTGCCGAGCACCATCTCGCTGAATTTGAAAAAATCGAAGCGGATATGGCCAGCCCGGAAGTTCTCTCCTCCCCGGATAAATTGCGTTCACTCGGGCGGCGCTACGCCGAACTCGGGCGGGTGGTACGCGTGTACCGGCGTTTCCTCCAGGCCGAACAGGACCTGACCGAAGCCCGGGAGATCATCTCCCAGGGTGGGGAGGATGCTGAACTCTTCCGCCCCGAACTTCCCGGAATGGAAGAACGCTACGAGACAGCCTCCCAGGAACTCACGGAAGTCCTCATTCCCCGCGATGAAGATGACGCCCGCGATGTCATTATGGAAATCAAAGGCGGCGCCGGCGGGGAAGAATCCGCCCTCTTCGCCGGGGATCTGGCCCGCATGTACGAACGTTACGCCACCTCCAAGGGCTGGACTTGGGAAGTGCTGGGTGCCAACCAAACCGAGCTGGGTGGCTACAAGGACCTCGAGGTCGCCATCCGTTCCCGCGGGCAGCTTGAGGATCCTTCCGACGGCGTATGGGCCCACCTCAAGTACGAGGGCGGGGTTCACCGGGTGCAGCGCGTACCCGTGACCGAATCCCAGGGGCGCATCCAGACCTCCACCGCCGGGGTGCTTGTTTTCGCGGAAGTGGACGACCCGGGTGAAGTGGAAATCGCCGCCAATGACCTGCGCATTGACGTGTACCGATCCTCGGGGCCTGGCGGGCAGTCCGTGAATACCACCGATTCGGCGGTGCGTATCACCCACCTTCCCACCGGGATCGTGGTGTCCATGCAGGACGAAAAATCGCAGATCCAAAATCGCGAATCTGCTATGCGGGTGCTGCGCGCGCGGTTGCGCCAGCTCCAGCTGGATCAGCAGGCCGCTGAAAACGCGGAATTGCGTCATTCCCAGGTGCGTACCCTGGACCGTTCCGAGCGCATCCGCACCTATAATTTCCCGGAAAATCGTATTTCCGATCATCGCACCGGCTACAAGGCCCATAATCTCGACGCGGTCCTCGATGGGGATCTGGATGCCGTTATTGATTCGGCCCGGATTATGGACGAAGCGGCTCGCATGGAAGCCGCGGAAGAAAAGTAGAGAGTAGCCGAGCTCTATGACCACCTGGGCGGAATTGCTGGCAGGTGCCACCGCGCAGCTCACCGCGGCCGGGGTGGATTCGCCGGCCGCCGATGCCCGCTGGTTGGCCGAAGCGGTGGCGGGCAGGCGCCCCCATCCGCGCGATACCCCATCTCCCGCCCAGTGTGAGCTTTTTGCAAGCTACCTGGCCCGCCGCGCCACGCGCGAGCCGCTGCAGCATATTACCGGGCGGATGTATTTTCGCTACCTCGAGCTGGTTTCCACGCCCGATGCGCTGATTGTGCGCCCGGAAACTGAGATCGTCGCCGAACGTGCCATTGAGCACGTGCGTGCGTGCGTGGCCGCGCAGAGCCGCAGTAACGCCGCATCTCTCAAGAACGACGGCGCAGCGGCGGCGCGCTCCCGCGCCGCCGCGCAGCAGGCCGGCCCCCTCGTCCTCGATTTGGGCACCGGCAGCGGAGCCATTGCCCTGAGTATTGCGACTGAAGTCCCCGCCGCCCGGGTGATCGGCGTCGACACAGATCCCCGGGCCCTGCAACTAGCTGCCACCAATAATGCCCGCTACGGGTCACCCGTCACTTTCCTACACCACGATGTAGCTGAGCCGCTCCCGGAACTGGACCACGCGGTGAGCGTCGTCGTCGCTAATCCTCCCTATATTCCACCCGATACGCCCGTTAGTGCAGAAGTACGGGCCGATCCGGCGCGCGCCCTGTGGGGCGGGGGAGCGGACGGCCTGGACCTGCCCAGGCTTTTTGTCGCGCGCGCGGCGCAGCTATTGCGGGACGGGGGTATCCTCGTTCTCGAACACGCGGAGACGCAGAGCGCGCCCCTGCGCGATTATGCCCGCAGCGTCGGTTTTACCCGGGTGGCAACCGGCCGGGACCTGGCCGGGCGGGAACGTTTTTTGGAGGCAGAATATGGACACATGTGATGCCGCGGTAGCCGCCCTCGCGCGCGGCGAGCTCGTGGTTCTCCCCACCGATACCGTCTACGGGCTGGGTGCCGATGCGTTTTCGCGCGCGGCTGTGACCCGGCTCCTCACCGCGAAGGGGCGCGGGCGCGATAAGCCCTCCCCGGTTCTTGTCGCGTCGATGGACGACGCCGCACGTTTGACCTCCGGCATCCCGGCCGGCGCCCGCGCGCTCGCGGCGGCGTACTGGCCCGGGGCTCTTACCCTCATCCTCCCCGCGAATGACAGCATCGGCTGGGATCTGGGCGAAACCCACGGCACCGTGGCGCTGCGCATGCCCGATCACCCGCTCGCCCTGGAGCTGCTGCGCCGCACCGGTCCGCTGGCCGTATCCTCCGCGAATCTCACCGAGCACGCCCCGGCCCGCACCGCAGCGCAGGCCCGCGAGCAGCTGGGAGAGAAAGTCGCGGTATACCTGGACGGAGGCACCGCACCGGGCGGGGTGCCGTCCACCATCGTGAGTTTCGCGGGGGAACGGGCACATATCCTGCGCCACGGCGCTATTCCGGATGAGGATATTGCCGCGGTGGTGCCCTTGGGCTGAAGCGGTTCGGCGGCGGCGCACTGATGCAGGAGCTGGGCCGGCTAGACTGAACGGCAGCGGTCAAGGTAAGGAGAGAGCATGCGCGTTTACCTGCTCATGATGGTGCTCAGCTGCGCCATCACCTACTTCCTCGTCCCCGCGATTCTGCGCCTGGCGCTACGCGTGGGTGCCATGACACAGGTGCGCGAACGCGATATCCACACCGTGCCTATCCCGCGGCTGGGCGGAGTGGCCATGTTCCTGGGATTTTCGGCTTCTTTCGCTATTGCCTCTCAGATCCCCTACCTGCATCGGGTGCTCGGGCCCGCCTCGCAAGCCTGGGCGATCTGGCTGGGCGCCGGGCTCATGTGTCTGGTGGGTGCCATCGACGATATCTGGGAACTGGATTGGATGACGAAACTGGCCGGCGAGGTGCTGGCTGCCGGGGTGATGGCCTGGCAGGGCGTCCAATTCGTCACGCTGCCCTTTATGGGCCTGACCGTGGGCTCCACTCGCCTTTCGATTTTCTTTACCATCCTCATGGTGGTTATCACGGTGAATGCCGTGAACTTCATGGACGGTCTGGACGGGCTGGCCGCCGGGATCGTGGGCATTGCATCCCTGGCTTTCTTTATTTATTCCTATATTCTTACCCGCAATGCCACCCCGGGGGATTACACGTCGGTGGCCTGCGCGGCCGCGGCGGCCACGGTGGGGATGTGCGCGGGTATCCTGCCGCATAATTTCCATCCGGCCCGTATCTTTATGGGTGATTCGGGGGCGCTCATGCTCGGCATGGTGCTGGCCGCCTCCGCAATCCAGGTCACCGGGCAGATCGACCCGCAATCGACCTCTCTCGGCTACGCGCTCCCGGCATATCTGCCGCTGCTGCTGGCCCTCGCCGTGGTGGTGCTGCCGCTCTCTGATTTCATCTGGGCCGTCACCCGGCGCCTGGCCCGCGGGCAGTCTCCTTTCCACGCCGACGCCGGTCACCTTCACCACCGCCTGCTGCGCCTGGGGCATTCGCATACCGGCACCGTGCTCATCCTCTATTTGTGGACGGCCATTTTTTCTTTCAGCTGCATTTTGCTTATTGTGTTACCCGCCCGGCACGTCGCCCTGATTGGAGCGGCCGGGGTGGTGCTCGGTTGCGTGGTCACTTTCGGCATGTTCGGGCGACGGCGCAGCTCGGCAGCATGCGGGGAGCGCATTCCGGAGGAGAATGCCGGAGATGCGCCCATTTCCGAAGTGGGGCCGGTGCGGGAAGCGGAGGAGGCATCATGAGAGCCCAATTCGGGTGGCGAGCTGCCCCGAGCGGAGGCGCCGGGCGATTGCTGCACCGTGCCCAGCTGAGCGCAACACTCGGTTGCGTCGTCGTCGGAATAATCGGGGTGGCGGGGTGCCTGCTTGCCGGCCAGGGCGAGCATGCCTGTGCCGTGGGCTGGGCCGCCCTCATTGCGCTGATACTCCAGGCGGTCACCTGGGCTAGTGCGCGCTACCTGCCCGGCGGGGCCGGGTGGGCCCTGGGCGGCTACGCGGTCAAACTCGCGGTGGTCTTCGGGGGACTCGGGGCAGTGCGAGCCCTCACGAGCGCGCCGGTGGGAACCGCGGCGCTGGCACTTGCCGGGCTCATTATCTGCACGCTCGCAATGCAATCTTGGGTGGTGCTGCGCGCTGATCTGCGCGCGGACACACCGTGAGCCTGGCTCTGTGTAGGACTGCGCCGCGCGTACTCTTCGGGACCAGGGCGCTAAGTCCTAGTCATGCAGAGGCGGCAAGAGTAACGTAGACCACTGTTCACGGCGGCGAAGTTCAAGGCCGTGCGGTGATGACAATTGTGATTTCCACGCTAAGATAAGTTAGCAGTGCCGTTCAGGCGGGGTTCCCGCCGCGGAAAGATTCGATGGAGAGGGTGAGCGCATGGCAGTCGGTTCGTTCGCGAATCTGAGCATGCTCGGCCTGCCGATGGAGAACGACGGGTTCCACGCCCCGGGAGTTGAGGAATTCTTCCCCGCCCCCATCTTCTTCGCCGGCACGCCATTTGAGATGAATCGCGTGATGGTGATTCGTCTTCTTGCGGCTTTAGTTCTTCTGGTTTTCTGCGTTATCTACGCCAAGCGCGCCAAGCTCATTCCGGGCCGCGCGCAGGCCGCGATGGAATCCTTGCTGGACTTCTCGCGGGTGCAGATCGGTGAAGAAATTCTTGAAGGGCAGGCACGGAAGTACCAGCCCCTGCTCGCTACCATTTTCCTCGGTACTCTCTTTATGAACCTGACCGGCGTTATCCCGGGCTTGCAGCTCGCGGGTACGTCGGTTATTGGTATGCCGCTCATTTACGCCGTGGTGGCGTACGTGGCTTTCATTATTGCGGGTATGAAAGAACGCGGGGCGGGTACCTTCTTCAAGGAACAGCTCTTCCCGCCCGGGGTGCCCTGGCCGATTTACATCATCATGACGCCCATTGAGTTGCTCTCCACTTTCATCATTCGGCCCGTCACACTGACGGTTCGTCTGTTGGCCAATATGCTTTCCGGGCACATGTTGCTCGTGCTTTGCTTCCTGGGTACTCACGCGCTCTACTTCTCCATGGGCGGGGGTCTCGGCATTGGCCTGGGTACGGTTACCCTGGTGGCCGGTATCCTCTTCACCGTTTTTGAACTTTTCGTGGCGTGCCTGCAGGCGTATATCTTCGCCCTGCTCACCGCCGCGTATATCCAACTTTCTATTTCCGCCCACTAAAAACAACAAGAAAAGGACAATCCCATGACTGGATCTGCAGCAGTTCTCGCGACCATCGGTTACGGTCTCGCGGCCATCGGCCCCGGCATCGGCGTCGGTCTCATCGGTGCGAAGAACCAGGAAGCTACCGCACGCCAGCCCGAGATCCGCGGCTACCTGCGTGTCAATATGTTCCTGTCCATCGCCTTTACCGAAGCACTCGGCCTGATCGGCTTCGCCGCGGGCTTCGTGTTCGGAGCTTAAGCAATGTATCTCGCTGAAGAACACAGTGTTATTATTCCGGCCATCCCGGATCTGCTGTGGGGCACGGTATCTTTTCTCATCGTCGCCATCGCGGTGTATAAATTCGCCTGGCCTACGTTGACGAAGATGCTCGATGAGCGGCGGGAGAAAATCGAAGAAGGTTTGCTCGCTGCCGAGCGTGCCCGCGAGGAAGTGGCTCAGGAACGTGCCACTATCCAGTCCGAAAAGGATGCCGCGGTGCGCGAAGCCGCGGATATCCGCGCCCAGGCACAGTCCAATGCCTCCGATATTATCGAGCGTGCGCGCCGGGAAGCCGGTGAAGAAGCGCGGCGCATTTCCGCCGCGGCCCAGGTTCAGATTAAGGCTGATACCGACGCCGCCGCGCGGATTCTCCGCGCGGATCTGGGTACCATGGCTTCGCAGCTGGCCGGTCGTATCGTGGGTGAGCAGATTCGCCTCGATCCGAGTGTAAATCAGGGCGTTGTCGATTCGTTCCTCGATAATCTCGAGGAACAGGCGCGAACGGGGGCGTAATGCGGTCCACGAGTAAGCAATCCGCCGCCGCGGTCACCGCCGAGTGGGACGCGCTGCTTCAGGAACATCCCGGCCGGGAAATTGACTTGGCGCGCGAACTTTTCGCCGCTGCAGACGCCATCAATGCCTCTCCCTCCCTGCGTGGAACCCTCGCGGATACCACCCGGGCTGGGGCGGCACGGGAAAGCCTGGCAGCTACCATTTTCGCCGCCCACGTGAGCGCACCGGTTCTTACGGTGCTGCGCGCGGTAGCGGGGCGGACGTGGACGGAGGACGCTGATCTCGTCACGACCGTGGATACCCTCGGCGCACACGCCGTGCTGGTGCGGGCGCGTGGCGCCGGGGTGCTCTCCGGCGTCGAAGATGAGCTCTACCAGCTCATGCGTACCCTTAAAGAAACTCCCGCTCTACGCATCACGCTCTCCCGCGAGGAATACTCCGCGGAGGAACGCGCCGCGCTCTTTGATCGCGTGGTTCCGAATATTCGGGAGGAAACTCGGGTGCTCGCGCACCGCACCCTCGCGCGAGTACGGGAGATGACCCTGGCCGCATCACTCATGGAGTACGCGGCCCAGGCAGCTGAGTTGGGTGATGTATCCGGAGTATCGGTGCTGGTAGCCCAGCCGCTCACTCCGAGCCAAGAGGAACGTCTCCAGCGCGCCCTGACCGCGATGTACGGAACTGAAGTTTCCATCCACGTCTCGGTAGATCCGACTGTGGTGGGCGGCATGCGTATCCAGCACGGTTCGGATGTTATTGACGCGACGCTGCAGTCCAGAATTAAAGATGTACGCGATAAAGTCGCGGCTATGCCGGCGGCACCGGCGAGCAACAGGTAAGGAAAAAGAATGGCTGATCTGACAATCCAGCCCGAAGAGATTCGGGCAGTGCTCGATAACTTCGTGCGTAGCTACACGCCGGAGCAGTCCGAGAGTGAGCAAGTTGGTCACGTCACCATGACGGCGGACGGCATCGCCCGCGTGGCCGGCCTGCCCGGTGCGATGGCCAATGAACTTCTCGTTTTCGAGGATGGCACCCGCGGACTGGCGATGAACTTGGAAGAGCGGGAAATCGGCGTTGTGGTTCTCGGCGACTTCTCCAATATTGAAGAAGGTCAGGAAGTGCGCCGCAGCGGTGAGGTGCTCTCCGTCCCGGTGGGCGACGGATACCTCGGCCGCACGGTGGATCCGCTCGGCAAGCCGATTGACGGCCTGGGCGAAATTGAGAATCTCAGTGGCCGGCGTGCCCTGGAGCTGCAGGCTCCCGGCGTAATGATGCGTAAGTCGGTGCACGAACCGCTAGAAACCGGTATCAAGGCGATTGACTCAATGACCCCGATCGGGCGCGGGCAGCGCCAGCTCATTATTGGGGATCGCCAGACAGGTAAAACCGCCCTCGCGATTGATACCATCCTTAACCAGCGTAAGAACTGGGAAACCGGGGATCCTTCCAAGCAGGTGCGCTGCATTTACGTGGCCATCGGCCAGAAGGGTTCCACCATCGCTTCGGTGCGCGGCACCCTGGCCCGCTACGGCGCGCTGGAGTACACCACCATCGTGGCTTCCCCGGCATCTGATCCGGCGGGCTTCAAGTACCTGGCTCCCTACACCGGTTCGGCCATCGGCCAGCACTGGATGTACGAAGGTAAGCACGTGCTCATCGTCTTTGACGATCTGTCCAAGCAAGCCGAAGCCTACCGGGCTGTGTCCCTGTTGCTGCGCCGCCCGCCGGGGCGTGAAGCCTACCCGGGCGACGTTTTCTACCTGCATTCGCGCCTGCTGGAACGCTGCGCCAAGCTCTCCGATGAGCTGGGCGGGGGGTCCATGACCGGCCTTCCGATCGTGGAAACCAAGGCGAACGACGTGTCGGCCTATATTCCGACCAACGTTATTTCCATTACCGACGGTCAGATCTTCTTGCAATCCGACCTCTTCAACTCCAATCAGCGCCCCGCTGTGGACGTGGGTATTTCGGTGTCCCGCGTGGGTGGCGACGCGCAGATCAAGGCGATGAAGAAGGTTGCCGGTACCCTGAAGATTACCTTGGCGCAGTACCGTTCCCAGGCGGCCTTCGCGATGTTTGCTTCCGATCTTGATCCGGCCACCCGCCAGCAGCTCACCCGCGGTGAGCGCCTCATGGAACTGCTTAAGCAGCCGCAGTACACCCCGTACCCCATTGAGGAACAGGTGGTCTCGGTGTGGGCTGGCTCGAAGGGATATCTCGATGATGTCCCGGTGGAGAAGGTGCACGATTGGGAAGCCCGCATGCTCGATTACGTGCGTCACAACTCCTCGGTGCTGGAAACCATTGCCTCGACCGGTGAGATGGATAAGGATCTCGAAGCCGAACTGGAAGCCACGGTGAGTGCCTTCACGGAGTCCTACCGCACTGCCGAAAACCTGCCCGCGGGTGGGGAAGAGGATGTTCCGGCCGAGCAGGCCCGTGAAACTCTCGCGCGGCCGACGAAGGGTTAATCGATGGCCGGCGAACAGAGGATTTACAAGAGCAAAATTCGTGCGACGAGCACCCTGCAAAAGGTGTTCCGCGCGATGGAGCTCATTGCGGCCTCGCGTATCGGCTCGGCGCGCCGGGAAGCGCAGGAACTGGACCCTTACGCGCGGGCGGTAACCCGCGCGCTCGGGCTGGTGGGGCGCCACGATTTTGACGCCCAGCACCCGCTGATGCGCGAGCGTACCGATACCAATCGGGTAGCGGTGCTCGTGGTGACCTCCGATCGCGGCATGGCGGGAGCTTATTCCGCCAACGTGTTGCGCGAAGCGGAACGCACCGTGGAGAATCTGCGCGCCGAAGGTAAGGATCCGGTGCTCTACGTGACCGGGCGGCGCGGCCTGCAGTACTTCAAGTTCCGCGGGGTGAATATCGCCGGGGAGTGGAGTGGCACCTCGGATAAGCCCGATCCGGAGCAATCCGATGAAATCGCGCGCACCCTCCTCGAGGCTTTCACCGCGCCGCCGGAAGAAGGCGGCGTCGCCGAAGTTCACGTGGTATACACCCGTTTCGAATCGATGGTGAGCCAGGTGGTGCAGGTGCGCCATATGCTTCCGCTAGCCATTGTTGACTACGGGGAAGGTGATTTGGAGGATACCGGATCGGAATTCTCGGGCGGCGGCACGGAAGAAACCGAACCGCTCTACGATTTCGAACCCTCGGCACACGACGTTTTCGAAGCGCTCGTGCCCATGTATGTTCGCAAACGTATCTCCTCGATTCTTCTCATGGCGGCGGCCTCCGAACTCGCCTCGCGTCAGCAGGCGATGCACGCGGCTACCGATAACGCTGCTGAACTTATTGAGAAGTACACCCGGCTCGCCAATAACGCGCGCCAGGCTGAGATCACCACCGAGATCACTGAAATCGTCTCCGGTGCCGATGCCCTAAGTAACGGATAACGCGCTTCGTAACGGATAAGGAACACACTATGACTGCACAACTAGAGGAGCAGACCGCGGACCTGGCCACAATCGGCCGGATTACGCAGGTCATTGGCGCCGTCGTCGACGTCGAATTTCCGTCCGACGCGCTTCCCGATATCAATAACGCACTGAAAACCACGGCTACCCTCCCCGCCGGTGACGGAAGCGTCATCGAGCAGGAGATGGTCCTGGAAGTGGCCCAGCACCTGGGTGATAACGTGGTGCGCACCATCGCGATGAAGCCGACGGACGGTCTGGTGCGCGGCGCCGTCGTGATCGATACCGGTGCCCCCATCACCGTTCCGGTGGGAGACGTGACCCGCGGGCACGTCTTCAACGTCGTGGGCGAACCGCTCAACGTCTCTCCCGATGAGATCGAGGTGAAGGAACGCTGGTCGATTCACCGTCAGGCTCCCGCTTTCGACGAACTCGAGCCGGAAACCCAGATGTTCCAGACCGGCCTCAAGGTTATCGACCTGCTCACCCCGTACGTGCAGGGTGGCAAGATCGGCCTCTTCGGCGGCGCGGGCGTGGGTAAAACGGTCCTCATCCAGGAAATGATCCAGCGCGTGGCCCTCGACCACGATGGCGTTTCCGTATTCGCCGGGGTGGGCGAACGTACCCGCGAAGGTAACGACCTCATCCACGAAATGGACGAAGCTGGGGTTCTTGATAAGACGGCCCTCGTTTTCGGCCAGATGGACGAGCCGCCGGGGGTGCGCCTGCGCATCGCGCTGTCCGGTTTGACCATGGCGGAGTACTTCCGCGACGTCGCCAACCAGGACGTGCTGCTCTTCATCGATAACATCTTCCGCTTCACCCAGGCAGGTTCGGAAGTATCCACCCTGCTCGGGCGCATGCCTTCCGCGGTGGGCTACCAGCCCACCCTGGCCGATGAAATGGGTGCGCTCCAGGAACGTATTACCTCCACGCGGGGGCATTCCATTACCTCGCTGCAGGCCATTTACGTTCCCGCGGACGATTACACCGACCCGGCGCCGGCAACCACCTTCGCTCACTTGGATGCAACAACCGAGCTCTCGCGTGATATCGCCTCCATGGGTATTTACCCGGCGGTGGATCCCCTCGCCTCGACTTCGCGTATTCTGGATCCGCAGATCGTGGGCCAGCAGCACTACGAAGTCGCGACCCGCGTCAAGGCAATCCTCCAGAAGAACCGCGAACTTCAGGACATCATCTCCATCCTCGGTGTGGATGAACTCTCCGAAGAAGACCGCCTGACCGTCGCCCGCGCGCGCCGGATCCAGCAGTTCCTCTCGCAGAATATGTACACCGCGGTGAAGTTCACCGGCGTGGAAGGCTCCACCGTTCCGGTTGCGGAAACCGTTGAAGCGTTCCGCCGTATTTGCGACGGCGAGTACGATCATGTCCCCGAGCAGGCCTTCTTCAATATTGGCGGCATCGAGGATCTGGAACGCAAGTACCACGAACTGCGGAGCGAATAATGCTGGACGTTGAGATCGTTTCCCAGCGGGAGTTGGCGTGGCGCGGGAATGCCGAATCGGTGACCGCGCCCGGCACCGAAGGCTCGGTGGGTATCCTCACGGACCACACCCCGCTTGTTGCTCTCCTCACGGAAGGCAACGTCGAGGTGCGCGGCTGCGCGGACGGGCGCGATCGCAGCTTCACAATGTCCGGCTCCGGCTTCCTCACGGTGACCGCGAACCAGGTTATTGTGGTGGCCGATTCGGTCAGCGAGCAGTCGGTCAACGGGCAGTAGGCGGAGAGCGCGAATGAGCTGGCAAAGCGTAGCACTGATCGTCGTGCTGGTTCTCCTCGCGCTCCTCATCTACTTCCTGGCGCGGGTGCGGTACCTCTTCAACCAGTGGGGGTCCTCCCAGGCGGCAGTACGCCGGCAGCACCGCTGGCATACCGGAGTGGTGTTTTTCCGCACCGATGCGCTGGAATGGTTCCGGGTGGCCTCCTTATCGTGGCGCCCGGCGCTGCGCCTCGACCGGCGTTCCCTGAGCATTAACCTGGTTAAAATGCGTGACGATATCGCCACCGCCCGCGTGGGGGATGCTCATACAGAAATTGATATGGCCATGAGCCGCCAAGCGCATACCGCGCTGGTGGCGTGGGCGGATTCGGCCCCGCCCCGGGGAGATTGGGTGTTGTTCTAGATGCGCGTTGTTTTTGCTACCTGTTCGGTGGATTATTCCGGACGTCTCGACGCACATCTCGAACCAGCCACCCGGCTCCTCATGGTCAAGGCGGACGGCTCGGTGCTGGTTCATGCAGATACCGGTTCCTACAAGCCCCTCAACTGGATGATGGGCCCGACCCTCTTCACCGAAGAAGAACCGAGTGCCGCCGAACGCGAGGCGGGTGTGCGCACCATCTGGAACGTGGAGCACAAGAAAACCGATGACCGCCTGGTCATCCGGATCTATGAGGTCTTTTCTGATTACGAACAGGATCTCGGGGAGGATCCCGGCCTTATCAAAGACGGTGTGGAAGCGCATCTGCAAAAATTGCTCGCCGAACAAGTGGAGCGCATCGCCCCGCAGGCCACGTTGGTGCGCCGGGAATACCCCACCGCTATCGGCCCGGTGGATCTTATGGTGCGCGACGGCGAGGGGGGATATATCGCCGTCGAAATTAAACGCCGCGGCGAAATCGACGGGGTTGAGCAGCTCACCCGCTACCTCGATTTGCTGCGCCGCGACCCCCTTCTCACCCCGCTGCGCGGTATTTTCGCAGCCCAAGAAATTAAGCCCCAGGCTCGTGTGCTGGCCGAAGACCGTGGTATTGACTGTATGATCTTGAACTATGACGATATGCGTGGCATAGACCACCCGGAGGATCGACTGTTTTAGGACGGGATAATGGGGTTCTTATACGGCCGGGCAGCGTTGCCCGGCGGCGTGCGCGAATGCGATATCGCGTGGGACAACGGAGTTTTCACGCGGGTAGTGCCCAGTGAAACGCGATTGCACAAACCTACTAAGAACGACGACGCAGCTCCCGGCCACCAGGCCGCCGCGGCCGCGGGTGCTGATTCCGGCGGTGAGCTGCCCGAGGGTTGGCTTATCCTGCCCGGGCTGGTGGATGAACATTGCCACGGCGGGGGAGGGGCCTCTTTCCCGGACGCGCAGGATAGCGCGGAGGTGGCGCAGGCAGCCGGGGAGCACCTGGCGCACGGCACCACCTCCATAGCCGCGGCCCTCACCACCCTGAGCGTGGAGCGTATGGAAGCCGGGGCACGCCTGCTGGCCGATGCGGTGGAGGATGGGACCCTGGCGGCGATTCTTATCGAGGGGCCTTTCCTCTCCAGCGAGCGGGCCGGGGCCCAAAACCCCGCCTATTTGGAAACCCCGAGCGTGGAGATCGCCAACAGGCTCCTCGATGCGGCCCGCGGGCACGCCTGGGGGATGACGCTTGCCCCCGAGTTATCGGGGGCAAGCGAGGTGGTGGACCTGTTGCTCAAGCGCGGTGTGGTTCCTACCTGGGGGCATACCCACGCGGAGGCCGGCCCGGCGCGTGAGCTCCAGGAGCGGGCGGTGGCGGGCGGGGCAACCCCGGTGGCCACCCACCTGTTTAATGCCATGCGCGAATTGCGTCACCGCGCGCCCGGCCCGGTGGCCGAGTATTTAGCTGCCGCGCGCCGCGGCAGCTGCGTCGTCGAACTTATTGGAGACGGCGTGCATATTAGCTCCGAGCTGGTGCGCAATGTGGTCGAAATTGTGGGCCCAGAAAATATCGCGCTCATTACCGACGCCATGGCGGCCGCTGGCATGGCGGATGGCACCTATGAATTGGGCGGATTGCGTGTGCACGTGACCGACGGGCAGGCGCGGCTGCGCGGGGGCAATCTCGCGGGCGGCACCTCGCATCTCCTTGATATTGTGCGCACCGTGGTCGGTGCGGGGGTTGAGTTGAACGACGCCGTCACCATGGCGAGCGCCACTCCGGCCCGTGTGATGGGCTTGGATGACCGCGGGGTGCTCGAAGTGGGCAAACGCGCGGATCTGCTGGTGGTGGATGAGGAACTGCGCCCGCGGCGGGTCTACCGGGCCGGGAAGCTGGTCGCGCAGGACGGCAAGCTGGTGGCGTAGCGGGCGCGCGCATGCTGTAGTGCAGTGTGTGCATGCGTGGTCCGGCGAGTGCATGGATATAGCCGGGCGGCTGCGGCGTCGCACGGCGTGCTAGTGGACTCCGCGCGCCAAGCGGCTACCATGGAAGAATGCGCCGGTCGAAAAAGTACTCCCGTCCCGTTCGCCCGCTGAATATCAGCGCGGCGATGGGTGGGCTGCGCTATGAGAACGGCCGCGATGGCGCCACCTACAAAGTGCGGCGCATCGCCAGCGCCGCGAAGGACTATGTGTGCCCGGGCTGCGGCGGAATTATCCAGATTGGTGAACCCAATATTGTGGCCTGGACGGAAGACACCATTTGGGGCGCCCAGTACGGGGTGGATTCGCGCCGTCACTGGCATCCGGGCTGCTGGCAGCACCGCGGCCGCGCCTAAACAGTAGATATCGCTGCCTATGAGCATGCCAAGCGTACTGATAATGGCAGGCGCGTGCCCCTGGAAGATTTCAAGGCGGGTCTCGCGGAAGAGGGCTGAAGAAGCCCGGTGAGGATCGCCAGGGCCGCGGTACCCGGGTTAGGTTCCGGGAACGGCGTTACAATCGAGTTATGAAACTTGCCACACATATTCACGAAGGTGCAGGTATTCCGCTTGTTCTGCTCCACGCTATGCCGATGACGTCCCGGATGTGGGAGGGCGTGCGCGCTGAGCTTTCGGATCTGCACACGATTGCTATTGATGCCCCCGGTTTCGGGGACTCGCCTTCCGGTCCTGAGGTCGACGCCGCCGCGGGCGCCACCACGCCACATATCAATTCCTATCTGACCGCCCTCGAAGAAACTCTGGCGGAATACGACTCCATCGTCCTCGCCGGAATTTCCATGGGCGCTACCGTCACCGCTGCTTACGCCCTGCGCAATACCCGGCAGATCGCCGGGCTCGCCCTGCTGGACGGCTCGATTCTGGGGCCGGAGCCTTCGCCCTCTCCGCGAGAAAAAGCCATTGAGAAGCTCGCCTCGGGCCAGAGCTGGGATGTGCTGGCAGGCTGGGTGAATACCATGCTGAGCTCGGAGGCCAGTCCGGAGCTTAAGGACAAGGTTGCCGCCTATTTCAAGACGGTAGATGCCGGGGCTTTCTCCTGGTTGCAGCAGATGATGCTGACCCGCCCGGATACGCGCGGGGTTATGGAGCTGGATGTTCCCATTCTGCTGCTGCGCGGGGTGGATGATCCGAATGCCAAGCATGAAGAATTTGCTCAGCTGCATGAGGTACGCCCGGACCAGCCTTTTGTGGAACTTGAAGGTGCCAGCCACTTCTCCGCGGTGGAAAAGCCGCACGAGGTCGCTACCGCACTGCGCGAGCTCTACCAGGCAGCTACTCGTTAGCCGCTCAGCGCTTGGGCTAACTGCGCCTGAGGGCGTGGCCGGGGGACACGAGAAGTGCTCCGGCCACGCCCTCAAACTATGTTGGTAGATGCTATACGGCACGGCTGCGACCCGCGGGAGTTGTGTTCTAGCGCTGAGCGGCCGCCGTCGTGAGATTCGGGAATCACACGGCTCTCAAGAATCACATGAGTCTTAGCGGGGCCACGAGGCGTTTTCAGAGCTGTAGTGCATATGTCGTACGTGCGAAGTACACCTCGAAAAAACACCTCTGCCCCGGCTCGTGAGAAGACGCTACCGGTTGTCGGTGGAATCTCCGTGTTCTTCTCCGGCAGTATCAGATTCTGCCGCTGCGGGAGACTGTTCTCCTGCCTGTTCTCCGGCCTGTGCCTCGCCCGCGGAAGGTGCGTCCGTTCCGGAAGGTTCGCCACCCGCGGTACGTTCCTCGGCGCTGCCCACGATTTCATCCAGGGCCAGCGGGATATTCGAGGTAGCCAGCATGGTGCGCATATCCTCCAGGTAGGAGGTGAGGGTGCGCCGCTGTTCTTCCAGGCCCGCCACGTGGGCATCGGCCTGGCGCTGCGATTCTTCCGCGGCTTCACGCGCTTCGCGGCGCATCCGCTCGGCGTCTTCCCGGGCCGCGCTCACCAGTTCACGGGCCTCGGTCTGGGCTGCGCTCAGTGCCGCACTTGCCTCGGCCTCCGAGGAGGATGTCAGGGCATTAGCCCGCTTCGTGGCTTCCGCCAGGCGGCGTTCCGCACTGGCGGCCCGAGTCTCGGCGTCGTCGACAAACTTAGCCATGGCGGTACGCGATTCTTCATCGGAACGCGCGCGGGCCGCGGCCGAATCCGCCCGCAATTGCGCAACTTCACGTTCAGCCTCCGCGCGGATCTTCGCGACCTCTGCCTCTGCTTCGCTCCGCAAACGTGCCACCTCAGTTTCAGCCTCGGTGCGCAATTGCGTGACCTCTTCTTCGGCTCGGGTACGCGCCTGCGCCAATTCCTGGGCGAGAGTCGCGCGCCGCTCCTCTTCCTCGTGGGTGAGCCGGGTGGCCTGCTCGGCCTCATCGTGACGCATTTTCGCCTCCAAACGCTCAGCTTCGCGCTGGGCCGACGTCACCAGCTCCTCGGCTGTGCGCCGCGAGGTCGTTGTCAATTCGGTGGCTTCCGCCTCGGCACGCTGGCGCACCTGAGCGGCCTCGGTACGCGAGGTATCCAAAGTTTCCTGCGCTTCTTTTTCCGCAGCGGAGGTGAGATTTTCCGCCTGCGAGCGCGCCCGGGAGACCAGTAGCTCCGCATCAGCATTCGCCCGGCTCATGACGTCCATCGCTTGCTGTTCCGCCCCGCGTAACAGTCGCTCCACTCGGGTGCCCAAGCCCGAATAGGACGGGCGTTCATCCTCGCGCAAACGGCTGTGCAATTCGGTGAGTTCACCGGACATACGCAAAACCTGGGCATCCAAACCCGCTACTCGCGACCGAGCTTCGGCGAGCGCATCCGCCAGCTGGTGAATGCGTTCATCGACCTGAGCTTTGTCGTAACCCCTGCGTACTGTTGGAAACAGTTCTAAATCCGCCATAACACCCTCTCCGCGCGCTGCTGGATAGAAATTGCTGCCCTAAGCCTACCGGTCAGCGCACCCGGTGGGGGTAGTGCTTGGCATGTGGTGAACGCTGTGGAGCTCACCACCATCGGCCGGAACGGAGTTTTATAACGGTTAGATAACGGTTAGGCTTTTCTCTAAGCCTAAAAGCGCGGCCTTGCGCCGAAAAATTCCGCCACCGAGAAGGTCACGCGGTAGTTTTAACGTAGGAATTGTCGTCGATGGTCTTTCGCCGGTGCGGTTGTACCGGGCCGCAAGCCGGAGTGAGAAGGGGAATGATGAAGAAGAACGGAGGAGTCGGTCTCGCGCTCGCGGGCTTGGCGATCCTGGTGGTGGGCATTTTGCTCGGCACCGTGTGGAAGCCTGCCTCCAGCGTCTCCGCCACCGTGGCGCCGAGCGGGAAAGGCGTGCTCGTCACGGCCCCCGGCGTTCTGGATATGGGCGGGACCGATGTGGACGTAGCCGTCTCCGGCCCGGCGCAGGACACCATTTCTGTAGGCGCCGGCTTTTCCGGTGACGTGCTCGCGTACACGGAGGGCGTACCCGGCGCCACCATTACCGGTATGAACGACGACGCCGCATTGACGCTGACCACTTCCCAGGGGGAAGCGGACCCGGGCAAGATCCTCGCCTCGGATATGTGGTTCTCCAAGGAAGAAGCCAAGGGGAAGGTGGAATTCACCTATACCGTGACCTCCCCGGGCGCGGAATCCCTCATTATGCAGACGTCCTCCGGAGCGCTTCCGCAGGTGGAACTCACCTGGGCGCTACCGGGTGGGCGGAATTGGTCTCTTCCCGTGAGTCTCCTCGGGCTTGTTGTGGGGCTTATCGGGGTGGCATTGCTGATGACCGCCACCAAGGACCAGCGCACCTTCGCCGCGAAGGTGCGGGCCGGGCAGGATGAGCGTGTTTCACGGGCGAAGCGGGCCGCGGATGAAACGACCATTATGCCGGCCGTATCGGCGGCAGCTGGCGGTGCCGCCAGCGTGGATGCCGCGGCTCGGGCCGCTGTGGATTCTGCCGCCGGTGACCGGGTTGCGGCAACCGGGGGAGCGCTGGGCGCGGGCATCCTCATGGAAAGCCCACGTGCCCATGAACTGCGCGAACGCCCCCTCGATCCGGCTGACCGTATCGAGCTGATCGCTCCGGAGGAAGGAAAGCCGGAAGAAGGTACGGAAGTCGCGGCAGAACAAGACACCGCAGAAGAATCGGTTCCGGAAGAAACGCCCGCGGAAGAACCCGAGGCTGAAGAGCCGGCAACCGAGGAAGCGGAAATTGAAGAACCGGCGGCCACGCTCCCCGGCCCGGATGAGGAACCCGGCTACCGCGGCTCGCGCGCTGAATGGCAGGCCGCGGCGGATTCCGGCATCCTTCCCGCCATCCAGATGAAGGACGGTGTGCCCGTCAAGCCCGCGGAGCTCAGCGATGCGGACCGCTCGGACCACTCCGACGCCACCGGCAGCGATAGCGATACCGCCGCGGAATCCGATCCGCAAAGCTGGTGGACCATCTGGGGGCAAAGCCGGCCCCGCGCGGGTGCCGGCGCGCCCAGCTCCGCGCAGACCGCGCAGTCCGGCGAACCCGAACAGCCCACACAGAACGACGACGAGGAAGGAACGACCCATGCGTAAGGCCCTGGCCGCCCTCGCGGCACTGGCATTACTGGGCGGATGCTCGGCAAGCGCCGTCGTCCTGGAACCCACCCCGGCTCCGGCAAGCCCGCGTGCCGCGCTTTCCGATAAACACTTCACCGAGCGGGTCGCCCCCGCGATTTTCGAGCAGCTAACCAAAGCTGATGCCGCGGCCAGCCCCGAAGAATTCAGCGGGCGCGGTTCGGGCCCCTTCAGCGTGGAACGCAGCGCCCACTACGCGCTCAAACGCATTCTGGCCGATAGCTACGACATGCCCGCGCTCTCCACCACCATTGATTCGGTGGCAATTTCCGGGGCGGAAGGTTTCCCGCGCAGCGCACTAGCGGTGGTGAAATGGCCGGCGAATACCACCTCCCAGGGACTCAATGTCTTTACCCAGGGTGCGGCCCGGGAAAATTGGGCGCTGTGGGCCGCCATGGATATTCTGCCCGGTAGCGTCATCCCGGAAATTCCCGCCGGCCCGGCCGGTGCGCAGCGCGTGGCCGCGGATAACGGCGAAGGCGTGGTGGCTTCTCCCCAGGCCGCCCATGATGGCTACCTCGGTACTCTCAACGCCAAGGGAAGCGCTCTTAGCTACGGCTCGGATGCCGATCCGGGTGCCCCGGACGCGGTGCGCACCCAGCTCTCCCAGACCTATGACTCTCTGGCCGGCGCGGTGCAGGGCGTGGGCGCGGTTAGCCAGGCTTTCGGTCCGGCCCAAACCACCCCTGAGAGTTTCCGCGCCAGCGACGGCGGTATCCTCACTGTTTTCCAGGTCAATCAGGCCCTCGAAATTCGGCATACCGCTCAGGGCGGCTCCATTAAGGTCACGGACGCAAAAATTGCCGGGCTGGCCACCGGTCAGGCCAATACTGAGGTCACGGTTCAGGGAACCATGCGCCTCAACTATTCCTTCACCGTGGCCCTGAAAATCCCGGCGGCAGGCGCCGGTAACACAACGATCACCACGGTAGCGGCATCGAAACCGGTGCTTACCTCGGTGCAGAACGGAGGTTAATATGGCAGATATGTCCATGCGCGGCCCGGTCGATTTAGCGGCCCTGGCAGCGGCGAAGAAGCAGGAAAACGCGGCCCCCGTGCCCGGTGCTTACCTGACCACCCTCACCGCGGCCGACCTCAACGCCGAAGTGCAGCTGTCCGCGCAGGTTCCGGTTATCGTGCTTTTTGTGGCCGACGGCGAGGCTGGCGAGCTGGGCACCGCTCTGGAAGGCGAAGCACGCCGGCGCGATGGCCACATCCGTATCGCGGTGGTCAACGCCAGCACCGAAGCGGAACTCGTCCAGGCTTTCGGGGTGCGGACCATCCCCATGGGTATCGCGCTCGTCGGCGGTCAACCCGTCCCGCTTTTCCAGGGGGCACCCACCATGGCGCAGCTCACCGAACTCGTCAACCAACTTCTGGCTGCGGCCAACCGTGCCGGCGTGGCCGGCCGGGTTAGCGGGAAAGCCGATGAAGCGGGCGAAGCACCCGTCAATCCCCACCACCTGGCGGCTCTTGAAGCCCTGGACCGGGGAGACCTCGACGCTGCGGAAGCCGAATTTGAGGCACTCGCGGCAGCGGAACCCGATAGCGAGGTAGCCCAGGTGGGCCGGGCCCAGGTGCGCTTGCTGCGCTCCACCCGCGGGCAGGACCCGCAGGCCGCTATGGCTGCAGCGGATGCGGGTGGGCCGTGTGATGCGGCGGCGCAGATCGCCGCCGCCGATATCGAGGTAGCTGCCGGTCGCCCCGATCTGGGATTCGCCCGGCTTATCACCGCTATTAAGGTCACCAGTGGGGATGCGCGTGAAGAATTACGTACCCACCTGCTCGAACTCTTCACCGCGGTGGGGGCGGATACCGAAGTTGTGCGCAAAGCCCGCCGCGACCTTGCCTCCGCGCTCTTCTAAAGCGGGCGCGGGTCTCATAAGGCCGGCGTTAGTTTTCTAGCGGCATAAGATAACGAGGCGCCCGAACCATCAGGGATCGGGCGCCTCGTGCCGTGCCGCTTAATGTCAGCGCGGAATATTTCGGGGCGATCTATTCGACCGGCACCAGCCAGACGGTGGTATCCGCCGGGATCATCTCCCCTTCACCCAAGGAACTGGCCGCCGGATCCGAGGCCAGCAGGACCCGCCAACCGGAGGGAAGCGGAGCGGCGTCGTCGAAGACCGTGAGCATAAGAACCGGTGGACGCTGCGCATGCGCAGCCCGGTTGCTGTTCGCGGCGCGATTGACATAAGCGAGCACGCCGGCGCCGTATTCATCGCACACATCCTCGAGGGAACCCACCCCGAGCTCCAGCTCATCGCGCAGGCGCAGCAGGGTGCGGAAGAAGTGGAGCGGTGAGTGCGGATCAGCCTCCTGCACATCCACCGTATAGCGCGCCCAATCTTCACCCTGCGGGAGCCAGGTGGCACCGTCCGGGGAGAAACCGAAACCGGGGCGATCCGATTCCCAGGGGAGCGGAACCCGGCAGCCATCCCGCCCCAGTTCCGCACCCTGTGTACGGGCGAAGGTGGGATCTTCGCGCACCTCATCCGGGAGCGACGTATGCTCGGGCAGATTACGTTCCTCGCCCTGGTAAATGTAGTAGACCCCCGGCAGTCCGGCGGTGAGCTGATGCCATGCCAGGGCGCGGCGGGCCCCCAGCTCGCGATCCGGTTGTGGATCATGAGCCCCGATGCCGTTGGCTCCGCGGGAAGTATCTCGGTAGCCCAGGCGCGAGCACACTCGCACGCCGTCGTGGTTCGAGAGCACCCAGGTGGTGGGTGCCCCCACCCGATCCGATTGGCGCAGGGACTGCACAATAATGTCGCGCAGCGCTTCGCGCTCGAAAGGCGCGGCCAAATAAATGAAGTTGAAAGCCTGGTTCATTTCGTCGGGGCGAATATAGCGAGCCAGGCGTTCCTCGGTATCCGCCCAGGCCTCCGCCACCAGAATACGTTCGGGAGAGTACTCATCCAGCACCGCACGCCACTCGCGGTAAATCTCATGGACCTCATCGCGGTCAAAGAACGGCGCCGGTTCGGGTTTCTCCGTCACCCCGGCCATTTCCACCGCCCCGGACCAATCGGGAAGTGCCGGATCTTTCATGAGCCCGTGGGCCACATCCACCCGGAAGCCGTCCGCACCCCGATCCAGCCAGAAACGCAACGTCTCTAAGAATTCTGTCCGTACCGCGGGGTTGCGCCAGTTGAGATCAGGCTGCGAGCGATCAAAAAGATGCAGGTAGTAGAGGTCCTCCTCCGCAGCCGGGGTACCGGCAACGAAAGGCAGATCGCGTACCCGTGACCAGGCCGGCCCGCCGAAAACGGAACGCCAATTGGTGGGAGGCTCGCTACCCCCGTTCTTCCCCGCGCGGAACCAGAACATCTCACGTTCGGGGGAGCCGGGGCCGGCTGCCACCGCGCGCCGGAAAAGCTCGTGATCCCACGAAGTATGGTTGGGGACGATATCAACGATGATTCTCAGGCCGGCTTCGTGCGCGGCCTCGATGAGGCGTTCGGCGTCCGCGAGAGTACCGAAACGCGGATCAACATCGCGGTAATCGGACACATCGTATCCGGCGTCGAATTGCGGGGAGCGGTAGAACGGCGAAAGCCACACCGCGTCAATTCCCAGATCAGCTAGGTAATTCAGCCGGCCCTCGATGCCGCGCAGATCCCCGAGCGGCCCGCCCGAGGAAGCAAAAGAACGCGGGTAAATCTGGTAAATAACCGCGTCACGCCACCAGTTTTCACGCTCGGAAGCAGGGTGGAGGAGCATGGGCTGTCCTTTCAGTTAGGGGAGGAGGGAGTGGCCGAAGTGGGGGAGGGTACGGCTGTACCGCCGGTTTCCGCTCCGGGTGCCGCAAGGGGCGCGGCCGCGGTGGTGGAACGCACCAGTAATTCTGCCGGGAAGGTCATGGATGCCCCTGCTTTGGTGCGCTGGGTTGGCGTCAGATCTTCCATGGCTGCCCGTAGCGTAGCGCAGGCGGCGTGCGCGATAGCTGCCACCGGCTGACGCAAGGTTGTGAGCGCCGGGCGCATGAACCGAATAAGTGGAGAATCATCAAATCCAACAATCGATACATCCGCGGGCACGCGCACCCCGCGCCTCTCCAGGGCATCCAGCGCGCCGAGCGCCATAATATCTGAGCCGAACACCATGGCGGTGCACCCGCGCGCGAGGAGAGCTTCGGCCGCCCGTGCACCACCGTGGGCGGTGAAGAAAGTTTCTGCAACAATCACATCGGCCCCGGGTAGAACCTGGGCGATAGCCTCGCTAAAACCGGTTTCTTTGCGCTGGCCGGGGATATAGCGGCGCTGCCCGATGCCTAGGCCGATGCGGCTGTGCCCGAGCCCAGCTAGCAGCCGCACGGCCTGGTGCATGGATTCGGCGTCGTCGGTAGAGAAATCAGGTGCCGGAACCCGCGGATTCGCCCCGTTGATCGTGACGAAGGGAAGGCGTTCGGCCAGGTGCGCGTACCGTTCCGGGGAGGCCTTGGAATCCGCGTGCATACCCGAGACGAAGACCAGCCCGCACACGTCGCGTGCTGTTAGCGATGCCACCGCTTCATCTTCGGTGAGGGCTCCGGGGGCCTGGGTTGCCAGGGTGGTGGTGTACCCGGCAGCGTTAAATTCCCGTTCGAGCTCCTGGTAGAACACCGGGAAAATAGGGTTGGTCAGTTCGGGAAGAAGCAGCCCCACGGTGCCACTCGCCTCGCTCAGACGCGGCGGGCGCTCATAGCCGAGCATATCGAGAGCTGCCAGCACCGCGGTGCGGGTTTCCTCGCTAACATTGCCCTTCTGGTTAATCACGCGCGACACCGTCGCCACGGACACTCCCGCGTGGGTGGCAACATCTTGCATGCGAATTTTACTCATGGGTACCGAGACGTCCTTGTGCTGGTCGGCGCGGTGTGCGCCGTCGTGAAACATCGTACTGAGGCTTTTCTGAAAACTCCAGCGCAGGAGTGGAGCTGCGGCGCGTGAATAGTGGGAACGTGTTCGCAGTCCGCGTGTTTGCGCGCCGTTACGCACAGAACGACGACGCAGCTACCCACCGGCCGCCACCCCTACTCTGAACGTGTTTCTGAAAACAAACAATGCTAAAAGGCTGTAATGTCGCGGAAAAGTCCGCAAGAGTCTCCGGGTGGAATGTAACAGCGTAAAAATGACTGCAAAAAGGGGTGAAAATTACCGAATGATGCGCTACCCTCAGAGATAACGGGGAGCGTGATGGTGCGATCCCGCGTAGCGAAGAATCAACGCAAGGAGTAAAAATGCGACGGAGCATAAGCGCGATGGCCGCGGTATCGGCGCTGGCGTTTGTTTTAGGTGCCTGCGGTGGCAATGGCGGTGCGTCGGATAAGAGCGAAGCACCTGCCGGAGCCAGCTCGGCAGCACCGGCGGCCGGCGGCGGGGCCACCATTACGGTGTGGACGGATTCTAACCGCCAGCCGGCCCTGGCAAGCGCCGCGAAGAAATTCGAATCGGAAACCGGCAACCACGTGGAGCTCGTGGTCAAGGAATTCGGGGATGTCCGCGCTGAGTTCCTCACCCAGGTCTCGAACGGTCAGGGCCCGGATATCACCGTGGGTGCCAATGACTGGCTCGGTGAGTTCGTAGCGAACGGCGTCGTCGCCCCTATCGAATTGGGCGATAAGGCGAAGGACTTCAATGACGTGGCCACCACGGCCTTTTCCACCGGCGGGAACCTGTACGGCCTGCCCTACGCGCTGGAGAACCTCGCGCTCATCCGCAATACCGCGCTGGCGGATTCCACCCCGGCCACTTTCGATGAGATGATCGCCAAGGGCAAGGAAGCCGGCGTCAAGTACCCCTTCCTCATCCAGACCACCGATAAGGGCGATCCTTACACCTACTATCCTTTCCAGCAGTCTTTCGGGGCGCCCGTTTTTGAGACGAATGCGGACGGTTCCACCTCCAAGAACCTCGGCATGGGCGGGGCGAACGGCGAAGCGTTTGCCACCTGGCTGAGCGAGCAGGGCAAGGCCGGCGTTTTCGAAACAGCGATGACCTACGATATTGCGGTCGATGCCTTCAAGAAGGGCGAATCGCCCTATATTCTGGGTGGCCCGTGGATGATTGAGGACTTCCGCAGCGCTGGCCTCAAAGTCGCGGTGGAGCCGATTCCGGCACCCGGCCCCAAGGCGGCCACCCCGCTGGTGGGCGTGCAGGGCTTCTATGTTTCCGCGCAGTCCAAGAATCAGATTGTGGCCAACCAGTTCCTCGTTGATTACATGGCCACCCCGGAGGTACAGCTGGATATTTACAAGGCCGGCAACCGCCTCCCGGCGCTGACCGCCGCGGCTCAGGAAGCCCAGAAGGACGAGGTCACCGCAGGTTTCGCCAAGGCGGCCGAAGGTGCCCAGCCGATGCCCACCATCCCGGAAATGGGTGCGGTGTGGGTGCCCTGGGGTGTCACCGAAGCTCAGGTCATTGACGGCGCCGAACCGGTGGCCGCATGGCAGAGCCTCATCCAGAATCTGCAGGCAGAACTAGCCAAGTAAGCTGCGAACGCGAGGGTGGCTCGGAGGTGTCCGGGTCACCCTCGCGTCAGCGAAGAGGTAAGTCATGAGTACGGAAACGGAGAACCGAGCCGGGCGTGCGGCGTCGTCACGCTTCAGCGGTCGCGCGGAAAAGAAGGTCCCGACGGTGGAAACCTCGCACGCGCGCACCTGGTCGGTGGGTTTTGTTATCAAGCTGGTCCTCATGGCGCTGGTCAACGCGCTGGGGATCTACATTATCGCGGCGGCTTTTAACGAAGGGTCGTGGATCCTGGTAGCCGTCTTCACGGTACTGCTGGTCATTGTGGATTACGTGTATTTCTCGCGGAAACACCTGGCACCCAAGTACCTCACGCCGGGGCTGGTATTCCTCGCGATTTTCCAGGTGTTCGTTATCCTCTACACCGGATATATCGCGTTTACCAACTACGGCGACCGCCATATGCTCACCAAAGAGCGCGCCACCGAAGCACTGCTGCTCACCTCCACCCAGAGGGTCGAAGGCAGCGCACAGTACCCCCTCGCGGTCGTGGATGCGGGCGGGGAACTTGGCTTCGCTATTGTGAACGACGACGGCGCAGTGCTCGTGGGCACCGAGGATGCACCCTTCGTACCCGCAAAAAATGCCCAGGTCAACGGCAAGCGGATCACCGAAGTGCCCGGATATGAGATCCTCACGCCCGCCCAGATCGGGGCGCGGCAAGCGGAGATCACCGCGCTGCGCGTCCCCATGAGCGAGGACCCGGGCGATGGATTTATTGGAACTCAAACAGCCACAACCGGTTTTGTTTTCCAATCAACCCTCAAGCACGACGCCGCGGCCGATACCCTCACCGATATCACCACCGGCAAGGTCTATCACGCGGATTCCAGCGATGGCTTCTACCGTGCTGACGACGGTGAAACTCTCAACACCGGCTGGCGGGTGACCGTGGGATTCAAGAACTTCGCCGATGCCTTCGGGGATGCCCGCTATGCCAGCCCCTTCCTCAAGGTGCTGGTGTGGACTTTCGCTTTTGCCTTCCTCTCGGTGGCGACCACCTTCCTGCTGGGTATGTTCTTCGCGCTGGTCATGAATGATGAGCGGATGCGCGGGCGCAAAATCTACCGCACGATAATGCTGCTGCCCTATGCCTTCCCCTCCTTTATGACGGCTTTCCTTTTCGCCGGCATGCTCAACCCGAAGTACGGGTTCTTCAACCAGGTGCTTTTCGGGGGTGCGGAGATCGGGTGGCTCACCGATCCGTGGCTGGCCAAACTTTCGGTGATCCTGGTGAATTTGTGGATGGGCTTCCCCTACATGTTCCTCATCTGCACCGGGGCACTGCAATCCATTCCGTCCGAGCTCAACGAGGCGGCGGAGATCGACGGTGCGGGTGGTTTCAAGCGGTGGCGCTATATTACTTTGCCGCAGCTCATGATCCAGGTGACCCCGCTCCTTATTTCCTCCTTCGCCTTCAACTTCAATAACTTCAACCTTATCTACATGCTCACTCGCGGTGGCCCGCAATTCGCGGATGCCTCGGTTCCGGTGGGTTCCACGGACATCCTCATTTCGATGGTGTACCAAATTTCCGGGCTTTCGGGTGCGGCAACGAAGAATTACGGCCTGGCTTCGGCCATGTCCATCCTCATCTTCGTTATCGTCGGCACGATTTCCCTCATCAGCTTCCGGCGCTCGCGTTCAATTGAGGGGGCACAGTAATGGCAAGCGAATCTACAGTCATGGCGGTTCCCGGGGGCGCTGGCGCGTCCGGGCGCGGCGGTGCATCCGGCGGCGCGGGCGTGACCGCACGCGGCGCTGTTCCCGTGATCGAGGAGAAGATCAGCCATAAGGAACGCCACCACAATAAGGTGAGTTTCGGACGCTGGTTTTCCCAGGTGGGCTTCCGGCACCTGGTCGGGCTTTTTGCCGTCGTTTATTCGGCCTTCCCGATTATCTACGTGCTGTCGGCGGCCCTCAACCCGAATACCAAAACGACGCTGACCTCGGCGAACTCCCTCTTCTCGGAGATCTCCACCCAGAACTTCGCCCAATTGGGCACTTCCACGATGTTTTGGCGTTGGTTCGCCAATACTCTGGAGATCGGAATTTTCTCCGCGCTCGGGGCTGTTCTCATGGGCGCGGCCGCGGCCTACGCATTTTCACGCTTCCGCTTCCGGGGGCGTAAAGGTGGGTTGCTGGCCCTCATGGTCATCCAAATGTTCCCGCAGCTGCTGGCATTCGTGGCAATTTTCTTGCTGCTCAGCCAGCTCGGGGAGATTGTGCCGGTGCTCGGCCTGGACTCCAAGCTCTCGCTGATCTGCGTGTACCTGGGCGGGGCTTTGGGCGCCAATACCTTCCTCATGTACGGAACCTTCAACTCCATTCCAATGGAGCTGGACGAAGCGGCGAAGATCGACGGCGCTAGCCATTCGCAGATCTACTGGACTATCGTGCTCCCGCTGGTGACCCCAATCCTCGCGGTGGTGGGGCTGCTGGCCTTCATCGGAGCTTTCAACGATTTCATCCTGGCCTCCACGATCCTCTCCAAAGAAGAGAATTGGACCCTGGCTATCGGTATGAATATCTGGGTAGGCGGCAATGAGAAGCAGTGGGGCTGGTTCACGGCCGGCGCGGTTATCTCCGCACTCCCGATTCTGCTCCTCTTCCTCTTCCTGCAGCGCTACATCGTTTCGGGACTGACCGGCGGGTCCGTGAAGGGGTAGCCCGGTGCCGGTTCGGGCGGTCGGTCACCTGGTGGCGCATCGCCGGAGCTAAGCTGCTGCCCCCGAAATAGTTGCTCATAACCCGGACTTTCCGTCGGTGATATGCCGAGGAAAGTCCGGGTTATTGGTTTGTCAGCAGGGAGGGACTATGTGTTTTCCGAGATGTACTTCATTTGTTGTACATGCGAAGTACACCTCGGAAAAAACACCCCTGCCTCGCCGCCGGCTCGGGCCGATTCGGCTCGGCAGGCCGGCGCTGAGGGCGTGTGTGTCCGGCGTAGTGGTACTGGAGAACATCGGGCCTGACAGAGTGGTACTGCACGACAGAAAATCGGGTGTTGGCTGTAGCTCCAGTACCACTTTGTGTGTAGGCAAAGGCGTGGGGGGGGGGGGGGGGGGGGGGGGGGGGGGGGGGCGGGGGGGGGGGGGGGGGGGGGGGGGGGGGGGGGGGGGGCGGGGGG
>NZ_JARBHJ010000027.1 GCF_028864145.1 Actinotignum schaalii | reverse complement strand
ATGTGGGTTTTCGGTCAAACCCCAAAAACACATGGGGTGAGACGGGGGGGGGGGGGCGCGCGCCGCGGGGGGGCCAGCGCCGCGGGGCGGCCGGCCCCGCAACGCGGCCCCCGCAGCACAGTCCCGCTTCCAGTTAGAGCCGCAGTAGATGCAAGCGGCCGGTGGAACGCCGCGCCAGCGCCCAAGCGATCAGCGCGCAGGTACCGAAGATGAGAATGAAACCAATCATCGCCATGAAGGCCCGATTGGCGGTGAGGAAATCCGTGAAGCCGATAGAGTCACTCACTCGCCCCACCCAATGCGCGAAATCCGTACCGGTGCGGGCCGCCCAGGTTCCGAAGCGTTCCCAATGGGGAAGCCAGAGGCGGCCGATAAATCCGCCCAGCCCGGTCACCCCGATGAGGTATCCGATCAGGGAGAGCCCGGCAAAGAAGGCAATGAGCACAGCAGCTGCCCGTGCCACTGTGCTCAACGACCAGCGCAGGAAGAAGGTGGTGAGGAGCACGGTTGTGAAGAAAAATGCGAGAAGGCCGGGCCACATGGGAATAAGTGTGAACCACACGCTGCCCGATTCCATCGCGTTACCGTTCACCAAAGTAGCACCATTGAGGAGCCTGGAGCCATTCGCGCTGCGTATAAAGGTCAGCGTGATAAAGAGGAGCACTGCGGTGACCGCCAGGTATTCAGCGCTCATCCGCACGGCAGCCCGGGCCAGGGCATTGAAGAATTGCCGCCGCGTGGTTCCCGCTTGTAGGTGCGCTCGCACGGCAATCGTGGAGAGCATAGCTACCAGAACCATTCCCACTCCTAGGCAGACCCAGGCGAGCACGATCCAGTTAAGGAAGCCGTGATCAATTCCTTCAATGGCCATATGTGGGAGGTTATTGGTGGCCAGGGCCAAGGCGCTCATGAAGACCAGTGCGCACCCCGTGAGTAGCCAGAAGCTCCGGTAGAAGTAGGAGAAGAGTCCTCGGTATCCGATCACTCGCCGGGCTGTGAGTTCAATCGCGGAATTAATACGGTGATACAGCTTAATCATGATCTACTCCAATCGGGGTGCGGGTGGATGCTTCCGCGCTTCCGGCCCGGGGCGCCTGCGCGCCCAGCGGTTGTGCCAGGCGGGCCCGCTGGGCGGGGGAGAGCGTCGTCGTCACTAAAACATCGGTGAGGGAAGCGAGGCTATCGGTGGAATGGCGCGCGCGAACCTCATCGGCATCCCCGGCCTCCAGTAGTTTCCCGCGGTGCAGGAATACCACGGTATCCACCAGGTTCTCCACCTCCTCAAGCAGGTGGGAGGAGAGGATGATGGTGCGGGGGTGCTCGGCGAAATCACTGAGCAAAACCCGGTAGAACAGCTCGCGCATGACCGCGTCCATGCCCAGGTGAACCTCATCGAAAATAGTGATGGGGCAGCGCGATGCCAGGCCCAGAATCGCGGAAAATGTGGAGCGCTGGCCCACGGAGAGCCCGTCAATCACGCGGGCGGGATCCAGCTCAAAGAGCTCGAATAGCTCCCGGGCGAAATCCTCATCCCAGGTGGGGCGGGCCATCCGCCACAGATCCATCGTCATGGCGAGCGGGGAACCGGAAATCACCTCCACCCGAGCGGGAATATAGGCCACCCCCGGCATAACCTCCGGATTTTCGTCCACCGGATGCCCGTCAATAAAAATGTTTCCCGAGGCGCGCCCGCGGGAGCGCCGAATCGGGAGGAGCCCGGCGATGAGCATCCCGAGCGTGGATTTGCCCGAGCCGTTGCGGCCGAAAAGACCGGTGATGGTGTCGTGGCCGATCTCCACGCTGAGATCATCGAGGGCGCGAGCCCCGCGCCGGTAGCTGAAACTCAGGTTCTCGATGCTAATCATTGGTTCTCCTCCCAATAGGTCGAGACGAGTGCGGATATTTCCGCGGGGCTGAGGCCGAGTGCCCGGCCCGCGGCGAGTGCCGGGGCGAGGGTCTCACTCAGGTAGGTGGCGCGCCCGCGCTCGCGCAGGGCCGCTTGTGCACCCGCGGTCACGAACATGCCGATGCCGCGGCGCTTTTCCAGGATTCCTTCCTCCACGAGGAGGGAAAAAGCTTTGTTCGCGGTGGCGGGATTAATGCGGTAGGTGGCGGCGTATTCGGTGGTAGACATGACCTTTTCTCCGGGCCTGAGTTCGCCGGAGAGAATACGACGACGCAGATCCTCGGCCAGCTGCACATAGATCGGCACCGCTGAACTGAACTCCATCACGCCCTCCCTCCTTGGTTAGTTACACAACTAATGAACCATAGAACCGACGGAGGCGCAAGTTGACCCATGTGTGACGCGAGTCTCTTCGGTGTGGGTGAAATTGCTTTAGGCTAATGTCACGTTTGGAAGGAATCCCTGTTGAAAATTGGTTTACTGGGAGCGGGTCGCGCCGGGCTTATGCACGCGCGCATTCTCGCCCACCGTGTTGATGAACTTGTTATTGCCGAACCGAAGCCGGAGCGCAGTGCTGCCGTCGTCGCCGAACTGGAAGCTGAGGCTGCAACTCGCGCCCGTATCAGTGAAGCCAGCGTGGAGGCCACCCTCACGGACACCACCCTGGACGCCCTCGTCCTCACCAGCCCCACGGATGTGCATGCCGAACAGCTACTACGCGGCATGGAGCTGGGCATACCTATGTTCACCGAAAAGCCGGTATCCACCTCGCTGGCCTCGACTCTGAAAGTGCGCGAGGCAGCTCGCAAGCAGAAGGCTCGCATCCAGGTCGGCTTCCAGCGGCGCTTCGATACCGCCTATACCAGGGCACGGGCGGCGGTGCGTGAAGAAAGTCTGGGCCAGCTGCGCCGCCTGAGCATGGGGACCATGGACCAGGCCCCGGCCGCTCGCGAATTCCTGGCCGCTTCGGGCGGCATTTACATCGACTGCCTCATCCACGATTTCGATATGCTGCGCTGGGTCACCGGGCGCGAGGTCACCGAGGTCATGGCTTTCGGCACCGATCTGGGCCTGGCCGATTTCCGCGATTTCGGGGATGTATGCGAAACAGCAGCGGTGCTGCGCCTGGAAGGTGATGTGCTCGCCACCGCGCAATCTTCACGTTTTAACGGCCACGGATATGACGTGCGCATGGAGCTGCACGGAACCAAGCAGACACTCGCGGTCGGCTTCGATAACAAGTTGCCGGTGCGTTCCCTGGAGGATGGGGTCTCCTATCCGGAAGGAGCCGCCTGGGTCGATTTCATTGCCCGTTTCGCCGCCTGCTACGAACGTGAAATCGAGGCATTTTTGGAGGTGGTTGCGGGCCGCGGGGAGATTCCCGCCACGGTCGATGACGCCGTCGCCTCGCTACGTATCGCCGAAGCCGTGCGGTTATCGCAACGCGAGCACCGCGTGGTGTCCCTGGCCGAAATTGAGGGCTAGAGCATGGATTTGCGGCTCGACGCGAGCGCTTTCGACTACAGCTTCGTGGTGCTCTACCTGGTGCTGGTCCTTATTATCGGCGTGGTGACCCGGCGCAAGGTCAATACCTCGGAAGATTTTTTCCTTTCCGGGCGCTCGCTGCCGGCGTGGATCTGCGCACTGGCCTTCCTCTCCGCGAATATCGGGGCGGTCGAACTCATCGGAATGGCGGCCTCCGGCTCTCAATACGGCCTGCCCACGGTGCATTACTACTGGATCGGCGCGGTTCCGGCCATGGTTTTCCTCGGGCTGATTATGATGCCCTTCTACTACGGCTCGCGAGTGCGTTCGGTTCCCGAATACCTGCGTTTACGTTTCGACCGGCCCACTCACCTCTACCAATCGGTAATTTTCTCGGTGGCAACCATCCTGGTGGCCGGAATCAACCTTTTCGCCCTCGCGCTCCTCATTAACGTGCTCATCGGGGTGCCGCTGTGGGCCTCGATTATTATCGCGGCCGGCGTGGTGCTGGTCTACACGGTGATGGGCGGGCTCACCGCCACCATGTACAACGAAGTCTTGCAATTCTTGCTCATCGTTGCGGTGCTCACCCCGCTCACCATCGCCGGGCTGGCGCGGGTGGGCGGGCCGGCCGGTCTGGTAGGCGCCCTCAACGAAACCCAGGTGCTCGGCCCGAACGGCCTGGATGTGTGGGGCGGAACCGGGTTGGGGAACACCACGAACCCGTACGGGAATTGGATCGCGCTGCTGCTGGGGATGGGCTTCGTGAATTCCTTCGGGTACTGGACCACGAATTTCACCGAGGTGCAGCGCGCGCTGTCCGCCAAAGATATGCGTTCCGCACGCCTGACCCCGATTCTCGCGGCGATCCCGAAAATGTTTTTGCCGCTTATTATTATCGTGCCCGGGCTGATCGCCGCGGTCCTCATTCCGCAACTGCATACCGGGGAGATCACGCATAATGAGGCTTTCCCGGCCCTCATGGGGGAGGTGCTCCCGCACGGCCTGCTGGGCATGGCTCTGGCCGGGCTGATTGCGGCCTTTATGGCCGGGATGGCCGCGAATGTTTCTTCTTTTAACACCGTGGTCACCTACGATATTTGGGAAACCTACGTGCGCCCGGGCCGCAAGGACACCTACTACATTAAAATCGGGCGGCGCTTGACGATTATCGGGGTGCTCATCGCAATCGGAGCGGCCTTTATCGCGGCGGAATTCTCCAATATTCAGGACTACACCCAGATGCTGCAGTCCATTTTCAACGCCCCGCTTTTCGCCACGTTCATTATGGGAATGTTCTGGGCCCGCATGAGTCCGCAGGCCGGGCTGTGGGGCCTGGTAGCGGGCGCAGCCGGCGCCGGGTTTATCCAGCTGGGTTACGCGAACGGGTTGCTGGCCTTCAATTCCTCCCAGGCGGCTTCGTTCACGGCTTCCGGTGTCGCTTTTATTGCTGATTTCATTGTCTCGGTGCTCGTCACGAAGTTCACGCGCCCCAAGCCGATTGAGGAACTCGACGGCCTGGTGTGGGGCCGCGTCAAAATGGATATTAAGGGCGCCCGGCCGGCTCCGAAACTGCACGAAGCCCGGGTGGCCGAAGCCCGCGAACGCGCCCTGACCGGCGAAAAACTGCACTGGTGGGAAGAGCCGGTGCCGCTGGGTATCGCGGTGCTCGCGGTGTGCACGGTTCTCAATGTGGTGCTGTAAATGAAGGGACGCGACGATATGAACGACGACGCAGCGCGGCTGGGCGCCGCGCCAGCTTCGGTGCCGGCGGCTGAGCCTCACCTTCCCGAGGCACGCCTCGGGCGACTCTCGCTTTTCGACCTGCGCACCTGGATCGCCATCATGTTCGGGGTTTTCGGCACGATGCTGGCCGGCTACGGGCTCTTCTTCGTGACCGAGGAAGACCTGGCCAAAGCCGCGGGAATCAACCTCAACCTCTGGACCGGCCTGGCGATGATCCTTGTGGCGCTCTTCTTCGCCGGTCGCAGCGCCGCGGCCCCGCAGGTGCTTTCCGAAGCCCTGGGCTCGCGCCTGCCCGATGAGGATGGGCAGCCAGGTTCCACACAGCCGGGGGCAGCGTCGTCGAACCAATCCTTCGCGGAGCCCACCGCGGGGACGCTGGATCCCGAGCAGCCCACCGCGCCGCGGGAGAGCTAAGATAATGTGCAAGCCTAACGACTACGTCAGGGGACACTTATGACCATTGCGGTTGCCTACAAAATTGCCGGTGATCCACGTTCAGCGCACGTTCTGGACTCCGGTGTGGTGGATTGGAGCGGCGCGCGCCTCTCCATTAGCGACGACGACGCCGTTGCCATGCGGGCAGCGCGGGAACTCGGCGACGCCCTGGGCACCGAGGTTGTGGGCATCACCCTGGGTCCCGACTCCATCGGCACTCCGGCGCTGCGCAAGAACGCGCTTTCCAAAGGCCCGGATCGCCTCCTCGTGGTGAGTGATGATGCCACCACCAGCTGGAATTCCACCGCGGTGGGGGAGGCCCTGGCGCGGGTGGTCCAGCGCGATGGCACCATCACGGCGCTTATCACCGGCCCGGGTTCCACCGACGAAGGCTCGAAGATGGTTTCCGGCGTAATCGCCGGGGCACTGGGCTGGCCGTCTTTCCAGGATGTTTCAGCCATCAACACGGCGGGGGAGGACCTCCTCCTCACCCAGCACACTGGCGGGCAGCGCCGCGAGGTGCGCGTGAGCGGCCCGGTGGTTATCGCTGTCACGTCCGATGCCGCGGCCGTCAAAGTCCCGGCCATGAAAGATATCCTCGACGCTGCCAAAAAGCCCGCACAACTCCTCACCGCCGCCGACCTCGGCGATATGGAAGGGCGCACCCTTGACCCCATCGCGCGCGCGGTCCCGCCCGTCCAACCTCGCCTCCACCAAATCCTCGACGGCCCCGGTGCCGTGGCTGAACTCGTCGGGATCTTGGATCGCCGCGGCCTGCTGCCGAACGCCGGTTCCACGGGCATTTCTGGCGACGACGCCGCCCCCAACGCTGCCGGGACTCCCGGCGCGGAAGCTTCTTCTGCTACCGGCGCCGCCCCGGAGCACGCGGTATGGGTTATTACGGCCGGTGCCACTATTTCGCCTTTCCTTCCGGCCCTGCGCCGCTTCGATGCAGTTCATGTGATTGCCCTTGTCCCCGAAGGTGAAACGGCTCCGGAAAGTGGGCAACTGCCCGGCTTCCCGGATGCGACCAGCGTGCAGGTTATTACGCACCCGAGTGATGTGCCGGCCGAGGCCCTGAGCGCGGTGCTCACCGAGCTCGTGGATGCCCAGCCCGGGGATATTGTGCTGGTTCCCAATGAGCCGAGCGAACGCGCGCTGGGAGGGGAGATCGCCGGCCGGCGCGGCTGGCCCATCCTCACCGATGTGCGTGAAGTCAGCGCCGAACACGTGGTCAGCGGGCGTTTCGGCGCTATCTCCTTGGAAACCTACGCGCGCGCGGGAGTGACCTTCGTGGGCGTTATCGGTTCGCTTCCCGGTACGGCGGCTTGTGCTGGAGCTGACAGCACCCCGGTATCTGAGGTGGCGGCTCCGGCCGGCGCGATAGCGCCGGCACGGATCACGGCAGCTGAATCGGAAGATGTGTCCGAGCGGCGCTTGGCCACCGCCACCCGGGTGGTAGGTGCCGGCCGCGGTTTCGCCGCCAAGGAGGACCTGCGGCTCTTCCATGAACTCGCCGAGGTGCTTGATGCCGCGGAAGGGGCAACCCGCCCGCTGGCCGAAGGTGATGCTTGGCTCCCGCGTGATTCCTACGTGGGGCTTTCGGGCACGGTTATCGCCCCGGATTTGTATATCGCCATCGGTATTTCCGGCCAGCCGCATCACACCGCGGGAGTCACGGATTCCGGTGTCATCGTGGTGATCAATAATGATCCCGAAGCGGAAATGTTCGAATTCTGCGATTACGGAATCGTCGGAGACCTCTACACGGTGCTTCCCGAGCTCATTACCCTCATTCGGAAGCGAGTCGCAACGGATTAGAAGTCATCCACAGGATCGCCAAACGCTACCTCTATCCACAGGGTTGCATAGAGGTCTTTTGTGCGCCTCCACGCCATGCGAGAATGGCGGCAAAGAACGGAGGTTGCAACTATGGGAATTACGTACGGGCGAACCTACACCTCTCTTGAACAGGTTCTGGAGAGGAAAGAAGAGATCCTGCGTGAGGTCAGGATGACCCGGGAAGAATTCGACCGGCGCGCTGATGATTACCAGCTCGGACCGGAGGAAAGGGAACTCTATTGGGAAATGGAGCGCCTGGATTATTACGAAAGGGTGGCTCGCTATGGCCGAGAACCGTGATAATCCACGTGGGGGCCTAGAGTTCCAAACCGAAATGTTCGCTAATTATCTGGTGGGCTTAGGCCGTCTCTTGGATGAGACGGCATCGGTGAATATTGAAACGGATACAATTGGGCGTGAACCTGGCATGAATATCACCGGGCTCATCTCCTTCCCCCACACTCTGGTAGTCCGCTTCGATTACGTGGTTTTCCTTGATCCAGAGACAGGTTTACTCACGGTCGACAATTCGACGTTCTCGGTCATCCGAGGAGCAAAAAGCAGTGAGCCGCTGGTGCGGTGGGATTATATTCGCTCACCACGCTCAAGTATTCCGTGCGCGCATGTTCAGGTGCATGCCCATCGTGACGAGTGGACACATGCCTTGGTCTTGGGCGGTAGTCATTCCCGCCGGTCGCGCCGGCGCATCAAGAATGAGGCTCGTACTCCTCGAATTGCTGATGTTCATTTCCCGGTGGGTGGGCGCAGGTTCCGTCCTTGCCTGGAAGAGGTTCTGCTTTTCGTTATTGACGAATTCGGGGTGGCGTGCGCACCACAGGCACGCGAAGCACTCCACCAAGGTATATGGGAATGGGAAGATATCCAGCTGCGGGCCGCGGTGCGGCGTAACCGCGCTAGTGCACTCGAAGCCCTTGAGTCATGAACGCCACCTCCGGAAGCGGGTCGCAGCCCCGGCCCCCGAAAACCGGTAGCGAATTAATGGCCCTGGCCCTGAAAATAGGTGCCAGCCCCAGCTAGCAGTCACTCCTCAATCACCACACAGCCAAATAAGCCGGGGGAGTAACCGGAACGGTTACTCCCCCCACTGCGTCGTCGTACCCGAAAATAACGGGCGCGTGCTTAGACGAGCGTCATAGCCTGCTGGGCGATAGCCAACTCCTCATTGGTAGGAACCACGAGCACATGCACCGTGGAATCCTCCGTGGAGATCTCCCGCGCGTTCTTCGAGCGCGTGGCATTCTTTTCGGCATCGTACTTGACACCGAAGGGAGCCAGGCGGTCAAGGACTTCCTTGCGGATAATATCGTCATTCTCACCCACGCCGGCGGTGAAGGTCAGGGCATCCAAGCCGCCAAGAATCGCGGTGTAGGAGCCGATGTACTTGACGATGCGATGGACGTAAATATCCACCGCTTCCTTCGCGTTCTCATCGCCCTTCTCCACCATGGCGTGCACGTCACGCAGATCGGAAGAGCCGGTCAACCCCGCCATACCGGACTGGCGGTTGAAAAGCTTATCGATCTCATCGATGGACATCTTCGCCTCGCGAGCCAGGTGGAAGACGGCGGCCGGATCAATATCACCGGTGCGCCCACCCATGACGAGACCCTCCAGCGGGGTCAGGCCCATGGAGGTCTCCACCGCGCGACCCGAATCCACCGCGGAAACCGAAGCGCCGTTACCGATATGCAGCACGATCTGCTTGAGATCATCGCGGCCGAGGAACTTTGCTACCTCACCGGACACATACTGGTGCGAAGTGCCGTGAGCGCCGTAGCGGCGGATCTCATACTTATCGGCAATCTCGCGGTTGAGGCCGTAACGCGCGGCCTCTTCCGGCAGGCTCTGGAAGAAGGCGGTATCGAAAACCGCCACGTGCGGGACGTTCGGGAGCAGGCGCTGCGCCACCTTGATGCCCTCCAGGGCCGGCGGGTTGTGCAGCGGACCGAGCGGCTGGAGCTCTTCGATCTTCTGGCGTACCGCATCGGTGATGAGGGCCGGGCCATCGAAATACTTCCCGCCCTGGACCACGCGGTGCCCGACGGCGCGAATGGAGCCATCATGCAGGGACGGGCCGGCGGCATCGAAGAATTCGAGCACCTTCTCCATACCGACTTCGTGGTTGGGAATGGGGCCTTCCCATTCGCGCACGTCCTCACCGTGTTCGTGCTTGACGTGGCCAGAGGGCAGGCCGATCTGCTCCACGAGGCCGGAGGCGAGTTCCTCACCCGATTCGGGGTCCACGACCTTGTACTTGATCGAGGAGGAGCCGGAATTAATTACGAGAACGGACAAAATGATCTCCTTGTGTCTGTGACCGGGTGGAGGCCCACCCCTATAACTTCAGTGTAATGCTGGATACAGCTTATTCCTGCGCCTGGATCGCGGTAATCGCCACGGTATTGACGATATCCTCCACGAGCGCGCCGCGGGAAAGGTCATTGACCGGCTTATTCAGGCCCTGGAGCACCGGGCCTACGGCCACCGCGCCCGAAGAACGCTGCACGGCCTTGTAGCCGATATTGCCGGCATTCAGATTCGGGAAAACAAAGACCGTGGCACGGCCGGCTACCGGGGAATTCGGCAGCTTCTTCTTCGCGGCCGCGGCATCCACCGAAGCGTCGTACTGGAGCGGTCCGTCAATAAGCACGCCCTCAGGGGCGAGACTCTTCGCGAGCTCCGTGGCTTCCCGAACCGCATCCACATCCGGTCCCTTCCCGGAGGTACCCGAGGAGTAGGAGAGCATGGCCACGCGCGGCTCAATACCGAATTGCTGGGCGGTGCGGGCCGAATCGATGGCGATGCCGGCCAGCTCTTCGGGGGTGGGATTGGTATTGACCGCGCAATCGGCGTACACGTAGACGCGATCATCCATGAGCATGAGGAAAGCACCGGAGACAGTCTTCGTGCCGGGCTTCATCTTGATGGTCTGGAAGGAGGGAACAATGGTATTCGCGGTGGTGTGATTCGCTCCCGAAACCATGCCATCGGCATCGCCCATGTAGACCATCATGGTGCCGTAGTAGGAAGGATCCTTCATCTTCTCCACGGCCTGATCGTAGGTCACGCCCTTCTTGGCACGCAGCTCGGCGAACTTCTCCGCGTAGCGGCGCACCCGCTCCGGATCGCCCAGGGAAATAATCTCCGCACCGGATACATCCACCCCGAGCTCAGCTGCGCGGGCGAGAACCTCATCCTTGTCCCCGACCAGCGTAATATCCGCGATATCGCGAGCCAGGATCTGGGCGGTGGCCAGCAAAATGCGGTCATCTTCGGCTTCGGGCATAACAATGCGCTTCTTTGCCTTGCGGGCCCGGGCCGCCAGGGAAGCCTGGAAAGACAGCGGGGTGATAACCGAGGATTCCTCTTCCATCGCGGCGATGAGAATGGCCCGATCCGCATCGGTAAAGGAACGCGCCTGACCATCGGGGAGGTAAATAGTAGGAATGCCCAGGTCACGCATGGTGGTGGGGACGGTCTCATCAGCGTCAACAACAATGAGGGCGCTCAGGGTGCCGTACCGATCCGCGATCTCCTTCGCGGAAAGCTGGGCCACAACCTCCACCTGCGCGGCACTGCGCTGAGCCGCCGAAACGGCAACGATGCCGGTGGTTCCCAGGTTGGCGATGGTGCGGCCGGTACGCGAAAGCATCCCGGGATTGATGGGATCCCCGTCCAGAATGCCGAGAATGAGCACCGCATCAAAGTTCTGGGCGTAATCGGTGTAGCGATTCACCAGCTGGGTCATGGCCTCTTCTTCGTCAGCCACGTAAGCCTGCCGGCTCGAACCCCAGGCGATATCGCGATCCTCGCCGCGGCCAACCTGGTCGAGCAGCTGAAGGAAGGCGGAGTCATTTTCGATATTTCCGTTGGTGAACGCCCGGAACACCCCGACGTTCTTGTAAGTGGAGGTGAGTACATCAACGTAGGCGCTGGCAACCGCCTGGGTGCCCGCATTGCCTTCTACCGCGGTGAAATATACGCTGTAGGTCACTTTCTTATCCTTCCGGCCCGTGAGGACCCTTGAAAAAATAGGCGTATCCACGCCGGGATATCCCATCAAATAATCTCACATCTTGCGGGCAGATGTGCATGCCCAGCTCAGGTCCGTGCGGGCGGGTGAACGCCGTCGCTGCATTCCGGTGACGAAGGTCCTAGAAACCTTCCGGGTGGGGTCTGGCGCTCAGTAGGCGCCGGCGCGTTTTAATCATTAGAATGAACAGCGTGAATACCAGCGATAATTCCCCGGTTCTTGTTGTCGATTTTGGTGCGCAGTACGCTCAGCTCATTGCGCGGCGCGTTCGTGAAGCGCACGTTTATTCAGAAATTGTTCCGCATACTATGTCCGCCGCGGATATGCTGGCGAAAAAACCCGCGGCCATTATTCTTTCCGGTGGCCCGGCATCCGTGTACGCGGAGGGCGCTCCAGCAATCGATAAGGATATTTTTGAGGCCGGGGTGCCCATCCTCGGGATCTGCTACGGGTTCCAGGCGATGGCCCAGGCACTGGGCGGGCGTGTGGGACGCACTGGCACCCGCGAATACGGACGTACGGAAGCCCGTACCGCCGGTGATTCTTGCCTCTTCGCCGGCCTGGAAGATAAGCAAATTGTGTGGATGAGCCACGGGGATGCCGTGAGTGAAGCTCCCGAAGGCTTTACCGTTACCGCCGCTACCGATGAAACTCCGGTGGCCGCGTTTGAAGATCGCAAGCGCCGGCTCTTTGGCGTGCAATGGCACCCGGAAGTGCTCCACTCCCAACGAGGTCAGGCCGCTCTGGAAAACTTCCTCTACGAGGGCGCGGGGATTAGTCCGAACTGGACTCCTTCCTCCATTATTGACGAGCAAGTGGCCCAGATTCGCGAGCGGGTGGGTTCCGCGCAAGTGATCTGCGCACTTTCCGGCGGGGTGGATTCCTCGGTTGCGGCTGCCCTTGTACACAAAGCCATTGGTGACCAGCTCACCTGCTTCTTTATCGACCACGGGCTGCTGCGCGCCGGTGAACGTGAGCAGGTGGAACGCGATTACGCGGAAAGTACGGGCATTCGTATCTTCACTATTGATGAATCGCAGCGCTTCCTCTCCGCACTGGCTGGCGTGCGCGATCCGGAAACAAAGCGCAAGATTATCGGGCGGGAATTTATTCGCTCTTTTGAAAGCGCGCAGCGCCAGCTGGTAGATAAGCTCGGTGGCGGGGAGGACGTGAAATTCCTTGTTCAGGGTACTCTCTACCCCGACGTGGTGGAATCGGGCGGGGGAGAAGGTGCTTCCAATATTAAGAGCCATCACAATGTGGGTGGCTTGCCCGAGGATATGAATTTCGAGCTTATCGAGCCCCTGCGCAGCCTCTTTAAAGATGAGGTGCGTGCTATTGGGCGCGAACTGGGCGTGCCTGAGAAAATCGTGGCCCGCCAGCCCTTCCCGGGGCCGGGTCTGGCGATCCGCGTGATCGGCGAAGTTACCGAAGATAACCTGCGCATCCTGCGCGAAGCGGATGCTATCGCTCGCGAAGAACTTACCGCGGCAGGTTTGGACGCCGAGATTTGGCAGTGCCCGGTGGTGCTGCTGGCGGAGGTTCATTCGGTGGGCGTGCAGGGCGATCACCGTACCTACGGGCATCCCATTGTGCTGCGCCCGGTATCTTCCGAGGATGCGATGACGGCAGATTGGGCGCGCGTTCCTTACGACGTGCTCGCTCATATTTCCAACCGCATCACAAACTCCGTTGCGGAAGTAAATCGCGTGGTTCTGGATGTAACCTCCAAGCCGCCGGCAACGATTGAATGGGAATAGGACTTCCTATTAAAAAGTGATTTCTCACACATGTGAGGCGGGTGGTGACGTGAAGTCGCGTATCGGCGCGCCCACTGGGGGCGCTGCGGGATTGTGCGCCACTCGTCTCACGTGTCTGGGAATGTTTTTTCACAGAAGCGCGTTAGGATAAATGTAGGCGCGGACAGCGAGTGGTAAACGCCCGCCGCCCGTGCCGGACAATACAATCGAGAGTCGCTTGTGCCTGGCCGATTAATACGGACAACAGGTAAAAGAATCAGGACTTGTTACCTCGGTGCCGTAGCGATTCGCGCAAGGGCGTGAATGCGGTGCGGACGCAAGCGTGCGGCAATTTCTTACGGAATCTCTATTCCGTTGTGGATTGCTTTATGCTTGGACAATAACGGGTACTGACACGACACAAGGAGAGTTAGACGCACATGGAGCGCACTGCTACCGATACCCCAACAGAGGAAGCCTGGGCGGGTTTCACGTCCGGCACCTGGAATGAAGCCATTGACGTTCGTGACTTCATCCAGAAGAACTACACCCCCTACGAAGGGGATGCTTCGTTCCTGGCCGGCCCGACGGAGAAGACCACTCGGCTGTGGGAGTCTCTTGAGGAAAATTACCTCTCCGAGGAGCGTCGTCGTCGCGTGTACGACGTCGACACCGACACCCCGGCCGATATTGACGCTTTCCCCGCCGGCTACATTTCCGAAGATGACGACGTCGTCGTCGGCCTGCAGACCGATGTTCCGCTCAAGCGCGCGATGATGCCCAACGGCGGCTGGCGCATGGTGGAAACCGCCATCAAAGAAGCGGGCAAGGAAGTAAACCCGGAGATCAAGAAGATCTTCACCCGCTACCGCAAGACCCACAATGACGCGGTCTTTGATATTTACACCCCGCGTATTCGCGCGGCTCGGTCCTCGCACATTATTACCGGCCTTCCGGATGCTTACGGCCGTGGTCGCATTATTGGTGACTACCGCCGCGTGGCGCTCTACGGTGTGGATAAGCTCATCGAAGAGAAGCAGGCCATGAAGGACTCCGTGGCCGCTCAGCCCTTCTCCGAGCACTGGGCTCGTTTCCGTGAGGAACACGCGGAGCAGATCAAGGCCCTGAAGAAGCTTAAGACTCTCGGTGAGATCTACGGCTTCGACATCTCCGGCCCGGCGAAGAACTCGCGTGAAGCCGTGCAGTGGCTGTACTTCGGCTACCTTGCTTCCGTGAAGAGCCAGGACGGTGCGGCCATGTCCATCGGCCGTCTGTCCGCCTTCCTCGATATTTACTTCGAGCGCGATCTGGCTGCCGGAACCATCACGGAATCCGATGCGCAGGAAATGATCGACAACCTCGTCATGAAGCTGCGTATCGTCCGCTTCCTGCGCACGATCGATTACGATCAGATCTTCTCCGGTGATCCCTACTGGGCCACCTGGTCGGATGCCGGTTTCGGTGATGACGGGCGCACCCTCGTTACCAAGACCTCCTTCCGTCTGCTCCAGACCCTGCGTAACCTGGGTCCTGCTCCGGAACCGAATATCACCATTTTCTGGGACCCGGCCCTTCCGGAAGGCTACAAGGAATTCTGCGCGGCCATCTCCATCGAAACATCGTCCATCCAGTACGAATCTGACGAACAGATTCGTAACCAGTGGGGCGACGACGCCGCCATCGCTTGCTGCGTCTCCCCGATGCGGGTGGGCAAGCAGATGCAGTTCTTCGGCGCTCGTGTGAACTCCGCGAAGGCCCTGCTCTACGCCATCAACGGCGGCCGCGATGAAATGACCGGCAAGCAGGTGACCGAACCGGGTCTGTTCACCCCGATCGAAGGCGACGGCCCGCTTGACTTCGACGAAGTCTGGCAGAAGTACGAAGAGATGCTCGACTGGGTAGTTGGTACCTACGTTGAAGCTCTCAACATCATCCACTACTGCCACGACCGCTACGCTTACGAATCGGTGGAGATGGCTCTCCACGATTCAGAGATCATCCGTACCATGGGTTGCGGTATTGCCGGCCTGTCCATCGTGGCTGACTCGCTTTCCGCGATCAAGTACGCGAAGGTCTACCCGGTTCGTGATGAGACCGGCCTCGTGGTCGATTACAAGACGGAAGGAACCTTCCCGATCTACGGTAACGACGACGACCGCGCTGATGACATCGCGGCAACTGTGGTCCACACCATCATGTCGAAGATCAAGGCGATCCCGATGTACCGCGACGCCATCCCGACCCAGTCGGTACTGACCATTACCTCCAACGTGGTGTACGGCAAGGCCACGGGTTCCTTCCCGTCCGGCCACAAGGCTGGCACCCCGTTCTCCCCGGGCGCGAACCCGGAGAACGGCATGGATACCCACGGTATGGTGGCGTCCATGATGTCCGTTGGTAAGCTGGATTACAAGGATGCCCTTGATGGTATTTCCTTGACGAATACCATTACGCCGGCTGGCCTCGGCCGTAATAAGGAAGAGCAGGTCAAGAACCTGGTCGGAATTATGGATGCCGGCTTCATGGCTGAAGAAGACTAAAACTCTAAGATTCAACCCCCAACAAAGAAAAGAAGGTAAAAAATGGCTAAGACCTACGAAGAGCGTCTCGAGTCGATGAAGGCTGCTCGCGAAGATAACGGTGGGGTGCAGGGTCTGTACCACGCCAATATCAACGTGCTGGATCGTTCCACCCTCGAGGACGCGATTGATCACCCCGAGAAGTACCCGAACCTGACCGTTCGCGTTTCCGGCTACGCCGTCAACTTCGTGAAGCTGACCCGCGAACAGCAGCTCGACGTTCTGTCGCGTACCTTCCATCACTCGGCATAACAATTGTCTGCTGAGTTGCGACTAGCACCGGTCGGCCTTCAAGATTTCGAAGCGCCGACCGGTCGGTTGCAGGGGGCCGGTCTGGGAGGCATCGATGTCCTCGACGACATCGAACGTAAAGAACGGCTTCGCAAGATGCGCGAGGGAACCCTCGGTTCCGTCCACTCGTGGGAACTTGTGACCGCGGTGGACGGGCCCGGAACCCGAATGACAGTCTTCATGGCAGGGTGCCCCCTGCGGTGCTTGTACTGTCACAACCCTGACACCTTCATTATGAAGGATGGTCAGCCGGTGGATTCTGATGAATTGCTGCGGCGCTGGAAGCGCTACCGTCGTATGTTCAAGGCGACTGGCGGTGGAATCACGATCTCGGGTGGCGAATGCTTAATGCAACCCGCCTTCCTCAAGACCGTGCTCCGCGGCGCCAAGGAAATGGGAATCCATACGTGTATCGATACTTCCGGATATCTTGGGCGTAACGTCGATGACGAAATGATGAGCTATATCGACATGGTGTTGCTCGACGTTAAATCCGGATCCGAAGAAGTCTATAAGCGCACGACCGGCCGCGAACTGCAACCGACCATTGATTTTGGTGATCGATTGGCTGCTGCGGGCAAGGAAATCTGGGTACGTTTCGTACTCGTGCCCGGGCTGACAGACGATCCGGAGAACGTGGAGAACGTTGCGAAGATCGTTGCGCGGTGGAAGAACGCGGTGAGCCGCGTTGAAGTTCTACCGTTCCACCAGATGGGTCGAGACAAGTGGCATTCACTTGGCTACGACTACCAACTGGAAGACGTCGTACCGCCGTCACCACAAGCCGTGGAAGAAGCGCGGGAGCACTTCCGGCGCTTGGGGCTCAATACCCCGGCTTTCTAAACGCTACGGATGACGCCAAGGGCCGCGTCCCGCGAGGGACGCGGCCCTTTCGTGTGCGTGCCTGGGTGGGGTACGCACTGCTCGGTGCTGCGGCGTCGTACCTAAAACGTGAGGTACGACGCCGCAGCTGCGTCCACCGCGGGCGGCCGCAGCTACACCGGGCGGCGCGCCAGTCTGGCAGCGCTACATGGTATTGACCACGAGCCCGATATGCGTATAGAAGTTCATCGCACCGAAGAGCATAAAGATCACCCCGCTGATAACCAGGCACCAGTAGGCGGCGTTCACTACGCCGTCGCGCACCTGCCCGCGGGCATTCATCCGCACCGCGGCGAAGAAGAGAATCGCGCCCACACCGGCCAGGCCAAAGACTGCGGAGAGGGCGATGGATTCCAGCCAGGGGTAAGCCGCGAAGGACCCAGAAATCGGCTCCTGGGGAGGCGCTGCAAAGAATTGATAGACCATCCCGGCGCACATAATTGCCAATAACGCCAAGCCCATTGCCAGCGCGAAAATGGAGACGGGGCGGGCAATCCGGGCGAAAGTGTGGAAGGGAGCGTCGGAAGCGAGGATACGATCCCCGCGCTTCCACAGGATGAAACTCGCCGCCAGCAAGAGCACCCCGAAGCCGAGGCAGGTTTCTCCAAAGATAATATTGTCAAAGGGGAAGCCCCCGGCGGCCAGCGGCCACGTGAGGGACATATGCAGGCCGGTCAGCGTCTGGATTAGGCCGGTCACGAAGAAGCCCAGGGTGTATCCATCCAGGCTCACGGCCTTATCGGTATCCGCTCCAGCTCCCGCAACTTCCGCTGGAACCGCGCTGCGCAACTGCACCAGCAGCCGGCCAACCAACATCAAGCCCACCCCGGCCGCGATGGCCATAATGGTGTTGTAGGTGGGCATCGAGGCCCAATCAATCATTCCCGGGGCGCTTTCCCCAGTAAAGAAATCTCCCACGTTCACCACTCCTTTCTCTTATTTAGGACTAATGTCCCCATGATAGCCGGGTTCCCCCGCCGCAGTGGGCCGCAACACAGTAAACTAGGGCTATGAGTCACTACCGCGTGCATAACCCCAATACCGGAGAGGTGGAAGAACGCTTCGCCTCCCTTCCCACCGCTGCTATCCCCGGTGTGATCGGAGCTGCCTGGGATGCTTTTACCACGTGGCGGGATACCCCAATGGCACGCCGTAGCGAAATCCTGCACCGCTTCGGGGAACTCGTCACGGAGCGCTCCGATGAACTTGCTGAGCTCATCGGGCGCGAAATGGGTAAACCGTTGCGCGACGGCGCCGCGGAACTCGCCACGGTCAGCCACCATGCCCACTGGTTTGCGGATAACGCGCCGCGCTATCTGGAACCCACCACGCTGGATGCTGAGGACGGCATTCTTACCTACGTGCTCCATCAGCCGCTGGGTGTCCTGCTGGGAATCATGCCGTGGAATTTTCCCTATTCTCAAATCGCCCGTTTCGCACTACCCCAACTCATGGTCGGGAATACCGTCCTCATGAAACAGGCAGAGATCTGCCCGCGCTCCTCGGCTGCTTTCGAGGCGTTGCTGCGGGAGGCTGGCCTACCCTCCGGGGTGTACCAGAATATCTACCTGGATATCGAGGACACGGAGCATGTGCTAGCAGATCCGCGCGTTAAAGGAGTATCGCTCACCGGCTCGGACCGAGCAGGGTCCTCGGTTGCGGAATTGGCCGGAAAGTACACGAAACGCTCCCTCTTGGAATTGGGCGGTAATGACGCCATGGTGGTCCTAGATGCCGCTGATATCCCCGCGGTGGCGCGCGAGGCGGTGCGCACGCGTGTTTTCAACGCCGGGCAGGTGTGTACCTCGAATAAGCGCATTATCGTCTTGGATAGTGTTTTTGAGGAATTCTTAGCGGCGGCCCGCACGGAGATCGCAAGCATTGTGGTGGGACCCTATGATGATCCGGCCACGGATATGGGGCCGCTGTCCTCGATTGCCGCACGTGATGACGTGGTGCGGCGGGTAGCGAGCGCCGTCGCCGTTGGAGCGCACCTCCACTACGGTGGTGAAAGAATTGACCGTCCCGGTGCCTATATGACCCCGGCACTGCTTACCGATATCCCTGCCGATCACGATATCGCGTGCAACGAAGTATTCGGGCCGGTGGTGGCGCTTTACCGGGTCGCGGATGAGGAAGAAGCCCTCGCGCTGGCCAATAGCACCGCCTACGGTTTGCAATCCTCGGTGTGGAGTCAGGATCCGGAGAAAGCGCAGCGCTTCGCGGCACGGCTCGCCGCAGGGATGACCATTATCAATAAGCACCGTGAATCGGCGCCCACGTGGCCCTTTGGTGGGATTAACCGGTCCGGTTACGGCCGGGAGGAAGGCGCCTGGGGCTTGCGTGCCTTCACTAATGAACACGCGGTGCGAGTCCACCCGGCACGGTGAGCGGACTGACAGCGCTACACAGCTCCGGAACGTTTTTTGTGTCGGGGTGGTGTCGTACCCTAGAAGGGCTATGGAGGAATCGTACAAGTCAACAATCGCACGGCTGCGGGAGCGCGTAGCAGCCGCCCAGCAAGCCGGGGCTACAGTGGGGCGCCGCTCGGGCGTGCCTGCCCGGCTTAACCCGGTTGCGGAAACTGCATCCGCGGGTCAAACCGCGTCAGCAGTCCGCGCTACGCCGGTGGGCCCCGCCACACCAGCACCCGCATTGGCAGGAAACGAACGTTCGGGTGGCATCAGCGCGGCTGCGGAGCGTATTCTCACCGGCCTCAATAGCGCCCAGCGGGAGGCCGTGGTCCACACCGGCGGTCCACTGCTCGTGGTCGCCGGGGCCGGCTCGGGAAAAACCCGGGTACTTACCTCGCGTATTGCCTACCTCATCGCCACCGGGCAGGCTCATCCGGCCAATATCCTCGCCATCACTTTCACCAATAAGGCCGCTCGGGAAATGCGCGAACGCTTGGAGGGAATGCTCGGCGGCCTGGCCCGCGGTATGTGGATCTCCACCTTCCATTCTGCCTGCGTGCGGATTCTGCGCGCCGAACACCGCGCGCTCGGGATGCGTTCCACTTTTACTATTTACGATGCCGCAGATTCCCAGCGTCTCATGACCATGGTGTGCCGGGAAGAAAATATTGACATCCGGGCCTACCCACCCAAAATGCTCAGCCGCCAGGTCTCCAATCTCAAAGATGAACTGGTTACCCCGGCTGCGCAGGCCGCGGCCGCCACCGATCGGGACGGGCAGGTTCTGGCCCAGGCATATGCCGCTTACCAGAATCGTCTGGAGCGTGCCAATGCGCTGGATTTTGATGATCTTATTATGCGCACGGTGGAGGTGCTCACCTCCCATCCAGATATTGCCGAACGCTACCGCACGCGTTTCCGCCATATTTTGGTGGACGAATATCAGGACACCAACCACGCCCAGTATGTTCTGGTGCGCACCCTGGCCGGGCAAGGCCCGGAACGCTCATCCCTCACCGTGGTGGGCGATGCCGATCAGTCCATTTACGCCTTCCGCGGGGCCACTATCCGCAATATTGAGGATTTTGAAAAAGATTTCGCGGATGCCACCAGCGTGGTCCTGGAGCAAAACTATCGCTCCACCCAAAATATTCTCTCGGCTGCCAATGCTGTGATCTCCCACAATGAAGGGCGCCGGCCCAAAAAACTGTGGACGGATTCCGGTAGCGGGGAAAAGATCACCGGCTACGTGGCCGATTCGGAAAGCGATGAAGCCCATTTCGTTGTCACGGAAATTGACCGGCTCCGGGATGATAACGGGGTGCGCTACGGGGATGTGGCGGTGTTTTACCGCACGAATTCCCAGGCGCGGGCCCTGGAAGAAATGTTCGTGCGCTCCGGGATTCCTTACCGGGTGATTGGCGGTACTCGCTTCTACGAACGTAAAGAAATCAAGGATGCCCTCGCGTACCTGCACGCGGTGGCGAACCCGGATGATACCGTCTCGCTGCGCCGCATTATTAACGAACCGAAACGCGGGGTGGGGGATACCGCGCAGGGCCATCTGGCCACCCATGCCCAACGCTGGAATATTTCCTTCGGCGCTGCGGTAGCGGATGTGGCTAGTCCACACCCGGAACGTGGCGAGGTTGCGGGGCTGACAGCCCGGGCCCGCAGCGCCGTCGCCGTTCTGGCCCGCATCCTAGAACAGGCCCGCGGTGAAGCGGAGGCCGGCGGTAAACCCGCGGATATCCTCGATTACCTCATGGACGAATCCGGGTACCTGGCCGTGTTACAAGAATCCAAAGACCCGCAGGACCTCAGCCGGGTGGAAAACCTGGCCGAATTACACGCGGTCGCGGTGGAATTTTCCGCCCAAAATCCGGATGCTGGGCTGGGGGAGTGGCTGGACCAGATTTCGCTGGTTTCGGATACGGATCGACTTCCCGAAGGTAGCGAATCCGAAGGGGAAACCACCCTCATGACGGTCCACACCGCGAAAGGTCTGGAATTCCCGGTTGTGTTCGTGACCGGCCTGGAAGATGGCACCTTCCCGCATATGCGCTCCCTGGATGACCGGCGCGAATTGGCTGAGGAACGCCGTCTCGCCTACGTGGCCTTCACTCGCGCACGCGAACGCCTCTATATCTCACGAGCGGCAGCGCGCTCCTCCTGGGGCGCCCCCCAGGAATTCCCGCCCTCGCGTTTCATTGAAGAAATCCCACCCGAACTTATTGACTGGCGTCGGGAGCATTCCTCCCAGGATCTCGTGCGTGGGGCCGGCATCGGATCCGGTATCGGTTCTGGATACGGGTGGGGGAGTCGGCAGCGGCGCGCCTCATCGTTCTTTGACGACGACGCTGGACCAGTTATCGGTTCAGGTAAATTCAAACCCGGGAAACTCGGGGTACCCGCCGCCGCGAACTCAGCCTCCCAGGCAGATTCCGCCGGTAGTGCGCATCCTGCGGCCGGCGGTTCGGGTGGTTCCGCGGTTGGCGGTTCGAGCGGCACCCCAGGCACCTCAGGCACACCTAGCGCGGCGGGCGCGGCTGATACCGCAGCGGATACCAAGGGCTTCGCGGTGGGTGACACGGTAGAGCACCGCTCCTTCGGGCGGGGGACCATCCTCGGCTTTGAAGGCCGAGGAAAGTCCACCACCGCGAAGGTAGCTTTCGGCTCGGTCACGAAACGCTTGATGCTGCGTTTCGCTCCCTTGACGAAAGTGGAGAAGTAGCCGCGCTTATCCGGCAGTGAGGGAAGCGCTGGCCACGCACGTAGCGCCGGTGCCTTCCGTCGCGCCGTTAGGCACGGCAGCGCCCGCGGCAGCGGCCGGCACGCTCAGGGTGCGGCGGTGGCTGCGCGCCGCCACTCGCCCGCCTAGCTTGCGCCAGGCCAGCGCGCTCAAGAACACCACCCCATCGGTGAAAGCCATCATCGCCGAGGTCGCCAAATCCAGGTACAGGGCCAGCACGAACCCGAGAAGCGCCTCGGCCACCGCAATAATCATGGTGAGAACCAGAAGGTGGCGCAGCGAGCGGGCGAAAAGAATCGCCGTGGCCGCCGGAACCACCATGAGGGCAATAACCAGGATCGCCCCCGCGGCGTTGAAAGCCGCCACCACGGTCAGCGAGACCAGCATCATGAGCCCCAGTTCCACCGCCCGCACCGGGAACCCGATAGTAGCCGCGAAATCACTGTCGAAGGTATCGGTTTTGAGCACCCGGAAAAACACCGCGATGAAAATAGCGTTGAGCGCGCACACCGCGAGCAGCTGCCACATGGTACGCGGGCCGATATCATAACCGCCGATAATAATATGCTCTGGGCTCAAGGCCATGAGATTGAGATCTCCGGTCAGCACAGTGTCCTGGCAAATATGGACATGGGAAAGTGTGGTCGAGAGCAACAAAATACCCAGAGCGAAAAGCACCGGGAAAATGACACCTTGACTCGCGTCCCCGGTCAGCAACCGGGTGCGATCCAATTGCTGGGCACCCAGCACCACCACCAAACCCATGAGCGCCGCGCACACCACCATGACCGGGGAATGCGTGGAACCGGAAAGAATCGTGCCGATAACAATTCCCGGGAGCACCGCGTGGGACATCGCATCCACCAGCATGGACCGGCCACGTAACACCAGGAAAACCCCGGGAAGTGCGCAGGTTACCGCGGTCACCACCGCAAGCAACATCACTGCCACGATGAAACTCATCGCTCACTCCTTTCCGAACCAGCGGGCGCTGCCACACCGGCCGGCGCCGCAGGCGCCGGCGTCGTCGCCGATTTTTGCACCGCTGCGGTGGCTGTTACCGTTCCCGTAACCGGAGCCGCGGTAGCAGCGCGTGCCCGCGCCACTAGATCTTCACGCAAACGCCGCTGACGCAATGCCACCACCACGATGGAGCGGCGCGGCGCGGCCAGCAAAGACAAGGCGAAAATAACGAAAAGGTGGATGACCACAACGGGGCCGGTGGGAACCTTGCCCAGGCACACGGATAGGTACGCCCCCGCCGCGCCCGCAAGCCCACCGAAAATACCGGCCAGCACCATCATCGAGGACATGCGGTGCGTCCACTGGCGCGCGGCGGCGGCCGGCATAATCGCGAAAGCCACCATGAGAATAAGCCCCACGCCCTTAATTCCAATAACGATGGCGATGGTAACCAGCACCAGCATGAGCGGGGTGAGCACGCGCGGGCTGAAACCCTGCAATTGTGCCGTGAGCGGATCGAAAGTTACCAATTTGATTTCTTTGAAGAAAGCGAGGATCACGGCGACGGTGAGCAGCCCGAATACCGCGATGGTCACCAGGTCCCCGGCGCGTACATTCGCCGCGTTGCCGAACATGTAGCTGTCGATCCCGCCGCGATTGGGCAGGTGGGAATGGGTGAGGAGGCGCAGGCACACCATCCCGCCGCCGTAAAACAGCGAGAGGCAGATGGCCATGGCGGCATCCGGTTTCACTTTTGAATGCGCCACGATGATATTGGTGAGAACGACGGCGCACATCGCCGCCGCACTCGCCCCGAGAACGAGGATCACCATCGAGCGCCCATCAGCACCCAGCAGGGTGGCGACCGTGAAAGCGGCAACCACACCGAGAATGGAGCTGTGCCCGATAACATCGGAAACCAGTGACTGGCGGCGCAGGTAGAGCAGGCAACCAGCCACTCCGGAAAACACCCCGATGAGGGTGGTGCCGATCAACATGGTGCGGAAAATGTAGGTTCCCCACAATTCCAGCGGGGAAATAAAATCAATCATTGCCCCGTGCCCTCACTTGCGTTCGAGCGCCACGGAAAGGCCGTACGCCCGCGCAATATTATCCGCGGTGAAAGCTTCCTCCACGCTTCCGCTCGCCACCAGTTTGCCGCTCGAAAGCAGCACCACGCTATCGCAGAAATCAGGAACCGTTTGCAAATCGTGATGCACGATCATGACGGTCTTTCCCTCATCGACCAGTTCGCGCAGCAGCGTCATAATCGCCTGCTGGGAAGTGATATCAATGCCCGCGAAGGGTTCATCCATGAGGTAGAGCTCAGCGTTCTGGGCCAGGGCACGTGCCACGAAGGTGCGCTGCTGTTGGCCACCGGAAAGCTCGTTAATATGGCGATGGGCAAGATTGGAAATCCCCAGGCGTTCCATGGCCGCGGCGGCCGCTTCGCGCTGGCGCGCGCCCGGCCGGCGCAGCCAGCCCAGCTGGGCGTACGTGCCCATAAGCACGACGTCGCCCACCGTGGTCGGGAAATCCCAATCTACGGTGGCGGTTTGCGGCACGTAAGCAATACGCGAACGCACCCGGGGGAGAGGTTCGCCGAAGAAGGTGACCTCCCCGGCGAGAGCGGGAACGAGACGCAGGGAAGCCTTCATGACGGTTGATTTCCCCGCGCCGTTCGGACCGAGAAGCGCCACCACCTGGCCTGGACTGACGCGGAGCGAAACATCGCTCACCGCGATCGTATCCTGGTAGGCGACGCTCAGGTGGTCAATCTGACAGGCCAGCGTGGTAGCGGATCCCATCGATATCACCTATTTCTGCGAGAGCGCGCTGACGATGGAGTCAACGTTGTAGCTGAAAGCGCCCAGGTAGGTATTCGTGGGGGCTTCGGAGCTGAGAGTATCAGCGAAAAGCTCGTTATCCGAGACTTCAACGTGCCAGCCCTTTTCACGCACCGCGTCCTGGAGGTGCTTAATGACTTCCGGGTTCTTGAGGTTGTCCTGGAAGATCACCGGGACCTTGCGTTCGGCAATGAGGGTGGCGAGCTCGTTGAGCTCCACCGCGGACATTTCCGATTCGGAGGAAACGAAATCGGTGGCGTGAATTTCAATACCGAAAGAAGCACCCAGGTAGTTGAAGGCATCATGCCCGGTGATAAGTACGCGATTTTCTTTCGGGATCTTATCGAACTTTGCCTTGGCTTCTTCAGCGGCCGCAGCGATCTTCTTATTGTACTTTTCCGCATTGGCCTTGTAGAGATCCGCGTTGGCGGCATCGATCTCACCGAGCTTGGCGGCGGTGGCCGTCACCACGTACTGCCAGTTCTCCGGGGAGTTCCACACGTGCGGATCGTGGCCTTCGATCTTGCCGTCTTCTTCCCAGGGGAGGAGCTTAGCTTCCGGGATAGCTTCGGCGGCCGCGATCTGGCGGTCACCGAGCTTCTCAAGCTGGCCCATCATCTTGTGTTCCATATCGTGGGAGGTCCACACTACAAGATCGGCCTTTTCAATGGCCTGGGTATCCTGGGTGGTCAGTTCCTGGGTGTGAGGATCACCGCCGGGCTTGACCAAGGTGGTTACGTTAGCCTCGGGGGCGACGTTGCGAATAACGTCCTCGAGGTAACCGGTTGTTGCCACCACCGACAGGCCCGCGGCCTTTGAGGAGTCGGAGGAAGCCGAATCGGATGCGCCCTTATTTTCGGTAGCGCAGCCGGTTAGCGATGCGAGTGCCAAAGCCCCGGCCGCGGCAATCGCGGCCAACTTAACAGAATGTTTCATGGTGTCCTTCTTCAATCACGAAAGCATGTAAGGTATGGGTTTCTTTACTCGGGACCTGAATATGTTAACCGATGCACGCATAAAGCACTAGGGTGAATCTGCGAAACGTCGCGAAAAATCCCGGGAATCGCTGGGTGAAAAGTCAATAATGATAATTGCGTGCCTGGTAGCTGCGGTGCGGCTCGCGTAGGTGCGGCACCGTGGCTCGCTTGTAGTGGAACGACGACGCCGCTAGCTCATCTTCGCCCTTGCCTGTCCGCATGATGGACCGGGGCGGGGGCTATGTTCGGGGTGGGCTAAGCTCACAGCTATGCAGCAGGATCTCAAGGTACGGGTCCGGGCCGGTGCGGCCTGGCGATGGTGGTGCGCCTAAGTAGCGCGTCCTGCGGCGCAACCACGCCGCCCCAACCACTTGAGAGGAGAATCCCGTGCACCGGGACCTACCGCATCTACCTGAGCACCATGTCCCTGATGTGATATCCACGTATCGCTTGGCTACCACCACATTTTCTACCTCCACCCACACGCAGCTGCGCTGCCGCTGGTGGAAAGCCGCCAGGGGGCGATGGCACAGTCCGCTCAACTTGGCCCAGCCCGATTAGCATCGCAGTCCAGAAAAATGCAGTCCAAAAGTCTTTCCACACGTACGGAGTTGTCATGATTAAAGAAGCCATTATTAAAGTTGTCTCCAAGCAGGATCTCACCTACGACGAGGCCTATACCGTTATGAATGAGATCATGGGCGGGGAAAGCACCCCCACCCAAACGGCAGCTTTCCTGGCCGCACTATCCACCAAGAATGCGCGCGCAGAAACCACCGATGAGATTTCCGGCTGCGCCACCGCCATGCGTGAGCACGCCGATTACTTCGAGGTTCCTTTCCCCACCCTGGAAATCGTGGGCACCGGCGGGGATAACGCCCATTCCTTCAATATTTCTACGACCTCGATGTTCGTGCTGGCCGCCGGGGGAGTTAAGGTCTCCAAGCACGGCAACCGTGCCGCTTCCTCGCTTTCCGGTACCGCCGACTGCCTGGAAGCCCTCGGGGTGAATATCAACCAGGATCCGGATACCTGCCGGCGCCTCCTCAATGAGGTGGGTATGTGCTTCATGTTCGCCCAGCTTTATCACAAGTCCATGAAGAACGTGGGGGCCATCCGCAAGGAACTCGGCTTCCGCACTGTCTTCAATATCCTCGGGCCGCTGACCAACCCGATCCATCCCGAGTACCAGGTCCTCGGCGTGTACGATGAATACCTCGTGGAGCCCCTCGCCCGCGTCCTCAATGACCTGGGTGTCCACCACGGCCTGGTGGTTTACGGTCAGGACAAGCTCGATGAGATTTCCCTCTCCGCACCCACCACGGTCTGCGAAGTACGCAACGGGGAATACCGCACTTTCGAGATGTCCCCGGATGTGTTTGGTTTTAACCGTGCTACCCCGGCTGATATGCTCGGTGGCACCCCGGAAGAAAACGCCCAGATCACCCGTGATATCCTCTCCGGCAAGATCACCGGCCCCAAGCGTAATGTAGTTCAGCTTAATGCTGGCGCCGGTCTCTATATCGCCGGCAAAGCTCGCTCCATTGCCGCGGGTGTTGATATGGCCGGTGACCTTATTGACGACGGTAGTGCCTACCGTAAGATCGACGAATTCGTGGAGGCTTCGCGTGCCTAATATTTTGGAGCAGATCGCCGCCGCCACCCGGAAGCGGGTGGCCCGCGATAAAGAACAGATTCCCACGCCCCGCATGCGTGAACTTGCCGCGGCGCTGGCCCCCACCCCGGGGAGCGATCCGGCCAGCTTCCCCTTCGAAGCGAGCCTGCGCGGTCCTGGACTCGGCTTCATTTGCGAGGTGAAAAAAGCCTCGCCTTCGAAGGGAATTATTGCCGAAGATTTCCCCTACCTCGATATCGCCCGTTCTTACGAAGCAGCCGGGGCAGAGGCGATGTCCGTGCTGACCGAACCGCAATGGTTCCTCGGCTCGGACCGCTACCTGGAGGAGATCACGCGCACGGTTTCTACCCCCTGCCTACGTAAAGATTTCGTGGTGGATTCCTACCAGATCCACCAAGCGAAAGTGCTGGGAGCCAGCGCGGTGCTGCTCATCTGCTCGCTCCTGGATACCGAGACCCTGCGCGAGTACCTCCAGCTGGCGCATTCCCTCGGGCTTTCAGCCCTGGTGGAAACCCACGATGCCGCGGAAATTGATTCCGCACAGGCTGCCGGCGCCCGCATTATCGGTATTAATAACCGCAATCTCAAAGATTTTTCGGTGGATCTGGCCACGGCGGGTCAGCTGCGGGCCCGTATCGATAGCACAGCGCTTGTCGTTGCCGAATCGGGGGTGCGCGGGGCCGCGGACGTGGAAGCGCTCGCGGCCGGCGGTGCCGACGCGGTGCTCGTGGGCGAAGCCCTTATGCGCAGCGCAGATAAAGTAGGTGTATTGGCCCAGTGGCGCCAGGCCGCGGCGCGCGTCGTCGCCCCCGCACAGGAGAAAGAGTAATCATGACCGCAGAACATACGATGGGAAGTTCCGCGCCGGAAACCGGCACCTCCGAGCGCCCGGGCCGTTTCGGGATCCACGGCGGGCAGTTCATCCCCGAAACTCTTATGCCGGCTATTGAAGAGCTGGATGCCGCGTACCGGCATTACCGTGATGACCCGGAATTTAATGCCGAACTCACCGAGCTCTTCAATAATTACGCGGGCCGGCCCTCCCTCCTCTACTACGCGGAGCGGATGACGCGCGACCTCGGGGGAGCAAAGATCTACCTTAAGCGCGAGGATCTCAACCATACCGGCGCCCACAAAATCAATAATGTGCTCGGCCAGGCGCTGCTCGCCAAGAAAATGGGCAAAACCCGCCTCATCGCCGAAACAGGGGCCGGCCAACACGGGGTCGCCACCGCCACGGCCGCGGCGCTCTTCAATATGGAGTGCGTGGTGTTCATGGGTGAGGAAGATACCCGCCGCCAGGCCCTCAACGTCTATCGGATGCGCCTGCTGGGCGCGGACGTGGTGGCCGTCAAAACGGGGACCGGCACTCTCAAGGATGCCGCTAGCGAAGCCTTCCGCGAATGGACGGGCCGAGTGAGCGACACCCACTACTGCCTCGGCTCGGTTATGGGTCCGCATCCCTTCCCCTCAATCGTGCGTGACTTCCAGGCGGTCATTTCCCGCGAAGCGCGCGCCCAGATTCTCCAGGCCGAGGGGCGCCTGCCCGATGCGGTCATCGCCTGCGTGGGCGGGGGCTCGAACGCGGCCGGTTCTTTCTATAACTTTGTGAATGATGCGAGCGTGCGTCTCATCGGCGCGGAGGCGGCCGGGCGGGGCGTGGATACCCCGGATACCGCCGCCACCATCGCCACCGGCACTGAAGGTATTTTCCACGGCATGAAATCGTATTTCTGCCAGGATGAATTCGGGCAGATCGCCCCGGTGTATTCCATTTCGGCCGGTCTGGACTACCCGGGCATCGGCCCCGAGCACGCCTACTGGCATGATATCGGGCGCGCGGAATACGTTCCGGTCACCGATGATGAAGCAGTGCGCGCTTTCGAATACCTTTCGCGTACCGAGGGGATTATTCCCGCGATTGAATCGGCGCACGCTCTTGCGCACGCCATGAAAATCGCCCCGGAAATGCCGGGCAAGATTATTATCGTCACGCTCTCGGGCCGCGGGGATAAGGACGTCGCGGCCATCGCGCGTTACCGGGGAGAAGATATCCATGACTAAACAGGTACCCATCGCCCGGGCTTTTTCCCGCGGCAAAGCTTTTATTCCGTTCTTCACCTGCGGGGATCCGGATTTAGGTACGACGGCGCAGATTATTCGCGCGGCCGGCCGGGCCGGTGCGGATCTCATTGAATTCGGCGTGCCTTTCTCTGATCCCACCGCCGAGGGCCCCGTCATCCAGGCATCCTCGGAGCGGGCACTGCGCGGAGGAGCCACAACGGACAAAATTTTTGAGATGATCGACCAGGTGCGCCCGGATCTGGAGTGCCCTTTCGTCATTATGACCTACGCCAATGTGGTCTTCTCCTACGGCTCGGAGCGTTTCGCGCGCCGCTGCGCTCAGGTGGGGGTTTCCGGCGTGATTCTCCCCGATGTGCCTTTTGAAGAAAAGGGCGAATTCGAAGCCCCGCTCGCGGCCCACAACGTGGATCTTATTTCGCTCATCGCGCCCACTTCCGAAGATCGGATCGAAGCTATTGCGCGAGCGGCGCGCGGGTTCCTCTACGTGGTTTCCTCCATGGGGGTGACGGGCATGCGCTCGAATATCACCACCGATGTGGGTGCCATCGTGGAGAAGATTCGTTCGGTCACCGATACTCCCTGCGCGATTGGCTTCGGGATTTCTTCCCCGGAGCAGGCCGCGCGTATGGGCGCCCTTTCCGACGGCGTGATCGTGGGCTCAGCCCTGGTTTCCCGTATTCATGAGCTGGCTGCCGCAGGAAAAGCTGCGGATGACATCGCTGCGGATATTGCCAGCCGGGTGAGCGAACTCAAGGGAGCGCTGGGCTAAGCAGCGTGGAGTGAGAACGCCGGTGCGCGTGGCGGAGCGAAGAACCAGGTGCGCGCAGCGGCCGCGAGAAGACAGTGCGGTGAGCAACACGCCGGGCTCTCTTCCGCGGCCCGGCCCACTCCGCGCGTCACCATGGAAGGGATGTTAACGTATTCGCGCCGCGTGGCGCTCGCTCTGGCTGTTATCCAGCCCGTGGTTCTCACCTGGATCACGGTGGTGCTCATCTGCCTGCTCGGCTACACCCTCACCGCGGCCTCCCCGCTGCTCGGAGATGTGACCTGGCAGGGCGCGGCACGCCTGGGCGGCTCCCTGTGGCTGCTCGCGCTCGGCACGCCGCTGGTAACCGCGGGCGGGCATATCGGCCTCATGCCGCTGCTCCTCACCGCGCTCATCGCTTGGCTCACGGTACGTTTCTTGCGCGCCATCGTGGTGGAAGACTGGTGGGACGTTGCTATCGCAACGTTGAGCGGGGCGGGAAGCGCCGGGGTGATCTGCCTGTTTTCCCTCCCGCAATCCTCCCTGCTTCACGCCCTCGTGGGAGGTGCGGTACTCGGTTTCCTGGCCAGCCAATGTGCCTGGCTGGAGCGCCCGGCCTGGCCCGGCGTAGCTTTCCTCGAACGCGGCTGGCGCCTCATTGCGCCGCTGACCGCTACCCTGGGCGCGGTAAGCCTCCTCCTGGTTCTTATCGCGCTGGCACTTGGTTTCGGGCAGGTCCGGGCCTTGCACGTCGCCTACCTTACCGACCTCACCGGCACCATCCTCTTCACCCTCACCCAGCTACTCTTCGCACCCGCGCTGGCGGTATGGGCACTGGCCTACGTGACCGGTGCCGGTTTCACGGTGGGCAGCGGAGCGGTCTTCTCGGCCCTGGGTGGCAGTTTTGCTCCCATCCCCGGCCTTCCCGTTTTCGGCTTGCTGCCCGACCCGGCCCTGCGCCCCGCCTGGCTCCTCATCATTCCCATCCTCATCGGTCTGACCTGGGGTGTTATCCGCTCGCTGCGCCCGCGCGAGTGGGCGAGCGCCGCGGTGGGTGCCCTGGAACTCCTGGTCATCGTGGCCCTGGCCGGGCAATTCGCCACCGGCGGGATCGGCCCGGGCCGCATGCTCGAAGTAGGCACGCGCGCTCCGCTCCTCACCGGCTGCGTGGCGCTCACGGTGCTGCTACCCTTCGCCCTCGGCTACGGGGCGCGTGACTTCTGGACGTGGGTGCGCGCCTGCTGGGAGCGTTACCGGGTGCGGCGCGCCCTGCGCACCGCCGCACAGCAGAACAACGACGCCCACCTCGCAGAGCCCACGTCCGCGACCACGGTAACGCCTTCCGGTGCCGAAGCACCGGGAGGGGAGAGCGCGCTCACCCCGGATGCCAGCGCTACCGCGCCCACCGCTGCCACTGCACCGGCTGCGCCAGCCGCTCCGGCCGCCACGCTGCACTCGGTTCCTACCGCCGCGACCGCTGCGGAACCAGCATCTTCCCAGCCCGCCGCTGCTGACTGGGAAGAGCGTGGGAAAAGTGAGGAAAAATAACAGGAGAGCTGGGCATAGAGTGAAATAGTGGCGCGCGGAGGCACCCGAGCGGCCTAAAATTTTGCCTATGCTTCAACCCAATACGCACGGGGCGCTCCTGGCTGCCGGCCTGTGCTCGCTGGCTTTCCTGGCGCTGGGGGTGCGCACCATCCCGCGCACCCGTCGCCTGGCTACCGCGATTCCGGTGTTCGCCATGGTGATATCGGCGGTATGCGGCGTCGTCGCTATTGGGGTGGGGATGAACCTCAACTTGCAGTACGCGAGCACGTGGAGCGATGTCAAAACCATTTTCACGAAAAGTGGGGGCAAGGCATCCGTGACCGCGGTAACGAGCGAGCTACCCAAATACGCCGGGCAATCGGGTGAGATCCCCATGCCGGAAGGCACAGAGTGGAAAGCTGATTTCACCCCCGCCGGAGGTGGGGTGGTGAGCACGGTCTTCCGCGGCCCTGAATCCGGCCTCGAACTGCCCGTATGGGTCTACCTACCCCCGGATTATTCCCCGGAGCGCACCTACCGCGTGATCGTTATGATCCAGGGATTCCCCTCCCAGACGGAGAAAATCCCGGGCGTGCTGGATTTGGAGCATACGATGCCGGCGAGCGCGCCGGATACGATCGTTGTGGTCCCCTCCCTCAATGTTGATAACCAACAGCCCGATTGCGTGGATCTATCCGGGCGGCCCGCGGTGGGAACCTGGGTGAACCGCGACGTCGTGCAGATGGTACGTAAGAATTTCTCGGTTTCTGCCGATCGGCGCGATTGGGCCATTGCCGGGGCCTCCTACGGGGGTTGGTGCGCGCCGGTGCTCGGGCTTTATAATCCGCAAACCTTCGCCTCGGTGATTTCTTTTTCCGGGTACAACGTGCCGGTTATCGGCCTGACCCAAGCGCCCGGCCTGCGCGAACAATTCACCGTCAGCAATCTCATGAAAAAAGCGAGTTGGCCGCAATCCATGTACTTCACCGGGACCCGTACCGATAACGACCCGGTGGAACTGGCGCGCGGCCTGGAGGAAGTCAATAACCCGCGCCTGAAAACCACCGTGCACCTCGACCCGAACGGCGGGCATTCCTGGGATACCTGGAAAAAACAGCTCCCCGGGGCGCTGGACTGGTGGAATGGTGATCAGGCGGGCGGAACGAAAAGCGTGGTGGCCACCCGCGGCTGGATGACTCAAAAAACCACGGTGGCCGGCGCCTACCTGATTTTCGCACTTCTGGCAGCTGGAAGCGTTATACGCGGGCGCAGCTTGGTGCGCCGCCCCCTCTACGTGCCCCGGCACGCCGCGCAGATCCGCCGGCACGCCCTGCCGCGCGGCAAAGGCCGCTACCGGATACGGCGCTGGGCCTGGGTGAGCCTCACGGTGGCCTGGGGGATAGTGGCCCTGCTCCTCACCGTCAACCTCAAAACACACACGGTTGAAGACATCCGCTTTATCGGTGCCTTCTTCCATCTCTTCACCATGTAGCGGCGGGCGGTCTTCCGCGCTGGTCGGGCCTGAGGCGCGGGCCGCGGCCCGCACTAGCGCGGGATATACTGGCCGATGTGAATGCGCATTTTTCCCACCCGGTGGTCTATTGGGCCTGCGCGGCCTGGATCGGCATCGTTATCGCCCTGGCTTTCCTTGCTGATCCGCGCGTGGCCATCCTCGCGCTCGCGGGCAGCTTCGTGGTTCTCGCGGTGGCGCGCCTGACCCTGCCCACCGGCTACGTCCCCTCGGTGCGCTCGCGCATCACGGACGCCGCCACCCTCCTTCTCCTCGCCGCAGCACTCTTTTTCCTGGCGCGTTTCGCCCTCACGCCCCCCGTTATTTAAGAACGACGCCGCAGCGCCCCGGTGCGCAGGGCTAATAGATAAAAGTGGATCTAATGACTGCGTGTCCTTGGCTTTGATCCGGTCCGGAACTGCATGAACCGTGCCCGAAAACAAAGTGTGCGCGAGAGTACCGTTTCAGGGCGATTTTGTGTCTTTTATGCACATCCTGTGGGAGGCGATGTCCCGGACTCACACTGTGCCTAACCGGACCGCCTCGCCTGACCCGCAGATCTGGACGACTGCGCTGGATCGTCCTGCTGAAACGCCGATCAAGGTCTCGCGCCGCCCGCCGACTTACCCCTTCTCCGCCGCCGCGCCGGCGAGGAGGGTATGTTTTTCCTGGATGTACTGCGCATGTACGACAAGAGAAGTACAGCTCTGAAAACAGATGCCCTCTCCCCAGCTGCTGGGTGTGACTATTGAAGTATGTGAGATTCATGAGGCTCTCGCGGGAAGGGCGCCACGTCTCCCGCGTGTTCGCTTGCCGCTTGTTTCTGAGACGCGGTGGGGCTGGCGGGCGCGGGCTCGTCCATACTGGTGGAGTGAGTCCCTTAGCTATGAACATCATCTGGGTTATTGTTTTCACGCTGATTGGCGCGTTTTTTGCCGCTTCGGAAATCGCGCTGGTGTCCCTGCGGCAAACGCAAATCGATGAAATGGCGGAAAATTCCGCCTCCGGGAAAACTATCCAGCGCCTGACCGCGGACTCCAACCAGTTTCTTTCCGCCGTTCAAGTGGGCGTAACCCTGGCCGGATTCTTCTCCGCCTCCTTCGGTGCGGCCTCCATCGCCCCGGAGATCGCCCCCACGTTCAGAGCTTGGGGGATGTCGGAAAACGGGGCCACCACCCTGGCTTTTGTGCTCACCACGCTCGTGATTTCCTATATTTCCATTGTGTTCGGGGAGTTGGTGCCCAAGCGCATTGCCCTGCAATCGGCGGAAACGATCTCCACGGTGGCCGCTCGGCCCCTCGCTTTTATTACCGCGGTGCTACGCCCGGTCATCTGGTTCCTGGGCACGAGCGTCAACGGGGTGCTGCGGTTGCTGCGCCGCGACCCGAAAGAGCAGCGCGAAGAAATGGGCGTGGCGGAGCTGCGTGCCTTTGTGGCCAGCCAAGAAACGATTGGCACCGAGGAACGCGATATGGTCGTCTCGATGCTCTCCGTTTCGGACCGCACCGTTCAGGAAGTCATGACCCCGCGCACCGAAGTGGAATTCCTCGACGCGGAACTTTCCCTCGATGACGCGCGCCCCCTCGTTACGGCCCTGGAGCACTCGCGTTATCCGGTGCGCCGGGGTGGGAACGACGACGACGTGATCGGCTTCCTCCACATCCGCGATATGCTCGCTCCCGCTCCCACGGCTCAAAGGGTGAGCGATTTGGTGCGCCCGGTGACCTTCTTCCCAACCGGTAAGGATGTGTTGGAAGCCCTCTCGGATCTGCGGAAAGCCCATGCTCACCTTGCCATCGTGGTGGATGAATACGGCGGGACGGACGGCATCGTCACCATTGAGGACGTGATGGAAGAATTCGTGGGTGAAATCCGCGATGAATACGACCGTGAAGTCCCCAAGGTGCAGGTGCACGGGGGAGTGCGGGATATGGACGGGCTCTCCACCCGCCCCGAAGTGCTCAAAATGCTCGGGGTGGAGCTACCCGAGGGGCCTTTCGATACCCTGGCCGGTTACATCATCGCCCAGCTGGGGCGTATGCCCAAGGTGGGCGATTCTACCCGGTTAGGCGCGGTGGAGCTCACCGTGCAATCCCTGGACGGGCGGCGCATCGACCGGGTGCGGGTAGACCAGGTGACCGAATCGGAGGATATCGCTATGGCCCGGATGGAAGGCCATAGCGAAGCCGGGCGGTAGCCCGCCGCCGGCGCTCGCATTGCCGCCAGCGGTGGCGTTGCTGTTGAATTCTGGATATACCTTCACGGAGCTACTTGCAACTTTGCAACTTCGATGTAGAAAAGCGAAAAAATAGCATTTTTACGGAGTTATGCGCGTTTCTAATTTTCGCGACAGTGAAAATAATAGATAGAAATAGTCATTGCCGATGCGTATGGAAAACTAATTATTATGTATAAATCGACGGCGTATTCGGCAAGTAATCGAGCTATAGTGGGCTCGTTTCGGCTCGATTGAATTTTGGTTACAAAAGACGTTTTCACTCGAGACTTTAGTCACAAGAATCCGTTCATTGCCGCATAAATAGGCGGAAACGTCTGACTACTGCATTGCTCGGGCTGGAATTATCCTGAACGTCACCCGTGGTGAAAACTGTAGAAATTAGCTAAGGTAAATCAAGAAAGCGACTATGCAGTCGTACTCATTCCTATTCCTTATTGAACGTGAAAATGGTTTCGCGACGGGTGTGGGATGTTTGCCTGTAACGGTATCAATTGGTGAGGGGTTAGTAGTGAAGCTGATCAAACGAGCGGCTGCCGTTATTGCCGCGCTTGCTGTTCTAGCGGGGGGGGGTAGCCGCTCCTAGCCTCGCGTCACCCGACACTTCCGATGGGGGAGAAACGCGCGCAACGGAGCGCGCAGCAGGTATCCCCGTCGGCCCCAACCTCACCGCCACCTGGGATTCCACCACACAAACACTCACTGTTGCTGGATACGGGGAGTTGAAACAGTCCGACTGGATGCGAGTGAAGCATCAGCATTGCGATTCGGCAAGTCGGGGCCCTAATGCAGCTAAAAAAATAGTATTTGCTCCGGATGGAAATAATAGGATCGCGTTCCCTCCCGATTCTTCATTCTTTTTTTCGAATTGCCGTATCGCCGACATCCAACTCCCTAAGTATGGAATTGATGTATCGAACGTCACTGACATGACATTTATGTTTGCAAAATCCGAAGTGGCCGATCCGGATGTGAGCGAATGGGATACCGCAAAAGTAACCAAAATGGTGGGGATGTTTGATACTGCGAGGAAAGCGAATCCTAACGTCAAAAAATGGAATACCAGTAGCGTAACCGACATGACCTCGATGTTTTACCTGGCGAAAAGTGCGAAACCTGAAGTAGGCGACTGGGACACCAGTAAAGTGACAGACTTCAGTTGGATGTTCTACAACGCTTTGAGTGCTAATCCGGATGTCAGCAAATGGAACACGGGGAGTGCCACTCACCTCGGTGCCATGTTTTGGGGCGCAAAATCTGCAAACCCGGATGTTTCACGTTGGGATACGAAAAATGTGGAGTATTTGACTTTCATGTTCGAAAGAGCGAATAACGCAAATCCTGACGTTTCAAGGTGGGATGTACGAAAAGTCAAACATGCAGCGGCAATGTTCCAGGAGAATAAAACTGCTAATCCAGATGTCAGCAAGTGGGATCTAGCCAGTTTGGAATACGCCGATGCTATGTTTAAAGGTGCAAGTGCTGCTACTTATATCGATATTACAAACTGGTCAATTGCTCGGATCGTTGCAGACGACGTTGAAAGTAGCAACGGTGCGAATGATGCTTTCGCGACGACGGGACGGACCACTATTCGGTTAAAGGGCTCGCAACTAAGGACCCTAGCCAAAAAAGAAGCACATAGACATTTTGGTGTATTTAAACTGGAACAAGGAGTCCCTTACAATATTTTTGAGGAGGGCGAGCAGTCGAACGAATATACTCCTCTTTACAGTAGTAACGTTGATGGCTTCGACGCGGATAGGCTGTTACGGGCTGCTGAAATAGTTCGTGATGACGCGATTTATCTCATTCAACCGGCAGACATTAAAGAGATTACGGTTAGAGCTAATCCGGTAACTATTTATGCGGGTGAACCGCTGCCGCGCTTGACCTACACTGTCTCTCCGGCCGGTATGGAAAACCAACTTGAAGGGGAGCTGGACACAAGTTATTCAAATTCTTCTGTTGCGGGCGAATATCCTATTAAGCAAGGCGGATTGCGTATCAAGCACGCTGCGAGATCCACGTATGTCTTAAAGTTCATTCCCGCAACAGTGACTGCGAAAAACAAACCCCCGCAGCCGCCGGCTCAGGTGACTGCTACTAACTGGGTTGATGGGGCGAAGGACTGCAACAGCCGGAAGGTTTCGCAGTCGCGTACGGTGACGACGACTCCGTATAAGTGGGACTCGGGTAAGCGTAAGTGGGTGCTCGATACCGGTAAGGCGTCGAAGCGGACCGAGAATCGCCAGCGGGATATGAACGATGGCGAGCAT